>DATDDB010000094.1:0-87275 GCA_036524005.1 Gallionellaceae bacterium | reverse complement strand
GTCGGTTAAAAACTTGTTTCGGTGAGGGTAAAGCAAACCATTGCTCTTCGGAATCAGGATTCCCCCGGCTTGTTCGCGCCCGACTGCGCATCCCAGGTCGTGCGGCCGATGACGAACTGCGGCTTGCGGTTGAGCTTCAGGTAGGCGCGCCCCAGGTATTCGCCTATCATGCCGATACACAGGGTCTGGATGCCGCCGATGAAAAGTATCGTCGCCATCGTCGAGGCCCAGCCGCCGGGCCATTCCGGGTGGCGCAATTTCTGCACGATGACCACCACGATCATGATCATGCTGATTGCCGAGAGGGTGAATCCCAGATAGGTGGCCAGGCGCAGCGGCACCACCGAGAAACTGGTCGCCATTTTCATCCACAGCGAGAACAGCCTGCCCAGGGTGTAGTTGCTCTCCCCCTCGTAGCGCTCCTGGTGCTCGATGTCCACGGTGGTGATGGAGCGGGTCACGTCCAGGATCAACCCGTCGATGTAGGTATAGGGGCCGTCGTAGCGGATGATCTCCTGTGCGACCTCGTGCCGCATGCCCTTGAATGAAGACAGGTACAAGCCTTTGGGTTTGCCCAGCAGCAGGTTGGCCACCCAGTCGTTGAAACGGCTGCCCAGTTGTTTCCACAAGGCATGCTGCCGGTTCAGGTAGTTGGTGTAGCACACGTCGTAGCCGGATGCCAGCGCGCGCAGGATGTCGCGGATGGCGCTGGGCGGGTGCTGCAGGTCGTCGTCCATGAGCACGATGAATTCTCCGCTGGCGTGGTGCAGTCCGGCCATGATCGCATTGTGCTGGCCGGCGTTGCGGCGCAGCGAAATGCCGCGGAGGAACGGGTGCTCCCCGGCCAGGGAACGGATGGTTTGCCAGCTGTTGTCCGGGCTGCAGTCGTTCACCAGTATCAGTTCAAAACGGCCATCCAGCCCTTCCTTCTGCATTTCGGCGTGAATCTGCTCCACCAGTTCCGGCAGGATGGGTGCGCTGCGGTAGACCGGCACGATGATGGACAGTGCACAATTCGTCAGGGGCGGTTGCTGGGTCGTTTGTTGCATGCTTTGTATTCCCGGGCTATTTATTCAGCATGGCTGAGTAGGTCAGGCGCAGGCCTTCATCCAATTCGATGCGCGGCCGCCACCCCAGCTCGGCCTTTGCCCGTGCGATGTCGAGTATGCTGACGGGGATGTCGAATTTGCGGCCCGCAGTGTAGCGGACGCGCGCGGTTCTGCCCGTCGTGTGCTCGACGGCGGCGATGATCTCGCGCACGCTGTGGCCACGGCCGGAGCCGATGTTGAAGATGCGTTCCTGGCCCTGGCACTGCGCGGCTTGCAGCATGGCGGAAACCGCATCGCCGATATACAGGTAGTCGCGCACCACCGTGCCGTCGCCCCACACCTCGATCGCCTCGTCGTTCACCACGCGCGACAGGAAAGTGCCCACCACGCCCTGGGCGCGGTTGGCCTCCTGTCCCGGTCCGTAGGGATTGGCCAGCCGCAGGATGCGGTAATCCAGGCCGTGCAGGATGCGGTACAGCGCCAGGTATTTCTCGATGGCCAGCTTGACGATGCCGTAGGAGCAGGTGGGGTCGGTCGGGTGCGTTTCCGGAATCGGAGTCGCACGCGGCACGCCGTACACCGTGCCGCCGGAGGAGACGAACACGAGTTTCGTCCCCGGGCTCCCGCGCAGCTGCTCCAGCAGGTTCAGGGTGGCCAGCAGGTTGCTTTGCACGTCGAACGCGGGGTCGTCGTTGGAAGATTGCGGCTGGGTGGTGGAAACCAGGTGATAGACGGTATCCACCCCTTCCAGCGCGCGGCGGATGTCCTGGCTGTTGCCGAAATCCCCCTCCTGCCACTCCAGGCCCGGGGTATGTTCCAGCGCCGCGGAGTGTACGCGGTAGGGGCGTTCCAGCACCCGCACCGGTGTTCCGCCAGCCAGCAGGGCGGTAACCAGGTGGGCGCCGATGAAACCGCCGCCGCCGAGCACGAGCGATCTCAATTGCCCCCCTTTGTTTCCGGGATTGTTGCGAAATTCAAGTATGCCAGCCGGCTCATAATTTGCCCAAGATCATGGTGTGTTTGCTATTATAGCGCACGGCATTTTCAGTCATCCTCCCGTTTGGTAGCCTCCATGTTTACTCGATTCGCAGATACGCGCATGCGCCTGGCCTGGTATGTCCTGGCGACCCTGCTGGCCGTGTTTACCTATTTTTACGGCCTGGGGAGCCAGCAAATTCCCAAGAACAGCGACGAATACCTGTATGTGCACATTGCGCGCATGACCGCGGCCAGCGGCCACTGGCTCCCGCTGCAATCCGATCTGGAGACCATGCGCAACATCAAGCCGCCCCTGATGTTCTGGCATGCCATTGCGGCCACAGACTGGGGCAAGAACTGGGATTTGTGGCATTTGCGCTACCCCAGCGTGATCTATACGCTGCTTACGGCCCTGCTGGTGTTTCTGCTGGCGCGCAAACTGACCGGCAAGCTCGAGACCGCTTTCGTCGCACTGCTCGCCTACCTGGCCTTCTGGGGTACTTATCGCTTCGGGCGCCCCTACCTCACCGACCCCGGCATCGTGTTCTGGCTGTTCCTGCCGTTCTTCACCCTGCTCTACTGGCGCGAGCGCGCCTTTGATTCGCGTTTCCTCTTTCCGGTGGTGCTGGGGCTGGAGACCGGGCTGGGCCTGCTGTACAAGTCGTTCTTCTTCCTGCTTCCGGTAGGCATGGCGCTGATGTGGTGGTACCTGCAGCAGCGCCAGTACCGCTGGCGCGAGTTTCTGGTGCGCGACTCGTGGAAACCAGTGCTGACCGGGGTGCTGGCGCTGGCGCTGTTCTTCGGCTTGTGGATCGGGCTGGACCCCAACCCGGCCGCGCTATGGCACGAGTTCTTCTGGGTGGAGAATATGCGCAAGGTCGAGCACGGCAATTACCTTGGGGAAATGATTCGCGGTGACCACACCATCTGGCTGATGCTGCTGGGCTACCCGGCCAACGCCCTCACCCTGGCGTTCCCGGTGTTCGGCCTGGCCTGGGTTGCTTACCGCCAGCGCAGCCTTGCTGGCAGCGCTGAAAAAATGCTGTGGATCCTGCTGGGTTCGTTCTTGCTCATGTTCAGCCTGGCGAGCCAGCACTCGCCACGCTACATGCTGGAAGCAATGCCCGCACTGGCAATTTTGCTTGCGATCTACTGGGAGCGCATCCCGCGCTGGCTGTTCGTAACCGCTCTGGCCATCTGCACGGCCCTCGTGGCGGCGCTGCTGCGCATTGCCCTGCGGCTCGATGACGAGATGGGCGGGGGGCTGTATGGCTGGGCGTTCTGGGTCATGATGCCCCTGACCTCGATCTTGCTGCTGACCGCGATGTTCGTCCCCAGGCTGACGCGCACCTTGTTCAGCGGAGCGATCATTCTGGGTTACCTGTGCTTTGCCCTGGTCCTGGATCCCTTCGACGGCGCTCCAGGTAATTACAGCGCCGAGGCGCAGCAGTATGCCAAAGGAAAGGATGTATGGGTGCCATGCAATCTGTTCATCGGCAAGGACGAGGGCCACCGCTTTCTGCTGCCCGGTGCCGACGTGCATGGCTACTACGAGCACCTCCCCGGCGTGACCCCGGAATCCCTTGCGGGACGATTTCGGCTGTTTGCGGTGCGCGCGCCGATGCAGGAGAAAGTCCTTTGCCCGGACTGCAAGGTGATCGGGCAGCGCATCGAAATCACCGGGCGCCAGTCCGAAGGCGAGGTGTGGGACATGCTGGTGAAGGGCGAAGTTTTCCAGCACCTGTTCGTCAGGGAATGGCTGGTTGAATCCACGGTCCCCACGCCCAGCCAGACCGGAATCAAGCCCATCAGCGAGTGCAGATAAAGTGCAGCGTCTGGCGCTAGGGCTGCTGGTGATGCTTGCGTTCGGCGCAGGCTTCTTCAAGGCAGCGCAGCGCCCGCAGCCAGCCGCGTTTCGTGAGCCGCCGGCACCGGCGACCAGTCACGCACCCGCGCTGCTGCAGAGCCGCTTCGCTTCCTCCCGGCAGGGTGCGCAGACACACGCCGCGACCCTGGTCGAGCTGAAAGACGGGCGCCTCCGCGCGTTCTGGTTTTCCGGCAGCCGGGAAGGCGCGCCGGATGTGGAAATCCACAGCGCCGTGTTCGATCCCGCCTCGGGGCAGTGGGGCGCGGAGCAGAGCGTGATCGATCGCGTTCGCACCCAGCGTGCGTTGCAGCGCTACATCGCCAAGCTGGGCAACCCGGTGGCGGGGCGGGCCGCGGACGGTTCGCTCTGGCTGTATTACGTCACCGTCTCGTTGGGCGGCTGGGCGGGCAGTTCGATTACGGCAATGCGCTCCAGCGACGAGGGCGATACCTGGTCTGCCCCGCGGCGGCTCATCACCTCGCCTTTCCTCAACGTCAGCACGCTGGTGCGCAATGCGCCCTTCCAGTACGAAGACGGCACGCTGGGTTTCCCGGTCTATCACGAATTCATCACCAAGTTCGGCGAACTGCTGCGCCTGGATGGCCAGTCTGCGGTGCTGGACAAGCAGCGCCTTGCGCCCGGCGGCAGCGGGGCCCTGCAGCCGGTGATGCTGGTGCAGGACCGGAATGATGCGCGGGTGCTGATGCGCCATTCCGGCCCGCCGCCGCACCGCGCACTCGCCATCGTCACACAGGATGCCGGGCAAAGCTGGACTGCACCGGTAAGCTCCTCCCTGCCCAATCCAGACTCCGCCCTCAGCGCCATCGTGCTGCCGGATGGGCGCATGCTGGCCGTGCTGAACAATGTCGAGCAAGGGCGCGATGAGTTGGCCCTGATGATCTCCAGGGACCATGGGGCAAGCTGGCAAACGGTCTACGAGCTGGAAAACCAGCGCGGCCAGCCACTGGCTGTTGCTGCTTACATGGAGCGCGCTCCCGCTTTGCTCGCGCAATCCGACGCCAGGCTCACCCGGGTCCCTGCCGCGGAACAGCAGCAGTTCCGCGAGTCGCTCGAGCGGCAGGCTTGCACCCCGCAGGGCTGCCGCTATGAATTTTCCTATCCCTTCCTGCTGCAAACGCAGCGTGGGGATTTTCACCTGGTCTATACCTGGAACCGCGCCTTCATCAAGCATGTGCAATTCAACCAGGCATGGCTGGACCAGCAGGCGGGACTTGAGCCACCGGCGGGGCGGGCCAAATGATGCACTTCAACGATGTAACCGGCCTGCTGGGCATGGCCCTTGCCCTTGCCGTGCTGGCCAGCAGGATTCCGGGCCTATCCCGCATGTCGCGTACGCGGCGCGGGTGGCTGCCGGCTGCAATATTCATGGCCGTGCTGCTCCCGCTAGGCGGCCTGCCGCTGGCGGGTTATGTGCGTGGCGCCACCGGCGATCTGAGCATCACTGCCCTGGTGCTGCTGGGGGCATCCCTGCTGCACACCCGGTTCGGCTGGATGGTGCTGCCGGGCCGCGACAAGCTACTGCTCCTGGTCATGGTAGCGGCGGCAGGGTTCTACCCCCTGGCGCTGGGCTGGGGTGAATACGACCCGTATCGCCTGGGCTACGGCAGCTACTGGCTGCTTGCCTATTTGCTGGGCCTGGCCTTGCTAGCGGCGTGGAAGGGGATGCCGGCGATCACCTTCACCCTAGCCGCCGCCGTGCTGGCGTGGAGCGTGGGCTGGTCTGAATCCACCAATCTCTGGGATTACCTGTTGGATCCGCTGGTTTCGATCTATGCCGCGTTCGCGGCTGCTGCGCAGGGCATGCGCTACCTGCGAACAGGCAGGGCTTCTAAAGCAGGCGCGACAAATCCCCGCGCGTAAATCCCGAGAGCGGAATTTCCAGCCCCTTGCCCAGCGCAATCACCTTGAACAGCTCGCCCATCTCCGCCGGACTGGTGAGCTTCTGCAATTGCACCGAAAGCGGCAGATAATCGCGCAGGTTTTCCGGCGCGACAGATTGCATGAAGCGGACGATGCCGCTGTTGACCAGGAAGTGCGCCTGCGAGGTGTAGCCCAGCAGGTGCGCGCCGGCATCCATCGCACTCTCGTAAATGGCGCTGTAATCCACGTGCGCGGTGATGTCCTGCAGCCCGACCAGGAAAAACGGGTCGTCGTGCGCGTGATGGCGGTAATGGCACATCAGCGTGCCGCGCGAGCGCTGGGGATGGTAATACTCGCCTGCGCCGAAGCCGTAATCGATGAACAACAGGACGCCCTTGTGCAGGCGCTCGCACAGGCTTTTCACCAGCCCGCGCGAGGAAAGCGAGATTTCGCTCTGGTAGCCTTCCGGCACCTCGATGCGCTGCGCGGCCAGCAGCAGTCCATCCTCTTGCATTGCCTGGTCGCGCCACACGAAATTCTCCCCGGCGCATGACACGCCGTGCTCCTTGATGCCGCCGCCCTCCCAGCGCAGCAGGTGCACGGGCAGGGCGTCGAGCACTTCGTTGCCGACCACGGCGCCGTTGACGCGGGCGGGCAGGGCGTCCAGCCAGGAGACGCGCGCCAGCAGGTGCGGGGCGCGCTCGCGCAGCAATTCCTGCTGGCGCTCGCGCAGGTCGGCGCTCACCTCGAGTATGGAATAACGTTCCGGCAGCCAGTCGTTGCGTTCCAGTTCGAGCAGCATGTCGGCGGCGAGCTTGCCGCTGCCCGCGCCCAGTTCGAGAATTTCGGGCGCGCTGTGCGCCATGATTTCCGCGACCTGATGCGCCAGCGTGCGGCCAAACAGCGGCGAGATTTCCGGCGCGGTGACAAAGTCCCCGGCTTCGCCGAACTTGCGCGCCCCCGCCGTGTAATAGCCCAGTCCGGGTGCATACAGCGCGAGCTCCATGAAGCGCGAAAAGGGGATCCAGCCGTCCTGCTGGGCAATGTCCTGCCGGATGAGATGGCGCAGGCGCTCGCTATGTGCGAGCGCTTCGGGAGAGGGGGGCGGTAGAGGGGGCATGGCCTGATGTGTTAAATTGACGACTGCAAGTTTAGAGGAGACCGGGGTGCAAGGCAAAGTTGTGTTGGTGACCGGCGGGGCCAAGCGCGTGGGCGCTGCGATCAGCCGCAGGCTGCACGCGGCAGGGGCTGCCGTTGCCGTGCATTATCGTTCTTCGCGCGAGGAGGCGCTGGCGCTGGCATCCGAGTTGAACGGCCTGCGGCCCGGTTCGGCCGAGACCGTGCAGGCCAACCTGCTGCAAGCGCAGGATCTGCCCAAGCTGGTGCAGAAAACCATCCACCGTTTCGGGCGGCTGGATGCGCTGGTCAACAATGCCTCGAGTTTTTATGCCCAGCCATTGAGCGAGATTACCGGCGAACACTGGGACGACCTGATCGGCACCAACCTCAAGGCCCCGCTGTTCCTGGCCCAGGCGGCAGCCAGCGAGTTGCGCAGAAACCATGGTGCCATCGTGAACATCGTGGACATCCACGCCGAGCGCCCGATGCATGGGCACCTGCTGTACAGTGTGGCCAAGACCGGGCTGTCCGGCCTGACGCGCGCGCTGGCGCAGGAACTTGCGCCGTTCGTGCGTGTCAATGCTGTTTCGCCCGGCGTCATCCTGTGGCCCGAGGGCGGGGATTGGCAGGACCAGGAAAGCCGGCGCAAGATCGTGGCGCACACCCTGCTCAAGCGCGAGGGCGAGCCGGACGACATCGCCAAGACGGTGCTGTTCCTGTTGCAGGACGCGCCCTATGTCACCGGCCAGATCATCGCGGTGGATGGCGGGCGCAGCATCAATCTCTGAACTGCCGCGCCCGGCACAACTTTGATGCTCAAGGACTCAAAATGCGCTCTGCTATCCTGTAAACTCCGCTTTTTGCGAGTTGGGCGAAATTCGCCCATCCCTGCCTAAACCGCTTCGTCCTTGCGCGCCGCGTTAGGCCTGCGCTCGCGACGCTTTGGTAATCCAGACTTAAGATGAACGATACGATACAACCCATACAATTCGAGCACCATTCCACCAATTTCAACCGCCTCAAGGGGCGGCTGGAGCACCAAGTGGGCCAGGCCATCGCCGATTTCAACATGATCGAGGATGGCGACACCGTGATGGTGTGCCTGTCCGGCGGCAAGGATTCCTATACCCTGCTCGACATCCTGCGTACGCTGCAGAAGCGCGCCCCGGTCAATTTCCGGCTGGTGGCGATGAACCTGGACCAGAAGCAGCCGGGATTCCCGGCCGACGTGCTGCCGACTTATCTGAAGCAGATCGGCGTGGAATACCATATCGAGACGCAGGACACCTACTCCATCGTCAAGGAAAAAATCCCCGAGGGCAAAACCACCTGCTCGCTGTGCTCCCGGCTGCGGCGCGGCGTCATCTACCGGGTGGCAGGGGAGCTTGGCGCGAACAAGATCGCGCTGGGGCACCACCGCGACGACATGGTGGAAACCCTGTTCCTGAACATGTTCTTCGGCGGCAAGCTGAAGGCGATGCCGCCCAAGCTGGTCACCGACAAGGGCGACCACATCGTCATCCGCCCCTTGGCATACTGCGCAGAGAAGGACATCGTGCGCTATGCGCGCGGCATGGAGTTCCCCATCATCCCCTGCAACCTGTGCGGTTCGCAGGAAAACCTGCAGCGCCAGAACATCAAAGAAATGCTGGCCGCATGGGAGAGCCAATATCCCGGGCGCACGCAAAGCATATTTACCGCCATGCAAAACATCACGCCTTCGCACTTGATGGACCGGAATCTGCATGATTTCGCGCACATTAGCCTGCGCGAAGGTCATGCGGATGATTCTGAAGATGTGGGGGAAATCGGCATCCAGACGCTGTAATTCAGAGCGGAGTAAGGTATCATGACCGCATTGCTCGGGCATTGGAGATAAACCAGTTGAATTCCAGAATGAACAACAGGGGGCGGGATTTGCAGCACCTGGTCAAGCTGATTGCTGCGCGCTTTTCCCAGGATAAGTGCGCGCAAATGGCAGCCAGCCTGACATTCACCACCCTGCTGTCGCTGGTCCCGATAGTTACCATCGCGCTGACGCTGTTTTCGACCTTTCCGCTGTTCGCGGATTTTTCCGAGGGAATCAGGAAATTCATTGCGGCCAACATGCTGCCGGATACTGGCGGCAAGCTGGTTGCAGCCTATCTTGAGCAGTTTGCCGACAGCGCCGCGCGCCTGACGGCTGCGGGGGTGGTATTTCTCGGTGCGACCGCCATGATATTGATGCTGTCCATCGATAATGCGCTGAATACCATCTGGCATGTGTCGCGCCCGCGCCCCTTGATGCAGCGCGTGCTGATCTACTGGCTGGTGCTGACGCTGGGGCCGCTCCTGGTCGGCGGCAGCCTGTCGCTGACCACATGGCTGGTCGGCATATCCGTCGGCTATGCCTCCCAGATCAGCGGAATCGGGCTGGCGGCGCTGAAAGTGACCCCGATCCTGCTGACCGCCCCGGCTTTCACCTTCCTGTTCCGGGTGGTACCCAACCGTTATGTGCCGATGCGCCATGCCATCATCGGCGGCGTGGTGTCGGCGCTCGCCTTCGAATCCATGAACAGCTTTCTTGCGCTATACATCGCGCACATCCCGAACTACAAACTGGTCTATGGCGCATTTACCGCCATCCCGGTATTCCTGCTCTGGATCTACCTGTCCTGGATTGCCGTGCTGCTGGGCGCCGTCGTCACCTCGTCGCTGTCACACTGGCGCAGCACGGACAAGCAGCAGCCCGACCCGATGTCGCAGCTCTACTATGCACTGTGCATGATGCGCATGATGGACAAGGGCCTGCGCAGCGGCACGGTGCAGACCTTGCCGGTATTCTGCGAAAAGCTGCAGGTGGGGTTCGATTACCTGGAGCAGATACTGGCCAAGCTGTCGCGCGCCAACCTGGTGAGCAAGCTGGCCGGGCAAGGCTGGAGCATGGTGCGCACGCCCGAGCTGGTGAAGCTGGGCGAGTTGCATCATATTTTCGTGTTTGCCCCGGAAACCATCGTTGCGCGCCACGATGACGGGGGAATAGGCGAGTGGCTGCGGCGCGAAGGGCTGCAGGGCATGGCAGCCTCGGACTTGACGCTGCGCGACTTGTTCGACCGTGCCAGCGTCGGGCCAGGGGCGGGTCAGGAAGAGCACATTTCCTTCGTGATCCCGGCCCTGGATTCTCAATAAGTTTTTTCAACAAGTGTCAGGAGCAAAAGTGAAGTATCTGGAATCATTACTCGAAGGTTCGTTGTGGAACAGCCGCTTTATCGTCATGGCGGCAGTGCTGGGCAGCCTGTTTGCCGGGTTTGCCATCTTCTTCATGGCCACGGTGGATGTGGTGCTGCTGGTGGCGCATTCCTTGCACTACGCCGATGCAAGCATGGCCGACGAGGCACGCAAGGCGCTGCACGACACGACCGTATCGCACATCGTCGAAGTGGTGGACGGGTATCTGCTGGCGACGGTGCTGCTGATCTTCTCGCTGGGCCTGTATGAATTGTTCATAAGCGACATCGACCAGGCGCACGGCAGCAAGGCATCGAGCAAGATACTGGTGATCAGCAGCCTGGACGACCTCAAGTCGCGCCTGGCCAAGGTGATCATCATGATTCTGATCGTCACGCTGTTCGAGGAAGCGCTGAATATGAAGCTGTCCTCGCCGATAGATCTGCTCTATCTGGGTGGCGCCATCGCACTGATCGCACTCGCGCTGTATCTCACGCACGGCGCTGAGCGCAAGGAACACGTAGAAGAGGGCGAAGAAGAGTCCCACTGAGCGGGGCGCGCCGCCTTCCGGGCGGCGTCAGCCGCGCACCGGTTCAAAAGTGGCGTCCAGGTTCAGGTCGTCGCAGTAGTCGAGAAAATCCCCGCGCAAGGTGGGGATGTGCATGTTGGCCTGCACGCCCACTGTCATCACCACCGAAAACATGGGCGTGCCGGTGTGCGGCGCGGGGTAGGTGCTGGTCTGCAGTTCCTCGATATTGATGCCGTTCCGGGCAAAAAAGGCCGAGAGGCTGTGCACGATACCGGGGTGGTCCATCGCCACGACTTCAACGCTGTAGGGAATCGCCGCATGCGTCGGTGTGCGCTTGCTGGTGCGCTCGTGGATGAGGGTAAGCCCCAGTTTCTCGCCCAGCGGCGGCAACTGTCCTTCCAGGCGCGATAGCGCATGCCATGGGCCCGAAACCAGCATGATCAGGGCGAACTTTCCGCCCAGCACCGCCATGCGGCTTTCCTCGATGTTGCAGCCGCTTTCGGCTATCTTGCTCGTGAACTTGTCGACCAGCCCGACGCGGTCTTCGCCGGAGGCGGTGATGACCAGGTAATTTTTTTCGGTTTCGGTATTCATGGCGGATGTCACGGCGCTCTATCTGGTTGGAATGGCCGTATTGTAGTGGGTCTGCGGCAGGATGGGGAGCAACTGCGCAATACGCACATACCGACTAGGTTTTTATATCGCCATCCACATACAGCCAGCGCCCGTGTTCTTTTACAAAGCGGCTGGTCTCGTGCAGCCGGTGCGCGCGGCCCTGTATCTTGAAACGCGCCACGAATTCGACGCTGGCGTGTTCGTCATCCTGCTGTTCATGGCGCTTCACCTCCAGCCCCAGCCACTTGGGGGCAATGTCCTCCGCCAAACCCAGTGCGGCCGGACGGGTGGAGGGGTGCCAGGTGGCGAGCAGGTAGTCTTCACGCTGCAAGGTGTAGGCGGTATAGCGCGAACGCATCAGCGCCTCGGCGCTGGGTGCGGGCGCGCCGCCATCCAGGTGGCGCGCGCAGCAGCCGCAAAATTCCCGGTTGCTGCCGCAAGGGCATATATTTGACGTTTGCGTTTTCATGAAAAAAGAATGGCATGGCCGCAGAAATCGTAGCGAGCGGGTTGGCATTGGGTGCGCCCAGCGCGCAGGCACCGGAGTGTACACGTTAGTACATGAGGATGCCGAGCACTGTGCAGCGTGTGTTGTTGGGGCTTTAGCCCCATACAACCACGGCGTACCCCCTGCGGGTGCAAGCCCGATGCCAGCACGCGCAGCAGATTTATGCGGTCATGCAGGCCATAGCGGCGGCTCCTGCATAAGCGCAATCTGCTCGCGCAGTTCCAGCACGCGGTCCTGCCAGTAGCGCTGGGTGTTGAACCACGGGAAAGCCTGCTTGAATGCCGGGTCGTCCCAGCGCTGCGCGAGCCAGGCGGAATAATGCACCAGGCGCAGGGTGCGCAGCGCCTCGATGAGGTGCAATTCGCGCTCGTCGAATTCGTGGAAGTCCTCGTAGCCCGCCAGCACGTCGGTCATCTGGCGCACGCGGTCCTCGCGCTCGCCGGAAAGCAGCATCCATAAATCCTGCACCGCGGGCCCCATGCGGCTGTCGTCGAAATCCACGAAATGCGGTCCGTCGTCGGTCCACAACACATTGCCCGCGTGGCAATCGCCATGCAGGCGGATCAGCGCGGCGTCGCCGGCGCGCTCGAAACAGTGGCGCACGCCCTCCAGCGCCTGCAGCGACACGCTGCTCCAGGCGGCCAGCAAATCCTGCGGGATGAAATCGTGCGCCAGCAGGTAATCGCGCGGCTGGGTGCCGAAGGAGGCGAGGTCCAGCGCCGGGCGGTGCTGGAATTTCTTCAGCGCGCCGACTGCATGGATGCGCCCCATGAAGCGCCCCATCCACTCCAAGGTGTCGCGGTCGTCCAGCTCGGGCGCGCGTCCGCCGTGCCTGGGGAACAGCGCAAAGCGGAATCCCGCGAAGTGGTGCAGCGTCTTGCCATCTATCTCGAGCGCCGCCACCACCGGGATTTCGCGCCCGGCGAGTTCCTGCACGAAGCCGTGTTCCTCGAGTATGGCGACATCGCTCCAGCGCCCGGGGCGGTAAAACTTCGCCACCAGCGGCGCGCCATCCTCGATGCCGACCTGGTACACGCGGTTCTCGTAGCTGTTGAGCGCAAGCAAGCGGCCATCGCAGCGGAAACCCAGCGCTTCCAGCGCGTTCAGCACGCAGTCCGGCGTGAGATCGGCATAGGAAGGCAGGGTTGCGTTCATGCAGTACCCGGTGCGAGTTACCTGCCGCGCCCGCCAAAGCGGTGCAGCGCGGGCACCGCAGTGCGGTTGGCATCATGCCCGCTGGCAGGCTTGCCGCCGCCCTGGCGCGGAGCGCCGCCCGCATGCGGCTTGTTGCCGCCTGCGGGAGATGTTTTGCCAGCCGGGCGCTGCGCAGACTGGCTGCGGCCCTGCCCTTGCGACGGGGCGCGCCCGCGACCCTGAGCGCCGCCAGCGCGGTTTTGCCCATTGCCGCGGTTCTGGCCATTAGGTATCGGCTCGGCCTTGATATTGGGGTCGGGCTCGAAGCCCGGCACCTGCACCACCGGGATTTCACGCTTGATCAGGCGCTCGATGTCGCGCAGCAATTTATGCTCGTCTATGCATACCAGAGAGCTGGCCTCGCCCTCTGCCCCAGCGCGTCCGGTGCGGCCGATGCGATGCACATAGTCCTCCGGCACGTTGGGCAGTTCGTAATTCACCACATGCGGCAGTTCGCTGATGTCGATGCCGCGCGCGGCGATGTCGGTGGCCACCAGCACCTGCAGCTTGCCGCTCTTGAACTCGGCCAGCGCGCGTGTGCGCGCGCCCTGGCTCTTGTTGCCGTGGATGGCCATCGCGGGAATTTCATCCTTGCCCAGCTGCTCGGCCAGACGGTTGGCGCCGTGCTTGGTGCGGGTGAACACCAGCACCTGGAACCAGTTGTTGTCCTTGATCAGCTTGCTGAGCAAGGCGCGTTTGCGCTCACGGTCCACCGGGTAGATTTTTTGCGTCACCGTTTCGGCGGTGGCATTGCGCCGCGCGACTTCGATCAGCGCGGGCTGGTTGAGCAGGCCGTCGGCCAGGGCCTTGATCTCGTCGGAGAAGGTCGCGGAAAACAGCAGGTTCTGGCGCTGCCTTGGCAGGAGCGCCAGGATCTTCTTGATGTCGCGGATGAAGCCCATGTCCAGCATGCGGTCGGCCTCGTCCAGCACCAGGATTTCGATGTGCGAGAGATCCAGGGTTTTTTGCTGCACATGGTCGAGCAGGCGTCCCGGGGTGGCCACCAGGATGTCCACACGCCCCTGCAGCTGGGTGATCTGCGGGTTGATGCTGACGCCGCCGAACATCATCATGGACTTCAGCGGCAGATGTTTTCCATACTCGCGCACGCTCTCCTCCACCTGGGCGGCAAGCTCGCGCGTGGGCACCAGCACCAGCGCGCGGATGGGGGCTTTCCCCTTGACCGGCTGGGCTGACAGGCGCTGCAGGATGGGCAGGGTGAATCCGGCGGTCTTGCCGGTGCCGGTCTGCGCACCGGCCAGCAGGTCGCCACCCTGCAGCACGACCGGTATGGCCTGCGCCTGGATGGGCGTGGGTTGGGTATAGCCGCGTTCGGAAACGGCGCGGACGATGGCTTCGGACAGGCCGAGCGTAGCAAATGACATATCAACTTTCTCTATTTATTACATCGGCCTGCCGCCCGTGGGGCGCCAGTCTTAGGCTGAATGAGGGGTGAACTGCAAACCGGAATCGGTGGCGGCAACAAGACTGAAGCGATGCCGCGGCGCGCAGTGTACCAGAAAACGCGGCTGGGAAGGGGCTACTTGATCGCCCGTAGCTGCCAAACCAGGTTGCCCAGGGTGCCCTTGATGCTCAGGCCGCCGCGGATATGGTGCTTGTGCCAGTTCTTCAGGGCGATCTTCCAGTTGCGCCTGGCCTTTTGCGCGTAGCTCGAATACATGCGCCGGATTTCAACCGCCTCGAATTCCCCCTTGAACCCGTAGTTCCGGGCATATCCATCCTTGCCGCAAAAATAGGTGTGGGTGAGCTCGGTGATGAAATTGACGTGCGTCGGGTCCTGGAAGGCTTCCGGCGCGGGATAGGCGGGGGTAAACGCGTAAAACATGCCATTCGGCTTGAGCACCCGGTGGATCTCGTCCATCAGGTCGATGAACGGCTGGCGGGTGATCCCGGCGGCAAAGTCCATGGCCTGACGCGGAATGTGCTCGATCACGTCGAAAGCCGAGATCGAATCGAAATAGTTGTCAGGGAAGGGCAGCGGCTCCATTGCCATGTTGCAGCGCTTGAAGTTGGGGCCCAGATTCACCACTTCCGGATAGACGTCCACCCCGTAAACCTCGTCGGCGTCATACGGGTTCTTGGGCTTGCGGCCGCAACCAATGTCGAGATGTTTCATGTCGGTTCCGTTGTAATGGTGGTCACACGTTGAACAGGAAATTCATCACATCGCCGTCCTGCACTACATAATCCTTGCCCTCGACGCGCATCTTGCCCTTTTCCTTGGCGCCGGCTTCGCCGCCGCAGGCGATGAAGTCCTGGTAGGAGATGGTTTGCGCGCGAATGAAGCCCTTTTCGAAATCGGTGTGGATCACGCCCGCCGCCTTCGGCGCGGTGTCGCCCTTGTGTATGGTCCAGGCGCGCACTTCCTTCACGCCCGCGGTGAAATAGGTCTGCAGGCCGAGCAGGTCATATCCCGCGCGGATCAGGCGGTTCAGGCCGGGTTCATCCAGGCCCAGGTCGGCGAGAAACTCCTTCTTGTCCGCCTCGTCCAGGTCGGCCAGTTCCGCCTCGATCTTGGCGCACAGGGCGACGACCGGCGCGCCTTCCTTGGCGGCGTAGGCGCGCAGCTTGTCCAGGTGCGGATTATTCTCGAATCCGTTCTCCAGCACGTTGCCCACGTACATCGCGGGCTTGATGGTGAGCAGGCACAGCGGCTTGATGGTTTCCTTCTCCTCGTCGCTGAGCTTCAGGGTGCGCGCGGGCTGGCCTTCGTTGAGGTGCGGCGCCAGCTTTTCCAGCACCGCCACCAGCTTGATGGCCTCCTTGTCACCGGACTTGGCCTTCTTGCCGTCGCGCTGGATGGCTTTCTCCACCGTGGCCAGGTCGGCCAGCGCCAGCTCGGTGAGGATGACTTCGATGTCGGCCAGCGGATCCACCTTGCCGGCCACGTGCACCACGTTGGGGTCGTCGAAGCAGCGCACTACGTTCACGATTGCATCGGTCTCGCGGATGTTGGCCAGGAACTGGTTGCCCAGCCCTTCGCCCTTGGATGCGCCCGCCACCAGGCCCGCAATGTCCACGAATTCCACGATGGCGTGCTGCATGCGCTGCGGATTGACGATTTTCGCCAGTTCGTCCATGCGTGAATCGGGCACCTCGACGATGCCGACGTTGGGCTCGATGGTGCAAAACGGGTAGTTCTCCGCTGCGATGCCCGCCTTGGTCAGCGCATTGAACAGGGTGGATTTGCCCACGTTGGGCAGGCCGACGATACCGCATTTGAGACTCATGGTTGCTTCCTTTGCTAATTGGTGTGCAGCTTAAGCATGGCTGCTTCCAGCTTTCCTTCCACGATCAGCGCCGCCACTTCCTGGGCGCGCGCCATCGCTTCATCTATCAGCACCTGTTCTTCCTTGCGCGCCGCATTCAGCACGTAGTTGCTGACCTCGCTGCGCTCGCCGGGGTGGCCGATGCCGATGCGTAGCCGCCAGAAATCGCGGGTGCCGAGGTGGGCAATGATGTCCTTCAGGCCGTTATGTCCGCCGTGCCCCCCACCCAGCTTGAGCTTGGCGCTGCCCGGAGGCAGGTCGAGCTCGTCATGCACCACCAGAATCTGGGCCGGTTCGATCTTGTAGAACTGCGCCAGGGCGCCCACTGCGCGCCCGCTGACGTTCATGAAAGTCTGCGGCATGAGCAGGTGGACTTCATGCCCGTGCAGCGCGGTGCGCGTCACCAGCCCATGAAACTTGCCGTCCGGCCTGAAGCTCGCACCCTGCGCGCGCGCAAATGCCTCCACCCACCAGAACCCCGCATTGTGACGCGTGGTTTCGTATTCGCGCCCGGGGTTGCCCAGGCCGACGATCAGTTTAATTGCGCTCATAATGAAAAAGCCCGCCATGGACCATTAAATCGCATGGCGGGCTTTGCAGAATGAACTCTGCTTACTTCTTGGCTTCCGCAGCCGGCTTGGCCTCGGCAGCGGCCGGAGCGGCTGCTGCGCCCTCGGCGGCGGCTTCGGCTGCTGCTTCAACCGCACCGCGCGGGATTTGCACCGTGGCCACGGCGTCGCCGGCGTGGTGGTGTCCGGCTACTTCCACGCCCTTGGGCAGCTTGATGTCGGAAATGTGGATCGAATGGCCAATATCCAGTCCGGACAGATCCACTTCGATGGCCGCGGGCAGGTCTGCGGGCAGGCAGGCGATTTCCAGTTCATTCAGCACGTGGCTGACGATGCCGCCGCCGACCTTCACGCCAGGGGCGATTTCCGCATTGGTGAAGTGCAGCGGCACCCTCATGTGGATCTTCTTGTCGGCCTGCACGCGCTGGAAGTCGATGTGCAGCACTTGCTGGCGGAAGGGGTGCATCTGGAAATCACGCAGCAGCACCTGTTCCTTCTTGCCGTCCAGCTCCAGCGCCAGGATGGAGGCGTGGAAAGCCTCGTTGCGCAGGGCATGGTAGAGATTGTTGTGGTCCACGTCTATCAGCAGTGGCTCCTTGCCGCCATAGACGATGCCGGGCACGCGGCCGGCCTTGCGCAGACGGCGGCTCGCACCCGTTCCTTGCGCTTTGCGTGTTGTTGCGCTAACTTCGATTGCCATTTTACTTCTCCAGTCAATTGGAATGCCCGCGACCAGGCGCTTCCAGGTTATGCAGCAGCCGGAGTGGCTGCAGCGAAAAAACGATAAGCCACCTTCGATGGCTCCTTACCCCTATCTGGGGGAAGGTTGGGATGGGGTAAAGCCATAGGCTACTTGATGCCCGGATTTTACCCCACCCTGGCCCTCCCCCACGGTGCGTGGTTGTTGCCGCTTTAGCGGCTTTACAACCACGGCCTACCCCCTGCGGGTGGAAGGGGGAGGGGACTAATTCACTATTCCACGAACAGCGAGCTGACCGACTCCTCCGCATTGATGCGGCGCATGGTCTCGGCCAGCAGTTCCGCCACGCTCAGCTGGCGGATGCGCTTGCAGTTGCGCGCTTCTTCGCGCAGCGGAATGGTGTCGGTCACCACCAGTTCATCCAGCGCAGAATTGCTGATGCGCTCGATGGCAGGACCCGACAGCACCGGGTGGGTACAGTATGCGATTACGCGCTTGGCGCCTTTTTCCTTCAGCGCGTTGGCGGCCTCGCACAGCGTGTTTGCGGTATCCACCATGTCGTCCATGATCAGGCAGGTGCGCCCGACCACATCGCCGATGATATTCATCACCTTGGCCACGTTGGGCTTGGGGCGGCGCTTGTCGATGATCGCCAGGTCCGCGTCCATCTGTTTTGCCAGCGCGCGGGCGCGCACCACGCCGCCCACGTCCGGGGATACCACGATCAAATCGGCGTAGTTGCTCTTCCACACATCCGACAGCAGGATCGGGCTGGCATAAATGTTGTCCACCGGGATGTCGAAAAATCCCTGGATCTGGTCGGAGTGCAGATCCATGGTCAGCAAACGGTCCACACCGGCAGCGGAAAGCATGTCCGCCACCAGCTTGGCGGTGATCGCCACACGCGCCGAGCGCGGACGCCGATCCTGGCGGGCGTAGCCGAAGTAAGGCATCGCGGCGGTGATGCGTCCGGCCGAGGCGCGCTTGAGCGCATCCACCATGACCATCACTTCCATCAGGCTGTCGTTGGTCGGCGCGCAGGTGGATTGCAGCACGAACACGTCCTTGCCGCGCACGTTCTCCAGGAGTTCCACCATGACTTCGCCGTCGGAGAAGCGACCCACGGTCGCGCGCCCCAGATGGATGTCCAGGTGGCGGGCAACATCACTGGCTAGCTTGGGATTGGCATTGCCGGTGAACACCATCAGGCTGTCGTAGGACACGTGCACCCCTCAAATCGAAATGGGCGCATGCGCCCGCAATACCCAACAGGTTGAAAACTGGCTGGGGAGGTAGGGATCGAACCTACGAATGCCGGAATCAAAATCCGGTGCCTTACCACTTGGCGACTCCCCAAAAATCATCACATAAAGGCCACAATGGCCACTATGCGCAAAAATCTTTCATTGGGTGGCGCTGCAAACCGCGCGCCACTATCCCTTTCATCTCCTTCGGCAGTTGCTTCAGCACTGCCTGCGCCCCGGCTTCACTGTCGAACCCGGCAAACACGCATGCGCCGGAACCCGTCATCATCGGCCCTGCCGCCATTGCCGGGGCAAACTGTCCCAGCCAGGCAAGGTGCTGCTCCACCTCGGGATACAGCTGGCAAACCACCGGTTGCAGGTCATTCTGCAGCCGATGCGTTGAAAGGTCGCGGATTTTGAGGGAAATCGTGTCCCGTGTCAATTCCGGACGCGAAAAAACCTGTGCCGTAGGCACATGAACAGGGGGGAAAAGTACCACATACCATGCTTCCGGCAGCGGATAGGGCTGCAGTTGCTCGCCCACCCCTTCGGCAAAGGCGTTTTCGCCGAAAATGAAAACCGGCACGTCCGCTCCCAAGCGCAGGCCGAGCTCCATCAGGCGTTCCCGCGCAAAACCCAGGTTCCATAGCCGGTTCAGCGCCAGCAGCGTGGTGGCCGCATCGGAGCTGCCGCCGCCCAGGCCGCCGCCCATGGGGATGCGCTTCTCCACTGCGATGTCCACGCCCAGCCGGCAGCCGCTTTCCTGCTGCAGCAGGTGCGCCGCGCGCACGCACAAGTCCTGTTCTTCCGGCACCCCTTCAAGAAGGGTGGTGCGGCGCACCTGGCCGTCCTGGCGCAGGGAAAAATGCAGGGTGTCGCTGAAATCGATGAAGCGAAACAGGGTTTGCAGCAGGTGATAACCGTCGGCGCGGCGTCCCACCACATGCAAAAACAGGTTGAGCTTGGCCGGAGCCGGGCAAACCAGAGGGGTCAATTTGTTTTCCATTCGTCTATCAGCAGGCGGATTTCCAGATTGTCGCGCTGCAGGGTCAGGCGCAGCGGCAGGCTATTGGCGGTCGTGGCGGCGTATGCCGTATAGCGTATTTCCCAGCCGTCCTGGCGCAGCAGGCTGACTTGTCCAGAGTCATTGCGCTCCATGCTGGCCGGAATTCCCGGCGCCGGGAGCGCCATCACCCAGTAAGGGAGGCCATCCAGCGGCAGGGCCCAGCCCAGCGCCCGCTGCATCAATTCGGCACTATCCGGCGCCGCATAATGCTTGCCGGAGGCCTCCAGCGATGCCCCGTGTGCATCGCGCTGGATGTGCGCAATGGTCAAGCCCAGCGGCGCCAGCATGGTGATGTCATCGGAAGCCGCGTCGTGCAGCCAGTGAAAGCTGCCCGAGGAACGCTGCCCGTCGTATTTCACGGCGATGCGGCCATCCAGCGTGAACGCTGCCAGATCGGCCTGGGCAGGGCGGGCGGCGGGCGGGTTGCTGGCGCACCCGGCCAGCAGCGCCAGGGCCAAGGCTGCAAAGGGGGCTGCTAAGCTGCGCATTTACTTTTGCTGGTATTTCTTCATTACTTCCTGGAGCGCATCGCTTTGCGGATTCTGCTTCAGAGCGCCAGACCAGATTTTCTTCGCTTCATTCTTGTCGCCATGCAACCACAGCACCTCGCCCAGGTGTGCAGCGATTTCCGGGTCCGGGTTGGCGGCATAGGCGCGGCGCAGGAAATCCAGGCTTTTCTCCAGCTTGCCCTGGCGATAATATCCCCAGCCCATGCTGTCGAGGATGGACGCGTCGTTCGGGGCGAGCTGGTAAGCCTTTTCCACCAGTTGCATGCCTTCTTCCATGCGCACGTTGCGTTCCAGGAAGCTGTAGCCGAGCGCGTTATAGGCATTCGCATTGTCCGGCTGGATGCCGATCAGCTTGCGCAGCAATTGTTCCATCTCGCCATGCTTTTGCAGCTTGTCAGCGAGCAGAGCGGTTTCATACAGCAAATCGGGCTGATCCGGGGTTTTTTCCAGTCCCTTCTGCAGCAGGCGGTAGGCGGCGTCGTACTGCTTTGCTTCGCGCAGCAAGGTTGCCTCCATCACCAGTAGCTGCATCTGCTGCTGCTGGTTTTGCGTCGGTGTGTGGTGCAGCAGGTCGCGCGCCTCATCCAGCTTGCCCATGGTGCTCAGCAGGTAAGCCTGGCGCATGCGCGCGGGATAGGCATATTCGCCGCTGCGTACCTTGTCGAAGTGCTGTATTGCGGCTTGCGTATTTTTTTTCGTCTCGTCCACCTGGCCCAGATAATAGTAGACGGCATCGCGATCCTTCTTGCCGCGCGCCAGCGACTGCTGCAATTGCTTTTCTGCTGCATCCAGATCGCCCACCTGCAGCGACAGCAACGCCACGGCAAAGGCCAGGTCTGCATTTTCCGGGTGGGCTTCGAGCAGCTTCTGGAATTCCAGGCGCGCCTCGTCGTATTGCTTGCGCTCCAGCAGCATGCGTGCATACATCAGGCGCAGCTCGCCTGCATCGGGATTGGCCGCGAGATAATCCTTCAGCGCCGCCTGTGCCTGCTGCGGCTGGGTGGGCAGGAGCAATTGCACCTCGAACAGCAGCGCCTCGTCCCATTCGGGGCGCAGCTTGCGCGCCTTGCGTGTTTCAGCCAGGGCATCATCCTGCTTGCCCGCGGCAGCCGCGGCTCGCGCCACCATGAGGTGTGCTTCGGCGACATTGGGATAGGGCCGTGCCAGATCGCGTGCCAGTTTCAGCGCGGCCATCTTGTCTGTGCTGCGCGCCAGCAAAGGGGAAAGCTGCTGGAAAATCACTCCGGCGTTCCCCGGGTTCGCAGCGAGGAACTGCGCCAGCCATGGGCGTGCCTCTTCCATCTTGCCTGTGCCCAGCAGCAGGGAGATGAGCATTTGCTGCGCCGGCTGCGAGTCCGGCTCCAGCTCCAGCCAGAGCTTGAATGCCTCGACGGCCTTGTCTGCCTGGCGCGTTTCGAAGGCGATTTGCGCGGCGCGGCGCGCCACGCGCGGGTCGCGCGTGGAACGTGCCAGATCGAGATAGACTTGCGCCGACACGCCAGGCTGCCCGCGCTGCAAGGCCACCTCGCCCAGGAGGAATTGGTACAGCAGTTTGCTGGTCAGTTCCACATCGGGCAGGTTTTCCGGCTTGGCAAGCGGCTTCTCTGCGGTTTTCCCCGCCTGATCCCCAGGACTGGCGACCCCGGATGAGGGCTGCACCTTGGCGCCGGGTTCCGGAGCGGTGGCGCAGGCCGACAGCAACAGCGGGAAAATCAGCAGAATAGGGATGCCGGTGCGTATAACCTTCATGGCCGTGGTAGAAATGGGCATGTTCAGGGAAATTATAGGTGAGTTTTAGTGGGACACTTCGCTCACGGAAAGTTCGGCAGTCCCGGAGTTTTGCGCCCGTATTTTTCAAATGCCCATATTAGGTTATATTGGGCACTTACTACAACTCAAAGAACGCAACCGCATGTCCGAAGCACCGATCACCCTCTTGGCAGTCGACCTGTCCCGCCGTTTTGGCAGGCATGGAGCAGTGGAGGGCGTTTCGCTGCAATTGCGGCGCGGCGAAGTGCTGGGCCTGCTCGGCCACAACGGCGCGGGCAAGAGCACCACGCTGCAAATGCTCTCCGGCGTGCTGCTGCCGCATTCCGGGCGCATCGAAATCTGTGGCTTCGACCTGGCGCGCCAGCCCGACCAGGCGCGCGCCTGCGTCGGCTATTTGCCCGAAACCCCGCCGCTGTACCGCGACATGCGGGTGGAGGATTACCTGGAGTTTGCAGCCAGGTTGCGCCGCGTGCCGCAGGGGAAAATCGCCGGGGCGCTGGCGGAAACCATGCGCCGCTGCGGCTTGCAGGATGCAGGCAGGAAGATCATCGGCACGCTTTCCAAGGGCTATCAGCAGCGCGTCGGCATCGCGCAAGCGATCGTTCACGAGCCTGAGGTGGTCATCCTCGACGAGCCCACGGTCGGCCTGGACCCCGCGCAGATCCGCGACATCCGCGCGCTGATCCGCGAACTGGGCGATGCGCACAGCGTGATACTCTCCACCCACCTGCTCAGCGAGGTGGAAAGCATCTGCGACCGCGTGGAAATCATGCACCAGGGCCGCCTGATCTACAGCGACACCAGCGTGCGCATGAAGCAATTCGGCGGCGGGAATATGAAACTGGAAGATATTTTCATGGCAATCACCCGCAACCATGCCCAGAACGACGCGCGCACGGAGCAGGCGCCCGAGGAGCTATCATAATGATCCGCCTGATTGCACTGAAAGAGCTGCGCAGCCTGTTTCACGCTCCTTCCACCTGGTATCTTCTGGGCGGGCTGCAATTCATGCTGGCACTGTCATTTTTCGGCCGGCTGGACGAATTCCTGCAAATCCAGTCCAAGCTGGTGCTGCTCGCCAATGCGCCGGGGGCCACGCAAGCGGTGATCCCGTATTTCTTCAGCATAGTCGCCCTCGTCATGATGATGTTCACGCCGGTGTTCACCATGCGCCTGCTCGCCGAGGAACGCCGCAACCAGACCCTGCCACTGCTGCTGGCCGCACCGTTTTCCAGCAGCGCCATCGTGCTGGGGAAATTTGCCGGGCTGGCGGTATTCCTGTGGCTGATTGTCCTGGTTTGCGCCGCCATGACGCTGACGCTGGCGCTGGGAACGCCCATGGATTTCGGGCTGCTGGCGGCTAACGCCTGCGGCATGCTGCTGCTCAGTGCCAGTTATTGCGCGCTGGGTTTGTATATCTCGGCGCTCACCAATCAGCCCCTCGTCGCCGCCATCGGTGCGCAGGCCGTGCTTTTAGGGCTTTGGCTGGCAGAATCCACAGCGTCCGACGGCTCGCGCTTCCTGCACTCCATAGCGCCCACCGGGCATTTCCAGAGCTTCAACAGCGGGCTGCTGGACAGCGGCGACTTCGTGTATTTCCTGTTGTTCTGCGCTTTTTTCCTGCTGCTGGCAATACGCAGGCTGGACAACAACCGTATCTACGGCTGAAACGGCACATGAAACTGACCCGCAAAAACCTGATGCTGAAAAATTTCGCCTATGCGGCGCTGTTGCTCGCCGCGGCAATTGCGCTCGGCTGGCTGGCCGCGCGCTATCCGCTGCAGCGCGACCTGACCCAGGGTGCCAGCAACAGCCTGGAACCCGTCAGCGTGCAGGCGCTGCAGCAACTGCCGGGGCCGGTGCAAATACGCGTGTTCAGCCCGGAACAGGATGCCAAGCAAGCGGACATGCGCAAGCTGATCCGCCAGTTCGTGGGGCTATACCAGCGCTACAAGTCCGACATCACCCTGGATTTCATGGACCCGGCGCAGCACCCGGAAGAGGCGCGCAAGGCAGAAATTCAGGCCAACGGCGAAATGGTGGTGGAATACGATGGGCGCCGCGAACACCTATCCATGCTGAACGAGCAGGTGCTCACCAGCGCCCTGCTGAGCCTGGCGCACCGTCAGCAGCAGCTGGTGATGTATGTGGACGGCCACGGCGAGCGCAAGCTGGAGGGCATCGCCAACTTCGACCTGGGCGATTTCGGCAAACGGCTGGGCAAGCTTGGCTTCCGCATGTCCAGCCTGAATCTTGCGGTGGCTCAGGATGTGCCCGATAACGCGAGTCTGCTGGTCATCACCCAGCCACAGGTGGATTGGCTGCCGGGCGAAGTGGACAAGCTGATGCGCTACGTGGACCACGGCGGGAATATCCTGTGGCTGCTGGATGCCGAGCCCATGCATGGGCTGGAACCGCTTGCCGAAAAGCTCGGCTTGTCGCTCGTGCCCGGCATCGTCATCGACCCGGATGCCCAACAGCTGCGGGTGCCGCCAACCTGGACCCTGGGGGCGAACTACCCGCCGCACGCCATTACCCGCGACTTCGGCTACCCCACGGTGTTCCCCTTTGCGCGCGCGCTGGACCACGAAGAAAACCAGCCCTGGCATTACAGCACGCTGGTGGATGCCGCTCCGCGCGGATGGGTGAGCGAAAATCCACCCAAGGGGAATACAGCGCCGAAATTCAACAAAAATCGCGATGAGCCTGGCCCGGTGGTCATCGCCCTGGCGCTGGAGCGTGAAGTGGACCACCGCGAGCAGCGCATCGTGGCTGTGGGTAGCGGCGCGTTCCTGTCCAACCAGTATTCCGGCAATTTGCGCAATCTCGATCTTGGCGTCAACATGGTCAACTGGCTGGGCAAACAGGACAACCTCATTTTCATTCCGCCGCGCGCGGCCAAGGATGACACCGTCACACTGAGCTGGACGCAACTGGGCATCATCAGCGTCGGCCTGATCATCGTACTGCCCGTGGCATTTGCGCTGGTGGGCGGGGCGCTGTGGTGGCACAGGAGAAGATAGGCCAGCGCCAGGCAATAAAGCAGAAATAAAAAAGGCAGCCTGGGCTGCCTTTTTTCGTACTATCGGGCGTGTATTCCGGCTTGCATTAAAAGGAGAACAAGGCGGCCAGGATGAGGCGACGAAGACAGCACAATGAAGTGCGGCTAGGAGCCGAAAACGCAGCCAACGCAGTTATCGTTTTAATGCGGGCCGGAATTAAGCGGTAGCGCGCTTCTTGAACTCATTGGTGCGCGTATCGATCTCGATCTTGTCGCCGATCTCGATGAAGGCCGCGACCGGCAGTTCGAAGCCGGTGTTGATCTTGGCGGGCTTCATCACCTTGCCCGAGGTGTCGCCGCGCACGGCGGGCTCGGTGTAGATGACTTCGCGGATCACGGTGTTGGGCAATTCCACGGAAATCGCCTTTTCGTTGTAGAACACCACTTCGCAGGGCATGGCGTCTTCCAGATAGTTGATCGCATCGCCCATGCTCTCGGCTTCGATCTCGTACTGGTTGTATTCCTCGTCCATGAACACGTACATCGGATCGGCGAAGTAGGAATAGGTGCATTCCTTGCGATCCAGGATGATCTGCTCGAACTTGTCGTCGGCGCTGTACACCGATTCGCTGGGCGCCTCGGTCAGCAGGTTCTTGAACTTGAATTTCACCACCGAACCATTGCGGCCCGAACGGCTGTATTCGGCTTTCTGTACCACCAGCGGCTGGTCGTTAACCATCACCACGTTACCGGCGCGCAACTCTTGTGCAATTTTCATGACTGTCTTCCTGCCTTAATTCCAAAGGGGCGAATTTTACCTATTTCCCGGAAAAAATCCAGCAGATTCAAAGCCAGACTATTTCCGGAAAGCGCTTGTGCCCAGAATTGGGCATGTTCAGCCAGCATAGACTGGCGCGCCGCGAAATCGTTCCATGCCGCCACGCCATTTCCTGCGCCGTTCCATCCCTCCCAGAGCCCGTGCAAGGCCTGCGCCGCATCCGGCGTCAGACCGGCACAGTATTTTTCCAGGAAGGCGCGCAATTTCTGCATGTGCACACCGTCGTGCTGCGGGTAAATATGCCAAATCAATGGCTTGCCTGCCCATTGCGCGCGCACGAAGGAATCCTCACCGCGCACGAAATTGATGTCGCAGGCCCACAACAGCTCGTCGTAGCGCGCCTGCTCCACAAAGGGCAGCACGCGCGCCTGCAGCCTGCCGCGTGACCAGGCATCGCCCACCTTGGGCTGCGTGGCGCCAAAGTAAGCAGCTACTTGCGGCAGTGCACGGCCCTCAGGCACCAGGCAGGTGATAGGCCGAGTCCCGCTTTCCCAGGTTTGCAGCAATTCCGGAATAGCCGGGTTTTCGTAGCAGAAAAGCGAAATACGCAGCTCGTTAGCCTGAGTTGGCGGCAGATTCAAGCCATGCCAGAAAGCGTCAAGCGCCGCCGGGTTGCGCTGGAAGGCGTCGCGCCGCGCCAACAGGTCGCGTTCCAGCAGCAGGCCGCCGGTTTTCGGGGTGAAGCCGGGAAAGAAAAAATACTTCACCAGCGGCAGATTGGGGCGCGGGGAGGGCAGCTTGTGGCAGCCTTCCACCCAGTCCTCGGCGGACAGGTATTCCAGGTTCACCCAGACCGGCTTCTGTTCTTGGGCGGCCATGGCCCGGATATAACTGGGGGGCAGTTCGCAGGCAAAGGCCTCGACCACCAGGTCGGCAGGCTGTGCCTCCGGAAACTCCTTACTCCAGTGCGCCACCTCCACCCCCCGGCAAACCTGGCGCTCCAGCCCGGCATCCAGCTCCGGGCACAGGCGCTGCAAACTCGCCAGGTCGTCCAGCCACAGCCGCACCGCCACGCCATGCTCGTTCGCCAGCTGGCGCGCCAGCCGCCAGCTCACGCCGATGTCGCCGTAGTTGTCCACCACGGTGCAGAAGATGTCGCAGGTTATTGGGGGTTTCATGCCAGTTGTGCGAAATGCGAAAATTAGTTGAGCTGCCGGTAATGCCAGAAACAAGCCCAGCCCCTGATGCCGCCGCAGGCGAAAAGAATCAACAGTGCCACGGGTAACGAAAGCGCTGTCAGGTATTCCAGGGCCGGTGCTTTGCGAACCTCAATATCATCTACTCGCCAGATTTGGCCAGCCTGCACATAACGGACAGAAGGTGTTGCTGCGGCAAAAGCATTAACCAGTTTTGGTCAAAGAACAATAGGGCGGTTTCCTTGGGCGCTCAGTAAATCTGCATGCTCCTCACCAGCACGACCTCGCAGGCGCCGTCGCCGCTATCGTCGCGCCGCAAGGAGCTGTTCCAGCCCCAACCGTCGTTCGCGCGGATATATACCAATTGTCCTTCGATTTTGACCAGGTCGTCAGTACTGACGCGTTCCAGCTGTTTTTCGATCGCAGCGTTGGCAGGGATCATGTGCATGTTGGCACTGTGCGTGATGATCTCCTGCTGCGGGATGGGCGGTGCATCAGTCCACCGGTAAAAGTAATGGCGGCTGCCCTGGGAAATATTGAGGCGGTCGATCACATTGCCGACCGACATGCGTCCCCAGCCCAGAGCCAGATCGACCGGCGACAGGTCGGCTTCGCGCCCGGAACTATAAGAAGTGGCGCTCAGCACGCGCGCCTCGGCGCGAAAATCAGCCATGGGGGTAAGCTTATAGCCGTTAAGTTCGACTGGGGCTGCACTGTAAAGATCGACCTGCACCGGATCGTTTGGCGCGAGCATGGCGGTGGGGTCAATTACCTTGCGGTGCGTGTAGTACCAGCCGCCGCCTGCGGCCAGCGCGATGATGAGAATATACTTGAACATGTTACCCCCTATGTGAACGGTTGCTGGCCGCTTGCGCCTGGCGTTTACAGTGTGAAGCTGGGTGGAAGATACGGGAAGTTCACGCATCCCGCAATCCTTTGGGTCATTCCGCGCGCAGCGCCTCCACCGGGTCCAGCCGTGCCGCGCGGCGCGCGGGCATGACGCCTGCGGCAAGGCCAATGGCAACCGCGGTGAGTTCCGCCACCACGGCGAATATGATGGGCGTGTGCACCGGCAGGGCGGGGAATACCCAGTGCAGCGCCTGCGCGATGCCGATGCCCATAATCAATCCGGCCAGGCCGCCCAGGGCGGAGAGCAGCATGGCCTCGCCCAGGAACAGCGTCAGCACCTGGCGCTCCTGCGCGCCCAGCGCGCGCAGCAGGCCGATCTCGGCGGTGCGCTCGGTGACGGCCATGGTCATGATGGTGAGAATGCCCACGGCACCCACCACGAGCGAGATGCCGCCCAGCGCGCCCACGGCGAAGGTGAGCACGCCCAGCACCGAGTTGAGCACATCCAGCGCCTGTTCCTGTGAGATGATGGTGAAGTCCTCGCGCCCGTGGCGCTGCGTGAGGCGTTCCTTGATCAGGGCGATGACGGTGTTCGGGTCGGCGCTGGCCTGGTAGCTGACCTGCGCTTCCATCAGCCCGGGGCGGTTGAACAGCTCCATCGCGCGCGCCGCCGGGATGAACACGGTGTCGTCCAGGTCAAGGCCGAGGATTTGTCCCTTGGGCTCCATCACGCCGATCACGCGGAAGCGCTGGCCGCCCACACGCAGGTAGGAGCCGAGCGGGTTCTGCCCGCCATACAGCTCCAGGCTGACCTTGGAGCCCAGCACCACCAGCGCGCGCGCCTGTTCGTTATCCTCGTCCGGCCAGAACGTCCCGCTCGCCACCTTCATGGTGAAGGCGCGGGCGAATTCGCGCCCTTCGCCGAACACCGTGGTGCGCCGCGTCTTGCCGCTGTAATGCAGGTCTGCGTTGCCCATCACGCTGACATTGACGTGCTCCACGTAGGGCAGGCGGCGCAGTGAGTCGGCATCGTCCAGCGAAAGCGTGCGCACCGAGCCCAGCACGCCTGCGTTGCCACCCTGCACCTGGGTCTTGCCCGGCTGGATGGTGACGATGTTGGTGCCGAACTGCGAGAATTCCGCGAGCACGAACTGGTGCAGCCCCTCGCCGATGGAGGTGAGCAGAATCACCGCGGTGATGCCGATGGCGATGCCCAGCCCGGTGAGGAAGCTGCGCAGCCGTGCATGCACGAAGCTGGAGGTGGTGAGTTTGAGGAGATCAGGGAATAGCATGTTTATTCCCTTGGGTGCTGGCGGTATTCGTGGATGGGCGCGGGGGGCGGCCCCGCATGCCGATTACTTTCTTTACTCGTGTAAAGAAAGTAATCAAAGAAAGCACGCCCTGCTGCGCCAGCCTGCGGCTGCCTTCGGTTGGATGCATCCATCGGGGGCTGCGCAACTCGCCCTGGCGGGGCGCACACCCCGCGCCCCGCTGCGGAGCTCGAACAGTGCTCGCCCAAACCTCCCGATAGATTCACCCAACCTTTAGTGGCGCAGAAGGGAAGGGGAGCTTCGTTGTTACATTTGGGCTGTTTGCCCAACGGGATTGCTGGCTGCTCCTTCCCCTGTGCGCCAACGAGTAGCACAGGCTGGGCAGGGGAATTCCTCCGAATATGTTCGAGCACGTGTCGGCGCAGCCGGTCGTGCGAGTTTATGAGGAGGCCTGACCGGCCGAGCAACGCAGGGTATCCCGCAGGGATGGCGCACCGGGGGCGACTTCTTTTGGTTACTTTTCTTGGCAAGACAAGAAAAGTAACTTGCCGCCGGGCAGCGTGTGTTGTTGGGGCTTTAGCCCCATACAACCACGGCGTACCCCTTGCGGGTACAACCCCCGGCACAAATTGAAGGGAGCAGCCGGACCTGAATGTAAAAGACATATCAATCACCTCCCCGCCAGCGCCGTCACCGGATCGAGCCGCGCGGCGCGGCGTGCGGGCCACACGCTGAAAAGTATTCCCGTGCCAAGCGCTGTGCCGCAGGCCGCGAGCACCGCCCACCATGGGGGGGAGGCGGGAATGCTGGGGTAGATCTGGCGGATGAAAAAGCTGCCCGCATAGCCCATGATCAGTCCTGCCATGGCGCCTATGCCGGAGAGCAGCGCCGCCTCGGCAAAAAACAGGTTGCGTATCTGGCGGCCCGGCGCGCCCAGCGCCTTGAGCAGGCCGATCTCCTTCACGCGCTGCGCCACGGCGATCAGCATCACATTCATGATCAGCACGCCCGCCACGGCGAGACTGATGGCAGCGATGCCGCCTACCGCCATGGTAAGCGCAGTCAATATCCGGTCGAAGGTGGCGAGCACGGCGTCCTGGGTGATCACCGTCACGTCCTTCTCGCCGCTGTGGCGCTGGAACATGATCTGTTCGGCATCGTGCTGGGCCAGCGGTATGGATTCGCGGTTCTTCGCTTCCACCAGGATGCGGAACAGACCGGAGGTGTTGAACAGCTGGTGCGCGGAGGCCACCGGGATGATCACCAGTTCGTCGGTGCGCATGCCCATGGATTCACCCTGCGCGGCCAGCACGCCGATCACGCGGAAGCGCCGGTCGCCCAGGCGCACCCATTGCCCCACGGCGCGCTCGTTGCCGAACAGGTCGCGCCGCATCTGGTCGCCCAGCACGCATACCGGGGAGCTGTCGTGAATGTCGCCTGACGGCAGGAAGTTGCCGCTGCCCATGCCCATGTGGCGCACCTCCAGCATGTCGGCAGTGGAGCCGGCCACCACCACCTCGCGGTTCAAGCCATTGCGCGAAAGCGTGGCCGAGCCTATGGTAAGCGGCGCAACGCGCTTGACGGCCGGGCTGCGCAGAATGGCTTCCGCATCATCCAGCGTGATCTCGCGCGGAACCTGCCCCACCAGCATGCCCGGACTGATGCCCGCCGTCTCGGTGCGCCCCGGCAGCACGATCACCAGGTTGGTGCCCAGAGAGGAGAACTGGTCAACCACGTAGCGGCGCGCGCCTTCGCCCAGCGCCGTCAGCACCACCACTGCCGCCACGCCGATGGACATGGCCAGCATCATCAACAGCGTGCGCGCCGGGCTGCCGCGCAGGCTGCCGGTGGCGAAATGGGCGATGTCGGAAATTCTCAAGGACCGCGCCTCGTCTCGTTGATGATCTCGCCGTCCACCATGTGGATCTGGCGCGCGGCGCGCCCGCCGATCGCCGGGTCATGTGTCACCATGATGAGGGTCACGCCTTGTTTCACCAGTTGCTCCAGCAGGTTCAGCACTTCCTTGCCGGTGGTCTGGTCCAGGTTGCCGGTTGGCTCGTCGGCCAGCAGCACGGCGGGGTTCATGCTGGTGGCGCGCGCAATCGCCACGCGCTGGCGCTGTCCGCCGGAGAGCTGGTCCGGGCGGTGGTCGGCGCGTTCCTTCAGACCGTAATTCTCCAGCAGTTTCTCCACGCGCGTCTTGCGTTCGGATACGGGCACGCCGGCCAGTATCATCGGCAGCTCGATGTTCATCGCGGCGGTGAGGCGGGGCACCAGGTGGAATGCCTGGAACACGAAGCCGATTTTTTCGCTGCGCACGCGCGCCTGCTGCACGTCGTTCAGCGAGGTGACATTGCCGCCATCCAGCTTGTAGGTGCCGGAAGTGGGGCGGTCGAGCAGGCCGATGAGATTGAGCAGAGTGGATTTTCCGGAGCCGGAAGGACCCATGACCGAGACATAATCGCCCGCAGCGATGTGCAGATCAATGCCGCGCAGCGCGGCCACCTGCTGGTCGCCCACGGTGAACATCCGGCTGACTTGGCTCAGTTCTATCATTGCTGCAACTCCACCTGTTTGATTTCATGGGGCGGACATGCCCGTCACAGCGGCAGGCGCACCTCGAACAGCGCGCCTTTGGGCGTATCCACCAGGTAAACCTCGCCATGGTGAAGATGCGCTATTTCGCGCACGATGGCAAGTCCCAGTCCGCATCCGTTTTCCTCGGGTGACGCCGCGCGGTGGAAGCGCTCGAACACGCGCTCGTGCTCTGGAGGAGGAATGCCGGGGCCATTGTCCTCCACGGCCAGCGTCAACAGATGGTCTGACTGGCTGATGCGCACGGTGATTTCGCCGTCCGGCTGGGTGTAGCGGATGGCGTTGTCGATCAGGTTGTTCAGCATTTCGCGCAGCAGCATTTCGTTGGCCGGGAAGAGGGCGGCAGCAAGCCCGGCTTCAAACCCCAGGTCGATGTTCTTTTTCAGCGCGGCAGGAACCCATTCGCTCGTGGTTTTGCTGGCTACCGCCACCAGGTCCAGCGTTGTTACCGGAGCTTCCCACCCCGGCTCGGCTCGGGCCAGCGCCAGCAGCTGGTTGACCAGGTGGATGGTGCGGTCGTTGCTGGCGTGCAGTTGCTGCAGGGAATGCCTGATCAGTTCCGGGTCGCTCTGGCGCAGGGCGAATTCGGCCTGGGTCTTGATGCCCGCCAGCGGCGTGCGCAGCTGGTGGGCCGCATTGGCGATGAAGCGCGTCTGGGCCGAAATGGCCGTCTGCAGCTGGTGGAGCAGCTCATTGAGGGCGTGCACCAGAGCGCCTACTTCGCGCGGCGCATTTTCCTCCTGCAACGGGCTTAGATCCAGGTGCGAGCGGTTACGCACCTCTTTCTGGATGCGCTCCAGCGATGCGAGGCCGCGCCGGATGCCGAACCAGCCCAATGCCAGGGCGAGGGAGATCAGCAGCAATTGCGGCACCGCCACACTCGCCAGGATTTCGCTCGCCATCACCCGGCGTTTCTTCAATGTTTCTGCCACCTGCACCAGCACCAGCGCACCCTGCTTCCCGCTGTGGATGGTGTGATAGATGGAGGCGATGCGCACATGCCTCCCCTCCATGAAGCCGTCGCTGTAGTAGGGCATTTCCGGCAGAATGTCGTCCGCCTGCGGCGCCGGCAATTCAGGTTGTCCCGCGACCGTTTTGTGGTCCGGGCCGCTGATTCTGAAATAGATCTTGTCGTAAGGGTCGATCGCGATCATTTTCAGCGCCGTTTCGGGATCGCTGAGGAGGATGGCGCCATTTTCGCTTCTCACCTGGCTGGCCAGGGTCAGCGCGGAATCGAACAGGCCGCGGTCATGGGCCAGGTCGGCAAAGCGCACCGCGATCATGTAGGACATGAAGCCGCCGGTGAGCCAGATGGCCAGAAAGGGCAGCAGCAGCCAGCCGATCAATTGCCGTTGCAGGGAGGCGGGATGGCTCATGGTTGTCCGGTTGAGTGCGGTTTGCGCGCGGCGGGCGGATTCATTTTTCCAGCAGGTAGCCCAGGCCCCTGACGGTCTTGATCGAGATGTCCGCATGCTCCAGTTTTTTCCTGAGCCGGTGCACGTAAACCTCGATTGCGTTTGCCCCGATTTCGTCGTCCCAACTGGTCAGCTTTTCCGCCAGTTGCTCCTTGTTCACCACCTGGCCCGCGCGCAGCATCAGGATTTCCAGCACGCCCAGCTCGCGCGCGGACAGATCCAGCGCTTCGTCGGCCAGGTAGGCGCGCCGTCCGTTCAGGTCCAGCCTGAGGTTGCCCATGGACAACTGGCTGCCCAAGGTGCCCGCCCCGCGCCGCAGCAGGGCGCGCACGCGCGCCTCGAATTCCGCCAGGTCGAACGGCTTGGTCAGGTAATCGTCGGCGCCCAGGTCCAGGCCGGAGACGCGGTCGTTAACCGAATCGCGCGCGGTGATGATCAAAACCGGCGTGGACTTGTTGTGCACCCTGAATTTGCCCAGCACCTCCAGCCCGTCGCGCGACTGCAAGCCCAGGTCGAGAATGACGAGATCATAGCCCTGCAGCGCAAGCATGTGGTTGGCATCCACGCCGTTCGCCGTGCTGTCCACGGCATAGCCCGCCTGCTGCAGGGAGCGGACCAGGCCGTCTCTCAGGATGGCGTCGTCCTCTGCCAGCAGCAGTTTCATTATTGCCAGCCGTAGCGGCGCACGTAAAACCCCTTCATCGCCTGGGTCAGCATCATGTAACCCAGCAGGATGGCGCACAGCCAGGGGAAGAACATGGGCGGCAGTTCATGCAGCTTGAAATTGACCCCAAACTCCGACATGGGCAGGGCGATGCCGATGGCCATGATGATGGCGGTCATCACCAGAAGGGCAGGTGCCGCGCGGCTCTGGATAAAGGGTATTTTCTGCGTGCGTATCATGTGCACGATCAGCGTCTGCGACAGCAAGCCTTCGATGAACCAGCCGGACTGGAACAGCGACTGGTGGTCGGGCGTATTCGCGCCGAACGCAAACCACATCAGGCAATAGGTAGTGATGTCGAAGATGGAGCTGATCGGTCCGAAGAAAATCATGAAGCGGCCCAGCTCTTCCGGCTTCCAGCGCTGCGGCGAGCGCAGCTGCTCGGAGTCCACGTTGTCGAACGGGATGGCGATCTGCGAGATGTCGTACAGCAGGTTCTGTACCAGCAACTGCAGCGGCAGCATGGGCAGGAAAGGCAGGAAGGCGCTGGCCACCAGCACCGAGAACACGTTGCCGAAATTGGAACTGGCGGTCATCTTGATGTACTTGAGCATGTTGGCGAAGGTCTTGCGCCCTTCCAGCACGCCTTCCTCCAGCACCATCAGGCTCTTCTCCAGCAGGATGATGTCCGCCGCTTCCTTGGCGATGTCCACCGCCGTATCCACCGATATGCCGATGTCTGCCGCGCGCAGCGCGGGCGCGTCGTTGATGCCGTCGCCCATGAAGCCGACCACATGGCCGTTGCTGCGCAGCGCGCGCACGATGCGCTCCTTGTGCGCCGGCGTGAGCTTGGCGAACACGTTGGTAGTCTCGACCGCCAGCGCCAGCTGCTGGTCGTCCATGGTCTCGATGTGCGATCCCAGCAGCGTGCTTCGCATCGGCAGGCCCACCTCGCGGCAAATTTTTGCCGTCACCAGCTCGTTGTCGCCGGTCAGCACCTTTACCTCCACACCGTGCTCGCGTAGCGCAGTCAGGGCGGGTTCGGTGGTTTCCTTGGGCGGGTCGAGAAAGGCGATGTAGCCAATCAGGGTGAGATCGGATTCGTCTGTGATGCCATACACATCCTTGGCGGGCGGCATTTCCTTGGCCGCCACCGCCACCACGCGCAGGCCGTCCTCGTTGAGCGAGGCCGTGACCGAGCGCAGGTTGGCCAGCTCCTCGGGCGTGAGCGGCAGAACCTGCTCGCCGTGCTGGATGCGGGAGCATACAGCAAGGATTTCCTCCACCGCGCCCTTGCAGATGAGCAGGTGGTGCGCCTCGTGCTCTGCCACCACCACCGACATGCGGCGGCGCTGGAAATCGAAGGGCACCTCGTCCACTTTGCGGAAGTTGGCGGTGACGTTGAGTTCGGAGTGCACGTCGGCATGCTCCAGCACCGCCACGTCGAGCAGGTTTTTCAGGCCGGTCTGATAGTAGCTGTTCAGGTAGGCATATTCCAGCACGCGGTCCGAGTCTTCGCCGAAGGCATCGGTATGGCGTTCTAGGAAAATCTTGTCCTGGGTGAGGGTGCCGGTTTTGTCGGTGCACAGCACATCCATCGCGCCGAAATTCTGGATCGCATCCAGGCGCTTTACGATCACCTTCTTGCGCGACAGCAGCACCGCGCCCTTGGCCAGGGTGGTGGTGACGATCATCGGCAGCATTTCCGGCGTCAGGCCGATGGCGATGGAAACCGCGAACAGGAAGGCCTCCAGCCAGTCGTTCTTGGTGAAGCCGTTGATCAGCAGCACGACGGGCGTCATCACCAGCATGAAGCGCAGCATCAGCCAGCTGATCTTGTTCACTCCGGCCTGGAAAGCGGTGGGTTCGGGAGCGGTTGCGGTCACCTTGGCCGCCAGCGCGCCGAAATAGGTCTGGTTGCCGGTGGTCACAACCACGGCGCGTGCAGTGCCGCTGACCACGTTGCTGCCCATGAAGCCGATGTTGTCGAATTCGATCGGATTGGTGGTGGTTGCATGGCGGTTATCGGCGAATTTTTCCACGGGTATGGATTCGCCGGTCATCGCCGCCTGGCTGATGAAAAGATCCTTGGAGGAGAGGATGCGCACGTCCGCAGGGATCATGTCGCCCGCCGAGAGCAGCACCACGTCGCCGGGAACCAGCATCTTGATCGGCACTTCCGCGCGGTGCGCCTCCTTTTGGTGGATCAGCACGCCGAAATACTTGAGCGCATCCTCGGCCGCGTTCTCGGAAGGGTCGCGCCGCATCACGGTGGCGGTGTTGCTCACCATTTCGCGCAATTTGTCGGCCGCCTTGTTCGAGCGGGCTTCCTGCACGAAGCGCAGCAAGGTGGATATGATCACCATCGTCGAAATGACGATGGTCGCCTTCATGTCCTCGGTGTAATAGGACAGGACGGCCAGCACCGTCAGCAGCAGGTTGAACGGATTCTTGTAGCACAGCCACAGGTGCTGCCACCAGCGCAGCGGCTTATCGTGCTCGATTTCATTGGTGCCGATGCGGCCGCGCATGAACTCGGCCTCGGCTTCCGACAGGCCGTCATTGTGGCTCTCCAGTTTTTCCAGTAACTTGGCGGCATCGCTGTTGGCGGCATGGCTCAGAACTTGCACCAGCGTGGGCGGGAGCTCGCGCAGAGCAACCGTTTTTTTTGCCAGGTCTGAAAAGAGCGGGCGGCGGAAATGCCGGCCTATGCCGCGGGTGCGGATAAAGCTGACGAAAACTTCCTTTAAAATCCAGATGCGCATGCCGTTTTCCCGGTCCGGTTTTCCCGCCATCTGCGATAGGCATGGCGGCGGCGCATGATAATACGGGCGCGGCCAGAATGCCATGGTAATGAAGGCTCAGCCGAACACGGGTTACACAGGTTACAATTAGCCCAAAAGAAACATTACTGATAACTTACGGGCAATACATAAATGTTGGCAATTATCGGCGGAACCGGCCTGACGAACCTGGCCAATCTTGAAATTACCCACCGGCAGGTGATGCGCACTCCCTATGGCGAGCCTTCCGGCGCGCTGACCTTCGGCATGCTGCGGCAGCAGGAGGTCGTTTTCCTGGCACGCCACGGCTATGGACATACCATCCCGCCGCACCGCGTGAATTACCGCGCCAACATGTCGGTATTGCGCGACGCCGGCGCCACGCACGTGGTTTCCGTGACTTCGGTGGGCGGCATCGGCGATGAATTCACCCCCGGGGTCATCGTCATCCCGGACCAGATCATTGATTACACCTATGGCCGCGACTTCTCCTATTTTGAGGGGCTGGAGCGATCCGAGATGCACATAGACTTCACCTACCCCTATACCCCGGCATTGCGCCTACAGATCCTGGAGGCAGCCAAGCGCGCAGGCGTGCCTTGCCGCGATGGCGGCGTATATGCCGCGGCACAAGGGCCGCGCCTGGAGACCAAGGCCGAAATCAACCGTTACGAGCGCGACGGCGCCGACATGGTCGGCATGTCCGGCATGCCGGAAGCGGTGCTGGCGCGCGAACTGGGGCTGGACTACGCCTCCATTGCGGTGGTGGTGAACGACGCTGCCGGGCGCCGCTCCAGCCGGGACGGGGTGCGCCTGGAGGACGTGGCAGAGATCATTCCGCCCGCCATGGAAAAGGTGCGCAGCCTGCTGGAGAATCTGGTGGAACTCGAAGGAGTGTCGAGCGATGGCGAGTAGGACGATATTGCGCATGGGGGATGCGCGCCTGCTGCGCCAGGCGGAGCCGGTGACCGCATTCGGCACGCCGGAGCTGAAGGCGCTTCTGGCCGACATGCGCGATACCATGTTTGAGCACGACGGCGTGGGACTCGCCGCGCCGCAGATCGGGGTGAACCTGCGGGTGGTGATATTTGGCGTGGAAGCCAACCCGCGCTACCCCGATGCCGAGCTGGTGCCCGAAACCGTGCTGATCAATCCGTTCATCACGCCGTTCGGCGGCGACATGGAGGAGGACTGGGAGGGCTGTCTCAGCGTGCCCGGCCTGCGCGGCATGGTGCCGCGCCACAAGACCATCCGCTATCAGGGCCTGGATGAGCAGGGCAATGCGATAGACCGCACGGTCAGCGGCTTCCATGCGCGCGTGGTGCAGCATGAATGCGACCACCTGGACGGCATTCTTTATCCGATGCGCATCCGCGATTTCAAGTGCTTCGGGTTCAACGACGTGCTGTTCCCGGAGCGCAAGATTCCTGAAGAGTGAAGCCGGACGCGGGATCAATGAAGCTGGTCGAATCCTCCCCCCTGCGCCCCTACCGCAGCCTGTTCTGGGCTGCGCTTGCCATGGCGCTGGTCATGCTCATCGGCACGGTGGGGTACCGCCTCATCGGCGGCTCCCAGTACACCTGGATGGACTGCTTTTATATGACCTTCATCACCGTGGCCACCATAGGCTACAACGAGGTCGTGGATCTCTCGCATGATCCGGGGGGCAGGCTGTTCACGGTAATCATCGCGACGCTGGGCATCGGCACCATGACGTATATGTTCTCCAGCGTCACGGCATTGATATTGGAAAGCGACATCAACCAGGCATGGCGGAGAAAGAGAATGATGCAGGCAATTTCAAGAATGAGCGGCCACTATATCGTGTGCGGCGTGGGGCGCGTCGGCAGCAATGTGGCGGCGGAGCTGGTGGCGACCGGGCGCGAGTGCGTGGTGATCGATTCCGACCTGGCCCACCTCGAATTGTTTCTGGAGAAGCACCCGGCACAGCCCTATATGCACGCGGACGCCACCGACAACGATGTGCTGCTGGCGGCGGGCATCATGCACGCCCGCGGCATCTTCGCCGTGGCGGCGGATGACAGCCAGAACCTGGTGATCAGCCTCAGCGCCAAGCAGCTCAACCCCGGCGTGCGCGTGGTGGCGCGCTGCCATGAACTGAAAAACGTCGAGAAGACGCGCATGGCCGGGGCGGACGAGATCGTCTCGCCGGACTTCACCGGCGGCCTGCGCATCGTGTCGGCCATGGTGCGCCCGCACGTCGTTTCGTTCCTCGACGAAATGCTGAAAACCGAAGATTCCCTGCGTCTGGAAGAATTTTCGATTCCGGCTGAATTCGCGGGCAAGCCGCTGTCGGTACTGAACCTTGCCAGCCGCCATTACGTATTGCTGGCCGTGCGCCAAGGTCAGCATTGGGTATTCAATCCCGAAACCAGCCACGCCTTGCACGAAGGCGACGTGCTGATGGTCATGACCACGCCGCAGGGGCGCAGCCGCCTGGAGCACTTGATACAGGGCGTGGCGTAGGGTGGCACGGGGGCTTCGCCTCCCTTCACCCCAAAAAACCGAGGAAACCCCACCTTCCCCCCATCCCTCTCCTTGGAGTAGTATCACCCTGGCGCCAACAACAATCTCACCAACAACAATCCCGCACCAACAGGAGATCGAATGCCCGTTCCGCAACTCATCCAGCGCATGCTGTCCCGCAAGGTGGCGATTGCCGCAGGCGTCATCGTTCTGGCGGCGGTCACCATAGGGTTTGCCACGCGCACGCCGCCGGTGGAGGCTGTGCTGACGACCGTGGCGCGCGGCACGGTGGAGGCGACGGTGAACAATACCCGTGCTGGCACGGTGAAGGCCTGCCGCCGCGCCAAGATGGCGCCGTCCGCGGGCGGGAAGATTTCGCAGTTGCTGGTAAAGAAGGGGCAGCGCGTGGAGAAGGGGCAGGTGCTGCTGCGGCTGTGGAGCGAGGACTTGCAGGCGCAGGACCGGCTGGCGCAGGAACAGCTCAAGACCGCACAGACCCAGATGCAGCAGGCCTGCATCCAGGCCGACCTGGCGGAGAAGGAGGCGGTGCGTGCGCACCAGCTTCGGACACAGGGATTCATCTCTCCGGAGGGGCTGGACCAGAAGGATTCCGCGGCCAAGGTGGCGCGCGCGGGCTGTGAGTCTGCGCGCAGCCAGATAGACCAGGGCCGCGCGCGCATCGAAGCGGCGCGCGCCGAACTGGAGCGCATGACCCTGCGCGCCCCGTTCGCGGGCGTGGTGGCCGACATCAGCGGCGAACTGGGCGAATTTTCCACGCCATCGCCGCCCGGCATACCCACGCTCCCCGCGATCGACCTGATAGACAACAGCTGCATGTATGTCAGCGCGCCGATCGATGAAGTGGATGCCTCGCACGTCAGGGTGGGGCAAACCGCGCGCATCACGCTGGACGCGATCAAGGGCAAGGTGTTTCCGGGCAAGGTCAGGCGCATCGCGCCGTACGTGATGGAAATCGAGAAACAGGCGCGCACGGTCGAGGTGGAAGTCGAGTTCGCGGCAATCCCTGACAACGTGAACCTGCTGATCGGCTACAGCGCCGACGTCGAAATCGTGTACGACAAGCGCGACAACGTGCTGCGCATACCCACCCAGACCCTGCTCGAAGGCAAGAAGGTGCTGTACTACCGCAACGACGGCATGCTCGAAGAGCGCACCGTGCAAACCGGCCTGGCCAACTGGGACCAGACCGAAATCACCGGGGGGCTGAGCGAGGGCGACCGCATCGTGCTTTCGCTCGATCGCCCCGGGGTGAAGGCGGGGGCGAAGGTTAAGCCTGCGCCCTGAGGGCGCATGGCGCATAAATCTACTGCGCAAGCCGGTAGCGGGGTTGCACCCGCAAGGGGTGCGCCGTGGTTGTATGGGGCTAAAGCCCCAACAACACACGCAGCGCGGTGCCGGTATCCGGGGCCGGGAAGCGGCAGACTGCGTGTACACTCCGGTACCTGCGCTCCGGGCGCCCCCGCTACCGGCTCGCTCGCTACGATTTCTGTCGCCATGCTTTGTAATGGGATAGGCCTTTTTACCACCAATCGGCACTCAATGGGAGACGCAAAATGAAGCAATCCAAGACAGTCCTGATCAGCATTGCAATCGGCCTGGCCATCGGCTTCGGGCTGGGCTTCAATTACGGGCGCGACAAACCGCTGTTGTCGAATCCTTTCGAGCATGAGTCGCTGGCCGACCGGATCAAGCGCCTGAGCGGACAAACCCTGGAGCAGGGCGGCAAGGCGCTGGAAAGAACCGGGGAAGCGCTGCAGGATAAGCTCAAGAAGGAGTAGCATGCCGGCGCCATGTCCAACCTTTTGAATAAGCGGGTTCTGGCGACGATGCTTGCCACTGCCTTGCTGGCGGCAGGCTGCCATGAGGCTGACCCGGATCACGACCCGAATTCTCCTGCCTACCAGTCCATTTGTCATGGCCTGCCGCTGGGCACGGTTGAGGCGCGCATGAAAGCCGTGGAAGATGGCTACGCGGTTGACCAGGTGCACGATTGCATTACCAAGATCGGGTACGAACAGAAGGTCAAGTGGGATGCCGAGCATACGCCCGAAGCCATGGCCCGCGCCGAGGCCGAGCGCCTGCGCAAGCGGGCCGAAGCGATAGAGGCGGAAAGGCTTGCCGCCGCCGAAAGGGCACAGGCCCTGCCGCCGCCCGCACCGCCCGACCGAATCGAAATCCACCCGGTCGAGATCAACAGCGCAAGTGAAGCCGAGCTCGCCACGGTCATCAGCATCACCCCGGATGTTGCCGCGCAGATCGTGGCTGAGCGCAAAAAGGGCCGCTTTCTCGACTGGACTGACGTGGTTCGCCGCGTGGTTGCACTCAGCGCGGCGCAGAATGTCGTCTATGCTTCCAGTTGCGGCCTCACCGTGAACGGACTCAGCTTTCCAGGCGCGCCGCCCGATCCGGTCTGGGCGGCTGCCATCCGTAACCGGAATCCGCAGTTCCAGCGGCATTGAGCTGAGCAGGGTGGGCGACGTGACTTTCCTCTTTGCGTGTTAAAATCTCAACTGAAGCTGGCCAGACAGTCGCCGCGCACAGCAGCAGGTGCGGGGAGGAAAGTCCGGGCTCCAGAGAGCGGGATGCCGGTTAACGGCCGGACGCCGTGAGGCGATGGAAAGTGCCACAGAAAATACACCGCCGATGGCCGCGCAAGCGGCACAGGCAAGGTTGAAATGGCGAGGTAAGAGCTCACCGCGCCCGTGGCAACACGGGTGGCAGGGTAAACCCCATCCGGAGCAAGACCAAATAGGCAGGCGATGGCGTGGCTCGCGCCGCCTGCGGGTAGGTTGCTTGAGCGTCAGGTAACGAAACGCCTAGAGGAATGACTGTCCACGACAGAACCCGGCTTACCGGCTGGCTTCACTTTGTTAATCGAGTAGCAGGTGGCTCGGAATGCTCCACCTGAACAGTACGCACGTTCGCTATATCCCACTGATTTTTTAGCCCACCTTCAGAAACAACTTCAGGTTGTTTCTGCAACTCATTCTTTATTCTATAAATTCACACAGCTTTAACTTTTGCAGCTAACTACTTGTCGCGTAAAGAAAAAATTGCTTTTACCCCTTGACCGAGCCAGTATTTTTAAATATAGTGCAGCATAGTGGTAAAAAGTGGGTTTTGGTGGGGTTTTGCGCACAGGAGAGCATGGGTGTTTCAGGGAGCGACACAACTCAGTTTGGACAGCAAGAGCAGGCTCGCGATACCGGCCCGGTACCGCGACATGCTGCAGGCTCATTGCTCCGGCCAACTGGTGATGACGGCCGATGCCGACGGCTGCCTGTTGCTCTATCCTCAGCCGGAATGGCAGCCCATCCGCGAGAAGCTGATGCAGCTTTCCGCCTTCAACCCCCGCATCCGTTCCTTGCAGCGATTCCTGGTGGGCCATGCCGAAGATGTGGCGATGGACGCCACCGGCCGGGTGCTGGTCTCGCCCACCCTGCGCGGTTTTGCGGCGCTGGACAAGCGCGTGATGCTGGTCGGCCAGGGTAACAAGTTCGAAGTGTGGGACGAGGCGCGCTGGCAGGCGCAGCACGAGAAGATGGTGGGCTTTACCGACGGCGACCTGCCGCCCGAGCTGGAGGGGTTCACGTTGTGAGCCGGGGTGCTGGGGGTAGTGAGCTATCACACGCCACGGTGTTGTTGCACGAAGCAGTGGAAGCATTGCGGGTGAAGCCGGACGGTATTTATGTGGACGGCACATTCGGGCGCGGCGGACATAGCCGCCTGATCCTGGAGCGGCTGGGGCCGGCCGGACGCCTGGTGGCGCTGGACAAGGATCCGGCGGCGATAGCGGTGGCGAGCGAGATCCATGATGTTCGCTTCAGGGCGGTGCATGCCGGGTTTGCGCGCCTGGCGGAGGTGCTGGACATGCTGGCGATCGGGAAAGTGGATGGTGTGCTGCTGGACCTGGGGGTGTCGTCGCCGCAGCTGGACGATGAGGCGCGCGGTTTCAGTTTCCGTTTCGATGCGCCCCTGGATATGCGCATGGATACCAGCAGCGGAGTGACGGCGGCTGAGTGGCTGGCGACGGTGGACGAAGAATTACTCGGGGAGGTAATACGCGATTATGGCGAGGAACGGTTTGCTAAACAGATTGCAAGAGCGCTTGTTGCTGCGCGCAAGGAGCTACCCATTGCCACCACGCAGCAACTCAGTCAGCTCGTCGCCCGGGCAGTCCGCACGCGCGAGCCTGGGCAAAATCCGGCGACGCGAACGTTTCAGGCTATACGGATTTATCTCAACCAGGAGCTTGACGAACTCGCGCATGTCCTCCCGCAATGCGTGGATCGCCTGAATGCGGAAGGCAGGCTGGTGGTGATCAGTTTTCACTCGCTGGAGGATCGCATGGTCAAGCGCTTCATGCGCGACATGGCGCAGGGCGACAAGCTGCCGCGCAATCTGCCAGTGCGCCAGGCCGAGGTGCCGCAGGGCAAGGTGCGCCTGGTCGGGCGCGCAGTGCGCGCATCCGGCGCGGAGGTGGCAGCCAATCCGCGCGCGCGCAGCGCGGTGATGCGGGTGGCGGAGCGAGCGGGTGGCTAGGCTGAGTCTGATGCTGTTGCTGGCGGTGATCGCTTGCGCGCTGGGTGTGGTGACTTCACAGCACAAGGCGCGCAAATTGTTTGTGGAATTGCAGCAGGAAAAAGAACGGGCGCAGGAAATGGACGTGGAATGGGGACAGTTGCAGCTTGAGCAAAGCACCTGGGCCGCCCCGGTAAGGGTGGAAAAAGTTGCCATGCAGAAATTGCAGATGCAACAGCCGGACAGCGGGCAGGTGCGCCATATCCGTATCGTGCAGCCGGAGGGAGCGCTATCGCGGCCATGAACTACACCAGCAGCGCACAATCCATTGGGGTCACTGCCTTGCCGCCTTGGCGGTCCAGGCTGCTCTACCTCATGCTGCTTTTCGGGCTGTTCCTGCTGTTTGCGTATGGCGTGTATCTCCAGTGCATTCATAACACCTTCCTGCAGCAGAAGGGTGATGAGCGTTTTGTCCGCACCCTGGGGGTCGTCGCGCATCGCGGGACCATCAGCGACAGAAACGGCGAGCCGCTGGCCATCAGCACGCCGGTGGAATCGGTCTGGGCCAGCCCGCAAAAAACCGAGGCGACTCCACGGCAGATCAGGAGCCTGGCGCAGGCCCTGAGCATGAGCGCCAATGAAGTGGCTGCCCGCCTGTCCGATACGGAGCGCGAATTCGTCTATCTCAAGCGCCAGTTGCCGCCCGACCAGGCGGAGAAAGTGATGAAGCTGGGCATTCCGGGTGTGGCGCTGCAGCGCGAGTATCGCCGCTATTACCCGGATGGCGAGGTGTCGGCGCAGCTGCTGGGATTCACCGATGTGGATGACAACGGCCGGGAGGGCATGGAGCTCGCCCTGCAGCAGCAGGTGGGCGGCGAGAATGGCAGCCAGCGCGTGATCAAGGACAATCGCGGCAGGGTGGTCGAGCGCGTGGCCAGCCTGCGTCTGCCCAAGCCGGGCAGCGACGTGGTGCTGAGCATAGACAAGAAGCTGCAGACCCTGGCCTATCGTGAAATCAAGCTGGCGGTCGAGCAGCATCACGCGAAATCCGGCTCCATCGTGGTGCTGGATGCGAAAACCGGCGAAGTGCTGGCGCTGGGCAACTGGCCAAGCTTCAACCCCAACAACCGCGGCAAGCCCGCGGCGGAATTGCTGCGCAACAGCGCGGTGATCGACCAGTTCGAGCCCGGCTCCACCATGAAGCCGTTCACCGTGGCAGCGGCGCTGGAGGCGGGCAAGGTCAAGCCGGAAACCGTCATCAATACGTCGGGGGGCGCGCTCACCATAGGCGACTACACCATACACGACAGCCACCCGGATGCACGGCTGACCGTGGCGCAAGTGATCCAGAAATCGAGCAATGTGGGCGCTGCCAAAATGGCGCTCTCGCTGGCACCGGAAATCTTCTGGCGCAACCTCAATGAAAGCGGGTTCGGCGAAACGACCGGCTGCGGTTTCCCCGGCGAGGCGCCCGGCAGGCTGCGCGATTACAAGACCTGGCGTCCGATCGAGCAGGCCACCATGTCCTACGGCAACGGCATTTCGGTGAACCTGCTGCAGCTGGCGCGCGCCTACACCGTGTTCGCCAACGACGGCGAGCTGTTGCCCGTGTCGTTGCTGAAGCTGGATGCGCCGCCCGGCGGCAAACGCATCTACACGGCAAACACGGCGCGCGCGGTGCGCAGCATGATGGAGCTGGTAGTGCAGCCGGGCGGCACTGCTCCGCTGGCACAGGTGAGCGGCTACCGCGTCGCGGGCAAGACCGGCACCGCGCACAAGCTCGATCATGGGCGCTACGTTGATCATTATGTCTCCTCGTTTGTCGGCCTGGCTCCGGCATCCAGCCCGCGATTGATCATTGCCGTGAAAATAGACGACCCGCAGGACGGGCAGTACTACGGCGGCCAGATTGCGGCGCCCGTGTTCAGCACGGTAATGGGCGCGGCGCTGCACATGTTCAATGTGCCCAACGATGCGCCGCTGGATAATGTCGCCAAGCCTTCGGGCGAAATCGTCCGGGAGGAAACATGAGCTTTCACACCGGATTGCTCGACTCGCTCGGGGTGAAAATCCTGCGCCTGGTCACCGACAGCCGCGAGGTGGAGACCGGCGACACATTTGTCGCCTATCCCGGCGCTGCGGCCGACGGGCGCCAGTTCATTGCCCAGGCCATCGCCAATGGGGCAAACGCGGTGATCTGGGAAGCCGAGAAATTTTCCTGGAACGCGGGCTGGCAGGTTCCCAATCTGGCGGTGCACGATTTGCGCCACCACGCCGGGGAGATTGCAGACTATATATATGGCGCCCCGTCGAAAAAATTGTGGATGGTCGGCGTCACCGGCACCAACGGCAAGACGTCCTGCAGCCACTGGCTGGCGCAGTCGTTCGGCGCGCTGGGAAAAAAGACCGCCTTGCTCGGCACCTTGGGCAATGGCTTCTTTGGCGCGCTGCAGCCCACCCTGAACACCACGCCCGATGCGATCCGCCTTCACGGCCTGCTCGCGGAATATGTGCAGCAGGGTGCGCAAGGCGCGGTGATGGAGGTTTCCTCCCATGCGCTGGCGCAGGGCAGGGTCAACGGGGTGAAATACGACGTGGCGCTGCTGACCAACCTGAGCCGCGATCATCTCGACTATCACGGTGACATGGACAATTATGCCGCCGCCAAGCGCCGCCTGTTCGACTGGCCGCAGCTGAAACATGCCGTGCTGAACCTGGATGATGAATTCGGATTCGACCTCGCCGGAAAGCTGCAGGCTAGCGGCGTGGAAATCACCGGCTACGGGCTGAACGAGGCCGCCCTGATGCATGCGGAGCAGAATGGCATGCGCATGGTGTACTGCGGCGATCTGAAAATGACCCAGTCCGGGCTGGACCTGCAGCTGCACACCAGCTGGGGGGCAGCACGCCTGGAAAGCAGGCTGGTGGGACGCTTCAATGCTTCCAACCTGCTGGGCGCGCTGGCGGTGCTGCTGGTGAGCGGGGTCGAATTGGCCGATGCCGTGGCAGCATTGGCGCGGGTGCAAGCCGCGCCGGGGCGCATGCAGGCGCTGGGCGGCGGCAACCGTCCCGCAGTGGTGATTGACTACGCGCACACGCCGGATGCGCTTCAGAAAGTGCTGCAATCGCTACGCGAGGCGAAGGGGGCTGGCCGGCTGGTGTGCGTGTTCGGCTGCGGCGGAGACCGCGACCGCGGCAAGCGCCCGATGATGGGGCAGGTGGCGGCGAAGCTGGCGGATGTGTGCATCGTCACCAATGACAATCCGCGCAGCGAAGACCCGGCAGAGATCATTGCCGCGATCGTTTCCGGCATGACCGGGAGTCCCCTCCGCATCATCGAAGACCGCGCCGCAGCGATTGGGGTCGCCATCCGCGAGGCGCAAGCGGCGGACACCGTGCTGCTCGCCGGCAAGGGGCATGAAGACTATCAGGAGATATGTGGCGTGAAACACCCGTTCAGCGACCTGGAAGTGGCGCAGCGGGCGCTGGCAGCGTGGAGGGCGCAGGCATGATGCTGCTATCCGAAGCCGCGCAAATCCTGGGCGCAAAGATGGTGGGCGGGGACGTGCGCTTCACCTCGGTTTCCACCGACAGCCGCAAGATCGAAGCAGGCAACTTGTTCATCGCCCTGCGCGGCGAAAATTTCGACGGCGCAGGTTTCGTGGCGAATGCCGTGCGCGATGGCGCAGTTGCCGCCATGGTCAACGCGGACGGCTGGGTCGGGAGTGCACCCTGCCCGGTGCTGCTGGTGGCGGACACGCGTCTCGCGCTGGGGCGGCTCGCCGCGCACTGGCGCGCGCAGTTCGAAATCCCCCTGGTGGGGCTGACCGGCAGCAACGGCAAGACCACGGTCAAGGAAATGCTGGCCTCCATCCTGTGCGAAGTGACGGGCGGCGCGGAAAGCGTGCTGGCCACCCAGGGCAACCTGAACAACGACATCGGCTTGCCGCTGACACTGCTCAGGCTGCATGTGGGACATCGCTTTGCGGTGATCGAGATGGGCATGAACCATCCTGGCGAAATCGAGTATCTCTCGCGCCTGGCGGATCCGGACGTGGCCATCATCACCAATGCTTCCGGCGCGCACCTGGCCGGGCTGGGCTCGGTGGAAGGCGTGGCCCGTGCCAAGGGGGAAATCTTCGCCGGACTCAAGCCGGGTGGCACGGCAGTGATCAACGCGGATGACGAATATGCGCCGCTGTGGCGCAGGATGGCCGAGGGGCGCGCCGAAATCGAGTTCGGGCTCAAGGGATTTCCCGCGGTGCTGGGCAAATGGCAGGCCGAGGGGGCTGGCGCGCGGCTTTCCGTGCTCACACCGCAGGGCGAATTTGCCGCCAGTCTGCAAGTGCCGGGCGTGCACAATGCGCGCAATGCGCTAGCGGCCACGGCCGCGGCTGTGGCGCTCGGGGTCCCGCTGGAAAAAATTGCCCTCGGCCTGGAAAAGTTCGGCGGCGTGGCCGGACGTCTGCAGCGCAAGGCTGCCAGAAACGGCGCCGCTCTGATAGACGACACCTACAACGCCAACCCGGCCTCCATGCGCGCAGCGCTGGAGGTGCTGGCGCAGGCATCCGGAAAACGCATTTTCGTGATGGGCGACATGGGCGAGCTGGGAGAGAATGCGCCGCGCTTCCATGCGGAGATCGGCGCGGTCGCGCGGCATGCGGGCATCCAGCGCCTGCTGGCGCTGGGTGAGCTGAGCCGCGAGGCGGTGCGCGAGTTCGGCGCGGGGGCGCAGCATTTTGCGGATGTGGAAAGTTTGTGCGCGGTGCTGGATGGCGAGCTGGCCGCAGGCACTACCGTGCTGGTCAAGGGGTCGCGCTTCATGAAAATGGAGCGGGTGGTTGCCAGATGCATTGAAGGGGAAGAAACATGCTGCTCTCACTAGCGCAGTGGCTGGCAACGGCCACTGACATACGCACGTTCAACGTGTTCAATTACATCACGCTGCGCGCCGTGCTGGCGGCGATGACCGCGCTGTTCTTCGGTTTCATCGTCGGGCCGGCGATGATCCGCAGGCTGACCGCGATGAAAATCGGCCAGGCGGTGCGCACCGATGGTCCGCAGACCCACCTGGTGAAGTCCGGCACGCCGACCATGGGCGGCGCACTGATCCTGGCATCCGTGGCGGTGACGACTTTGCTGTGGGGCGACCTGCACAATTCGTACATCTGGGTGGTTCTGCTCACCACGCTCGGTGTCGGGGCCATCGGCTGGGTGGACGATTACCGCAAGGTGGTGCATCGCAACCCGAAAGGGCTGTCGGCAGGGGCCAAGATGTTCTGGCAATCGCTGATCGCATTGGCGGCGGCCGCTTTCCTGCTGTACAACGCCAGTTCCCCTGCGCATACCGACCTGATCGTGCCGTTCTTCAAGACCGTGGCGATCCCGGTGGGCGCGGTCGGCTTCATCGTGCTCACCTACTGTGTGATCGTCGGCAGCAGCAATGCGGTCAATCTCACCGACGGCCTGGACGGCCTGGCCATCATGCCGACCGTGATGGTGGCCAGTGCGCTGGCGATCTTCGCCTATGTCGCCGGCCACGTGGAGTTCTCCAAATACCTGGGCGTTCCGCACATACCGGGCGCAAGCGAGCTCGCGGTATTCTGTGCGGCGATTGCCGGAGCCGGCCTGTCGTTCCTGTGGTTCAACGCCTATCCCGCCGAGGTGTTCATGGGCGACGTCGGCGCGCTGGCGCTGGGGGCGGCGCTGGGCGTAGTGGCGGTGATCGTGCGCCAGGAACTGGTGCTGTTCATCATGGGCGGGGTGTTCGTGGTCGAGGCGGTGTCGGTGATGCTGCAGGTCAGCTACTTCAAGTACACCAAGAAAATATACGGCGAGGGCAAGCGCATATTCCTGATGGCGCCGTTGCACCACCACTACGAACAGAAGGGCTGGAAAGAGACGCAGGTGGTGGTCAGATTCTGGATCATCACGATGCTGCTGGTGTTGATGGGATTGTCGACGCTGAAATTGAGATGATGGGGCTTTCGACGCTGAGATGATGGAACTGAAAGGAAAATCCGTGCTGGTGCTGGGCCTGGGTGAAACCGGGCTGTCCCTGGTGCGCTGGCTGAGCGCACAGGGCGCGCGCCTGCGCGTGGCGGATACGCGCAGCAAGCCGCCCGGCCTGGACCAGGTGACACAGCTCGTGCCCATTTCCTCAGTGCATTGCGGGCCGTTCAAGGATGCCTTGCTGCAGGGCATCGAGCTCATCGCCATCAGCCCGGGCGTGCCCCTGTACGACCCGCTGGTGCAGCGCGCGATCGGGCAGGGCATCCCGGTGGCGGGCGACATCGAACTGTTCGCACTGGCCTTGCCGGAACACAGGCGCCCGAAAATCATCGCCATCACTGGCGCCAACGGCAAGACCACGGTGACCAGCATGGTCGGCGCCATGTGCCGCGCGGCCGGGCTGGATACCGAAGTGGCGGGGAATATCTCGCCGGCCGTGCTGGACGTGTGGCTGCGGCGCCAGGGCAAGCAGCCGCAGGTGTGGGTGCTGGAACTTTCCAGCTTCCAGCTGGAAACCACCCAGTCACTGCACCCCGATGCGGCGACGGTGCTCAACATCACCGAGGATCACCTCGACCGCTACCCGGACATGGAAGCCTACGCTGCCGCCAAGGCGCGCATTTTCATCGGCTGCGGCGTGCGTGTGCTCAACCGCGACGATGAACGCAGCAACGCGATGACCCAGGCCGGAAGCGCGTGCGTCAAGTTCGGGATCAGGCAGCCGCAACGGAACGGCGATTGGAGCATTGCGCGCGACGGCGCAGACCTGTGGCTGGTGCAGGGGCAAAAGCGCGTGCTCAACGCCAACGAATTGCAGGTGGCCGGATTGCACAACATCGCGAATGCGCTCGCCGCATTGGCATTGTGCCGCGCCATCGATTTGCCGCTGGAACCTTTGTGCGCAGCACTGCGCGCCTTCAAGGGCCTGCCGCACCGCGTGGAGAGGGTTGCGGAAATCGGCGGCGTGGAATACTTCGACGATTCCAAGGGAACCAACGTCGGCGCAACCGAGGCGGCATTGAACGGGCTGGGCAGGCCCGCAGTGGTGATACTCGGCGGCGAGGGCAAGGGACAGGATTTCTCCCCGCTCAGGCAGTCGGTCTCCGAGCATGCGCGCGCTGCGGTGCTGATCGGGCGCGATGCTGGCCTCATCGAGGCCGCGCTGCAAGGCTGCGGCAAGACCGTGGTGTACGCAAAAGACATGGCAGATGCGGTGCGGCAGAGTGCTGCGCTGGCCCGGCCAGGCGATGCGGTGCTGCTGTCTCCTGCCTGCGCCAGTTTCGACATGTTCCGCAATTATGAGCACCGCGCCGAAGTTTTCGTGGCGGCGGTCAAAAAATTGCAGAAGGAGATGGCATGACGATCGCCACCCTCCTGGGAAAGCGCAGACAGCCCATGGCCGAGTACGACCAAGTGCTGGTATGGGGCGTTGTCGCACTGCTTTCGCTCGGCCTGGTGATGGTGTATTCGTCGTCCATTGCCATTGCTGAGGCGAGCCGCGGCCAACCCGCTTATTACCTGATCCGGCACGGCATGTTCATCGGAGTCGGGCTGATGCTGGGTTTGGTCGCATTCCAGTTTCCGGTGCAGTTCTGGCAAAAAATGGCGCCCTTCCTGTTCATACTGGGCGTGCTGCTGCTGCTGCTGGTGCTCATCCCGGGCGTCGGCAAGGAAGTGAACGGTAGCAAGCGCTGGCTGTACCTGTTCATCGTCAATTTCCAGCCATCGGAGCTGATGAAGCTCCTGGCCGTGCTGTACGCCGCCGATTACACCGTGCGCAAGGGCATGCTCAAAGGCCATCTGTTCAAGGCGTTCTGGCCGATGTTCCTCATCATGGCGCTGGTCGGCGGCCTGCTGCTGATGGAGCCGGACATGGGGGCGTTCGTGGTGATCTGCTCCATCGCGCTGTGCACCCTGTTCCTTGGCGGATTCAACATCAAGGTGTTTGGCGGGTTGCTGGTTGCGCTGCCCTTTGCCTTTGCTGCGCTGATACTGATTGCACCCTATCGCATGCATCGCCTGACCGGATTCATGGACCCCTGGGCCGATCCCTTCGGCAAGGGCTACCAGCTGAGCCATTCGCTGATAGCCTTCGGGCGTGGCGAGTGGTTGGGCGTGGGGTTGGGCGCCAGCGTGGAGAAGCTGTTCTATCTGCCTGAGGCGCACACCGATTTTCTGATGGCGGTGATTGCAGAGGAGCTGGGCGTGGTCGGCGTGGGCGCTGTCATTGCGCTGTTTGCACTGCTGGTGATGCGCGCATTTGCCATAGGCCGCCAGGCGGCATTCCTGGATATGCAGTTTCCCGCCCTGGTGGCGCAGGGCATCGGCCTGTGGCTGGGCATGCAGGCCATGATCAACATCGGCGTGAACATGGGCGTGCTGCCCACCAAGGGATTGACCCTGCCGTTCCTCAGCTTCGGCGGCAGCGGCATGGCAGTTAACTGCCTCGCCGTGGCCATCCTGCTGAGAATTGACTATGAGAACAGGAAAATGATGCGGGGCCAGACAAGATGAGCAAGAGCAAAACCATACTGATCATGGCGGGCGGCACGGGCGGCCATATCTTCCCCGGGCTGGCCGTGGCGGATTGCCTGAAGGCGCAGGGCTGGAAGGTGGTGTGGCTGGGCGCGCCGAACAGCATGGAAGCGGAGCTGGTGCCCAAGCACGGCTATGCCATGGGTCTGGTGGATTTCTACGGCCTGCGCGGCAAGGGTTTGCTGCGCAAGATCACCATGCCGTTCAGCCTGCTGTTCGCCTTGTGGCAATGCCTGTTCGTGTTCCTGCAATACCGCCCCGCCGTGGTGCTGGGGATGGGCGGATACATCACCGTCCCCGGCGGGCTGATGGCCGCGCTGCTGCGCCGTCCGCTGGTAATCCACGAGCAGAATGCCGTCGCCGGCATGAGCAACAAGCTGCTGGCACGCTATGCGAAGCGCGTAATGAGCGGCTTCCCGAATGTGCTGCCGAACGCGGAATGGTGCGGCAACCCGGTGCGCGAAGCGATCGCTTCGCTGCCGGAGCCAGGCACGCGTTTTGGCAAGCGCGAAGGGCCGCTTAACATGCTGGTGGTGGGCGGCAGCCTGGGGGCCAAGGTGATCAACGAACGCATCCCCAAGGCATTGGCGCTGATCCCGCAGGAGGTGCGGCCGCATGTGCTGCACCAGAGCGGCAAGCAGCACTATGAGGCAACCCGGGCGGCCTACCAGCAGGCGGGGGTGGAGGCCATGGTGGCGCCGTTCGTGGACAACATGGCGTTCTATTACGAGCAGGCCGACCTGGTGGTGTGCCGCGCCGGCGCCTTGACCGTTTCCGAGCTGGCAGCGGCAGGTTTGGCCAGCATGCTGGTGCCGTTCCCCCATGCGGTGGACGATCACCAGACCGTCAATGCGCATTTCCTGAGCGATCGCGGGGCGGCGGTGCTGTTGCCGCAGAAAGAGCTGACGCCGGAGCGGCTGGCGGAATTGCTGCAGGGCATGACGCGTGCGCGCGCGCTGGAAATGGCGCAGGCGGCGCGCGCGGTGGCACAGCCCAACGCCGCGCAGCGCGTGGCGCAAGTGTGCGCGGAGGTGGCGAAATGAGGCAGGAGCCATGAAGCACAAGATCAAACACATCCACTTCGTCGGCATCGGCGGCTCAGGCATGAACGGCATTGCCGAGGTGCTGCTCAACCTGGGTTTCCAGGTGAGCGGCTCCGATCTGGCCGATAGCGCGGTGGTGGCGCGCCTGCGCAAACTGGGCGCGGAGGTGCGGGTGGGGCATGCGGAGCAGAACATTGCCGGGGCCGACGCGGTGGTGGTGTCAACCGCGGTGAGCGCAGACAACCCCGAAGTGACGGCCGCGCGCGCGGGCAAAATTCCGGTGGTGCCACGCGCCGTGATGCTGGCCGAGCTGATGCGGCTGCGCCAGGGCATCGCCATCGCGGGCACGCACGGCAAGACCACCACCACCAGCCTGGTGGCCAGCGTGCTGGCCAAGGGCGGGTTCGATCCGACCTATGTCATCGGCGGCAGGCTCAACAGCAGCGGCACCAATGCCAAACTCGGGACCGGCGAATACATCGTGGCCGAGGCAGACGAGTCCGACGCCTCCTTTTTGCACCTGACGCCCATCATGGCGGTGGTCACCAACATCGACGCGGACCACATGGAAACCTACAACCACGATTTCAGCCGCCTCAAGCAGGCGTTTGTGGATTTCCTGGAGCGCCTGCCGTTCTATGGACGTGCCATGCTGTGTGTGGACGATGCCAATGTGCGCGAGATACTGGGGCGCATCAGCAAGCCGGTCACCACCTACGGTGTGTCGGAGGACGCGCAGATTCGCGCGGTCAATATCCGCCACGAGGGCGGGCGCATGAAGTTCACCGCACTGTGCCGCCACAATACTGTGCCGATTGATTTGGACATCACGCTGAATCTGGCGGGGCAGCACAACGTGCTGAATGCGCTGTCCGCCATCGCCGTCGGTCTGGAGATTGGCGTGCCGGAAGCAGCGATCGTCGCCGCGCTGGCGGAATTCCAGGGCGTGGGACGGCGCTTCCAGCGCTACGGGGAGATTGCGCTGGCCAGCGGCGGCAGCTTCTCCCTGATCGACGACTACGGTCATCACCCGGTCGAGATGGCCGCCACCCTGGCGGCGGTGCGCGGTGCGTTTCCCGGCCGGCGCCTGGTGCTCGCATTCCAGCCGCACCGCTATACGCGCACGCGCGACTTATTTGAGGATTTTGTCAAAGTGTTATCGGGCGTGGATGCGCTGCTGCTGGGCGAGGTGTATGCCGCGGGCGAAGCGCCCATTGTCGCGGCCGACGGGCGTTCGCTGATGCGCGCGCTGCGCGTGGCGGGCAAGGAGGAGGCAACGTTCGTTGAAAATATCAAGGACATGCCGGAAGCCATACTGAAAATGGCGCAGCCCGGCGACGTGGTGGTGACCATGGGCGCAGGTTCCATCGGCGGCGTGCCTGCGCAAGTGTGCGAAATGGCGGCGAGCGCATGAACATGACGGAAGCGGAAAAATTTGCTGGACTGCAGGCCGCCGGGCTGCGCGGCACGCTGAGCCGTGACGTGGACATGAGCCGCCACGTGAGCTGGCGTGCGGGCGGGCGGGTGGAGCGCATGTACCAGCCGGCCGATCTCGAGGATTTGCAGGCTTTCCTGCGCGTCCTGCCGGCAGGTGAGCCGGTGCTGGCGGTCGGCCTCGGCAGCAACCTGCTGGTGCGCGACGGCGGACTGCGCGGCACCGTGCTGCTGCTGCACGGAGCGCTTAGCGCATTGCGCATGGAGCCAAATGGCCTGGTCTACGCCGAGGCGGGCGTGCCCGGCGCAAAACTGGCGCGCTTTGCCGCCCAGCACAATTTGCGCGGCGCAGAATTTTTTGCCGGCATCCCGGGCACCGTGGGCGGGATGTTGACCATGAACGCGGGCTGTTACGGCAGCGAAACGTGGGAACGTGTGGAATACGTGCAGGTGGTGGACCGTCAGGGCCGTCTGCGCCAGCGCACGGCGGATGATTATGAAATCGGCTACCGCCATGTGGCCCTGCGCGTGGCGCGGCAGGAATGGTTCGCCGGTGCATGGCTAAGGTTTTGGGCCGGGGATGGAGAGGTTTCGCGGCGCGAAATCAAGGCGCTGCTGGAACGGCGCCTGGCCAGCCAGCCGCTGCAATTGCCGAATGCGGGGTCGGTGTTCCGCAATCCGCCGGGCGACCATGCGGCGCGCCTGATCGAGGCTTGCGGCCTGAAGGGGCGCCAGATCGGCGGGGCGCGGGTGTCGGAAAAGCATGCAAATTTCATCGTCAACACGGGCGGCGCGACGGCGAAGGATATTGAAACTCTGATCAACGAGGTGCAGGCGGTGGTGCAGCAGCAGACCGGCATCAGCCTGCATCCCGAGGTGCGCATTATTGGTGAAGCCGTGAGGGGCGAGGCAGCATGAAGAATTTTGGAAAAGTTGCGGTGTTGTTTGGCGGAAGTTCGGCCGAGCGCGAGGTGTCGCTGAAAAGCGGCAAGGCGGTTTTGGCGGCGCTGCAAAAAAGCGGCGTGGACGCGCATGCGTTCGATCCGGCGGTGCAGGATTTGCAGGCCTTGCGCGACGAAGGCTATGACCGGGCATTTGTCATCCTGCATGGCCGCGGCGGGGAGGATGGGACGGTGCAAGGAGCGCTCGAATTGATGGGCATTCCCTATACCGGCAGCGGCGTGCTGGCTTCCGCGCTGTCCATGGACAAATACCGCACCAAGCTGGTATGGAAGGCCGCCGGAATTCCGGTCGCGGATTTCGAGCTGCTTACCGCCGACAGCGACTGGGATGCGGTGGTGCAGCGGTTGGGATTGCCATTGTTTGTAAAACCGGCCAACGAAGGGTCCAGCGTAGGCATAAGCAAGGTCAAAAGCGCCGCGGAATTGCGCGCGGCCTACGCGCTGGCGGCAAAGTATGACAGCCTTGTGCTGGTGGAAAAGTTCATCAAGGGCGCCGAAGTGCAGTTTCCGATCGTGGCGGACAAGGTCTTGCCCTCGATACGCATAGAAACCCCGCACGAGTTCTACGACTACGATGCAAAGTACCTGGCGGACGATACGCGCTATACCTGTCCGGGGCTGGCGCAGGAAACCGAGGCGCGTCTTGCGGACATCGTGATGCGTTCTTTCCGGGTGCTGGGCTGCCGTGGCTGGGCGCGGGTTGACCTCATCATCGACGAGAGCGGACAGCCCTATTTCCTGGAGATGAATACGCTGCCCGGCATGACCGACCACAGCCTGGTGCCCATGGGCGCGCGCCAGGCCGGGATGAGTTTCGAGCAGCTGGTGCTGAGCATACTGGAGACGGCCCATGTGGGATGACGCGCAGGCGCTGCGCAAACTGACCTGGACACTGTTCGGTGCCAGCGTGTTGCTGCTGCTTGCCGCAGCCCTGGGGTATGCGCTGCTCCTGCCGGTGTTCGCGCTGCGCACGGTGCAGCTGGATGCCGCCCCGCTACGGGTGGACAGAGGGCAGCTGGAAGCGGCGGTGCGCGATTCGCTGCATGGCAATTTTTTCACGGTGAACCTGGATCAGGCGCGCCGTTCCTTCGAAAAGCTGCCCTGGGTGCGGCGCGTGAGCGTGCGGCGGCATTTCCCGTGGCAGCTGGACGTGGCGCTGGAAGAGCACCAGGCGCTGGCGCGCTGGAACGGGACAGCGCTGGTGAACACGGAGGGCGAGGTGTTTGTTGCAAAGGCTGCTGATGCCTTGCCCGAATTCACCGGCCCGGAAGGAGCCGCGGCGGAAATGGCGCAGCGCTACACGCGCTTCAGCGAAATGCTGGCTCCGCTGGGGCTGGGGGTCGCGCAAATCACCGTGTCGTCGCGCTACGCCTGGCAGCTGCGCCTGAAGGACGGCGCGGTGCTGGAACTGGGGCGCGAGCAGGTGGATGAGCGGCTGGAGCGGTTTGCTGCAGCTTATCCGCAATACCTGGCGGCGATGAAGGCGCCTGCGAAGTTTGTGGACTTGCGCTACCGCAACGGGTTTGCGGCAAGGTTGGCTACGAGTTGAGTGTATGAGGGTGAGATGCAGGTAAAGCCAATGAACAGGGGCAGGGAGACCAGGGACTTGATAGTCGGGCTGGACATCGGCACCTCCAAGATCATCGCCGTCGTCGGTGAGATCACGCAGGAGGGCGGGCTGGAGGTGGTGGGCGTGGGCATGCACGAGTCCTCCGGCATGAAGAAGGGCATGGTGGTCAATATCGACGCCACGGTCGGCGCTATCCAGCGCGCGCTGGAAGAGGCCGAGCTGATGGCCGATTGCAAGATACGCGAAGTCTATACCGGGATTGCTGGCAGCCACATCAAGGGCGCCAACGCCAATGGCATGGTCAAGATCAAGGACAAGGAGGTGTCGCAGGCGGACATCGAGCGCGTGATCGAAACCGCCAGTTCCATCGCCCTGCCGGGCGACCAGAAAATCCTGCACATCCTGGAGCAGGAATTCAGCATTGACGGCCAGGAGGGCATCAAGAAGCCGCTGGGCATGAGCGGCATGCGCCTGGAGGTGGAGATCCACATCGTCACCGGCGCGGTGGCCGCGGTGCAGAACATCATGAAATGCGTGCACCGTTGCGGTCTGGAGGTGCGCGAATTGATCCTGCAGCCGCTGGCCTCGAGCAAGGCGGTGCTGGCCGACGACGAAAAGGATCTGGGGGTGTGCCTGGTTGACATCGGTGGCGGCACCACCGACGTGGCGGTGTTCACCGGCGGCGCGATCCGCCATAGCGCGGTGATTCCCATTGCGGGCGACCAGATCACCAACGACATTGCCATGGCGTTGCGCACCCCGACCCGGGACGCCGAGGACATCAAGATCAAATACGGCTGCGCCTTGCGCCAGCTGGCGGGCGATGCGCCGATCGAGGTGCCGGGCGTGGGCGAGCGCGGTCCGCGCATGCTGTCGCGCCAGACCCTGGCCGAAGTGATCGAGCCCAGGGTGGAGGAGCTGTATTCGCTGGTGCAAACCGAATTGCGGCGCAGCGGCTTCGAGGATCTGCTGTCGTCCGGAATTGTCATCACCGGCGGCAGCGGGGCCATGCAGGGCATGGTGGAGCTGGGCGAGGAAATATTCCACATGCCGGTGCGGCTGGGCTTGCCGCATTACGCGGGCGGCCTGGCCGATGTGGTCAAGACGCCGCGATTTTCGACCGGGATAGGGCTGCTGCTCTATGCCATGGAACAGCGGCAGCGGCATGAGGCGGCGCGCATCAATTCGGGTTCGGTCGGCGATGTGCTGGGCAGGATGAAGGCGTGGTTCCAGGGCAATTTTTGACGCAGCGCGTGAGTGACGGATTTTGGGTATTTTGTAAATTCAGGGTAGGCAACCAGCAAGGAGAAAAATCATGTTCGAGATTATGGATGCGCAACATCAGGGAGCGGTGATCAAGGTGATAGGCGTGGGCGGCTGCGGCGGCAATGCGCTGAACCACATGATCGAGCAATTGGTCAGCGGAGTGGAATTCGTCGCCATCAACACCGATGCCCAGGCGCTCAGGAACAACAAGGCGCGCAACCACCTGCAGATCGGCAGCAACCTGACCAAGGGGCTGGGCGCGGGCGCCCGGCCTGATGTCGGCTATGCCGCCGCACAGGAGGACCGCGAGCGCATCGCCGAACTGCTGGAAGGGGTGGACATGGTGTTCATCACCGCCGGCATGGGCGGCGGCACCGGCACCGGGGCTGCACCCGTGGTGGCTGAACTGGCCAAGGAACGCGGCATATTGACCGTGGCCGTGGTGACCAAGCCGTTCGAGCACGAGCGCAAGCGCATGAAGCTGGCCGAGGAAGGCATCGCTGCGCTGAGCGAGCATGTGGACTCGCTGATCATCGTGCCTAACGAGAAGCTGATGACCGTGCTGGGCGAGGACACCACCTTGCTCGACGCCTACCGCGCCTCCAACGGCGTGCTGCAGGGCGCGGTGGCCGGCATCGCCGAGGTGATCAACGTGGACGGCATGGTGAACGTGGACTTTGCCGACGTGCGCACGCTGATGTCGGAAAACGGCATGGCGATGATGGGCTCTTCCACCGCATCCGGCGTCAAGCGCGCGAAAGAGGCAGCGGAAGGCGCGATGTCCAGCCCGCTGCTGGAGGATGTGGACCTGTCCGGCGCGCGCGGCGTGCTGGTCAATATCACCGCCAGTTCCAGCTTTACCATGCGCGAATACAAGGACGTGATGTCCTGCGTGCAGGGCGTGGCCGCCGAAGACGCCACCGTGATCGTCGGCCAGGTGTTCGACGAGAGCATGGAAGATGCGCTGCGCGTGACCATCGTCGCCACCGGCCTGGGTTCGGGCACCATGCGTAAACAGCACAAGCCCGAGCTGGTGTATGGCCAGCGCACCGGCACGCATGACGAGCCGGTGGAACCTGCCATCAATTACGGCGAGCTGGACATGCCCACCGTGATGCGCAGCAACCGCCGCCGCGAAGCGGTGGAGGCGCTGAAGCAGTCAGGGGTGGATACGCTGGATATCCCTTCCTTCCTGCGCAAGCAGGCGGACTGATCCCCGCCTGCGGGCGGGGAGTTGGTGGTTGGTAAATTGTTGTATTTTTGGAAATAGGCATTGCCGGCAGTTGCGGCAGCCGTGATAAAATGCGGTTTGATTCACTTAGAGCATTGTGTTGGATGGTATGGTAAGGCAGCGCACACTGAAAAAGCCGGTGCAGGCAATCGGGGTTGGTTTGCATTCCGGGGAGAAGGTCAGCCTGGCGATGCGCCCGGCGCCGGTCAATAGCGGCATCATTTTTCGCCGGGTGGACTTGTCTCCCGTGGCGGAAATCCCCGCCGAAGCGCATGCGGTGCACGACACGCGCCTGTCCACCTGCCTGGAAGGCAACGGCGGCCGTGTGGCCACCATCGAGCACCTGATGTCGGCCTTTGCCGGCCTGGGCATAGACAATGCCTATGTGGACATGACCAGCGCCGAAGTGCCCATCATGGACGGAAGCGCAGGAACCTTCATCTTCCTGCTGCAATCCGCCGGGATTGAAGAACAGCCCGCGGCGAAAAAATTCATCCGCGTCAAGAAATCGATAGAGGTCAAGGACGGCGACAAGTGGGTGCGCTTTGACCCGTATAACGGCTACAAGCTGGATTTCACCATCAAGTTTCCTCATCCCGTGATCGCCAACACGCCGCAAAAGGTGACGGTGGACCTGGGCGAACACTCCTATATACGCGACATCAGCCGCGCGCGCACCTTCGGCTTCATGCACGAAGTCGAGGCCATGCGTTCCCAGGGACGGGCGCTGGGCGGCAATCTGGACAACTCCATCGTGATGGACGAATACCGTGTGATCAACCCGGATGGCCTGCGCTTCGAGGATGAGTTCGTCAAGCACAAGGTACTGGATGCCATCGGCGACCTCTACCTGCTCGGACACCCCCTGATAGGCGCATTCTCGGGCCACAAGTCCGGCCACGCGCTCAACAATGCGCTGGTGCGCGCCCTGCTTGAAGATGAAGACGCATGGGAATTCGTTACCTTTGGCAAGCCCGAGGAAGCGCCTGCCTTCCTGCGCCTGCAATTGCAGTCTGCTTAACGCATTGAATCAATAAGCTGTTTTTGTTTGGCTGGACTAGGGGCAGTCTTACACCCGGGGTGATGCCATGATCCTGTTACGCCTGATATTGATCCTGACTGCGATCGCACTGGTGATGTCGTTTGGTTTGTATGTGCTCACAAACGACAATCGCTATTTGCGCTATACCAGGCAAATTGTGCGTTTTGTGGTGTTTGTGCTACTGATTCTAGGGGCATTATACCTGCTCGAACGAGAGGTGCTGGTCGGCTGGGGGATTCTGGTTTAACGCTTAATTAAACGCAATAGCGCGCGTTTTAACGGAGAATCATGAAGGTTCGCAGCAAGGTCGGTTAGCTGCTGGCGGCCGGCATGGCTCAAGCCAGGTACCCCCGTGCCAGGGGGTTTTGCCGGCTGGCTAACTTGCACCTTTATCAGAATTCCAGTAACCTCTACACTGCTTTCCTGTACCTTTTTAAGGACATGGGGGGTCAGATGGCGCAGTTTGGCGGCAATCGCGTTATTGTCGGCGCCGATCACCAAGGTGTGCCGCTCAAATCCGATCACGCGGCTGTACTCTGCCAGCGCCGGAGGGATGGCCTTCCGGTACAGCTGCTCCAGGGCGGCAAGTTGTCCGGCCTTTTGCGCTAATCCGCGCAGTTCCGGGTTACCGGTGAAGAATGAATTCAGGCGTGGCACAGTAGTTATTGATAGAAGGTGGATATGGATATTATTCTGGTTTCCAGCCGTTTTGCAAAAACTCGCACCATCAGGCTGAGCGCCGTCAATATGGCGCTGATATTCCTGATGGCGCTCGCAACGCTGATTGTCTCCGCCATTGCGGTGCAATATCCCCTGGCGCGCCTCGATCGCGGCATGCTGAGCGATGGCTTGCGCGCCTGGCTTGCCAGCGCGCAGACCGAAGAACAGCAGAAGCAGCAAGTCTACATGCGCGAGAGCCTGGACGCCATGGCCATCCGCCTGGGGCAGATGCAGGCGCAAATGCAGCGCCTGGATGCGCTGGGCGTGCGCCTGGCCAAGGTTTCCGGCATCAAGCCAGGCGAGTTTGCCTTCGACAAGCCGCCCGCACAAGGCGGTCCTTACCTGCCCGCCCCGCAGCGCGACATCTCGCTGCAGACCATGAACAAGCAGATGTCCAGCCTGTCCATTTCCATGGATGACCGCAGCGACAAGCTGCTGGCGCTGGAAACCATGCTGATGCAGGATCGCAGCAATGCCTGGCTGATTCCCTCGGTGTCCCCGGTCAAGAGCAGCTGGTACTCGTCCAATTTCGGCTGGCGCATCGATCCGTTCACCGGCAAGGAAGCCATGCATGAGGGCGTGGACTTCGTGGTGCCGACGGGCACGCCGGTTTTTGCCTCGGCTGGCGGCGTGGTGCAATATGCCGGCCCGCATCCGCAATTCGGCAACCTGGTCGAGATCGACCACGGCAACGGCGTGATCACCCGTTATGCGCACAATTCCAAGGTGCTGGTGAAGGTGGGGCAGATGGTGAAGCGCGGGGAAAAGATTTCGCTCTCCGGCAGCACCGGGCGCGCCACCGGCCCGCACATGCATTTCGAGGTGCGCTTCAAGGGCGTGGCGCAAAACCCGGCGCGCTTCCTGAAAGAACACGATACAAACGATATAACAAGTTGATGAATGTACGCCTTGCACAAGGGTGAGTGCCAACTCACCCTTTTGTTTTTTTAGAACCCCCATCCAGACTCGATAAACGCAATGATTTCCACTTTGCTGAAAACAATATTCGGCAGCCGTAACGACAGGCTGCTCAAGCAATATCGCCAGACGGTCAACGCGATCAACCAGCTGGAAGCCAGCATCGAAAAGCTGACGGATGACGAATTGCGCGGCAAGACGGAGGAATTCAAGCAGCGCGCGGCAAGCGGCGAAGCGCTCGATGCGCTGCTGCCGGAAGCGTTTGCCGTGGTGCGCGAGGCGGGGCGGCGCGTGCTGCAGATGCGCCACTTCGACGTGCAGCTGATCGGCGGCATGGCGCTGCATTACGGCAAGATCGCCGAAATGCGCACCGGCGAAGGCAAGACCCTGATGGCCACCCTGCCCGCCTACCTGAATGCGCTGTCCGGCAAGGGCGTGCACGTGGTCACGGTGAACGACTACCTGGCGGCGCGCGACGCCGAATGGATGGGCAAGCTGTACCAGTTCCTCGGCCTCACGGTCGGCGTGATCCTGTCGCAGATGGATCATGAGGACAAGCAGGAAGCCTATGCGGCCGACATCACCTACGGCACCAACAACGAATTCGGCTTCGACTACCTGCGCGACAACATGGCGACCCATGCCAACGAGCGCTTCCAGCGCAAGCTGAATTTCGCCGTGGTGGACGAAGTGGACTCCATCCTGATCGACGAGGCACGCACCCCGCTGATCATCTCCGGCCAGGCCGAGGACAACGTGGAGATATATGTCCGCATGAACCAGCTGGCGCCGCGCCTGGTGCGCCAGCAGCAGGAAGACGGCCCCGGCGACTACAGCGTGGACGAAAAAAACCACCAGATACTGCTCACCGAGGCCGGGCACGAAAAGGCCGAGGAGATGCTGCTGCAGGCCGGCCTGCTGCCTCCCGGCGGCAGCCTGTATGACCCTGCCAACATCACGCTGATCCACCACATGTACGCCGCACTGCGCGCGCACGTGCTCTACCTGCGCGACCAGCACTACGTGGTGCAGGAGGGCGAAGTCATCATCGTGGACGAATTCACCGGCCGCCTGATGGCGGGACGGCGCTGGTCGGAAGGGCTGCACCAGGCGGTGGAGGCCAAGGAGGGCGTGGCGATCCAGAAGGAAAACCAGACCCTGGCCTCGATCACGTTCCAGAACTACTTCCGCCTGTACAACAAGCTGGCGGGCATGACCGGCACGGCAGACACCGAAGCCTTCGAATTCCAGCAGATCTACAACCTGGAAACCGTCATCATCCCGCCGCACCGCCCGACGGTGCGCCGCGACATGATGGACAAGGTGTACATGACCGCCCAGGAAAAATACATGGCGGTGATCGCGGACATCCGCGACTGCCATGAGCGCGGCCAGCCGGTGCTGGTGGGCACCACCTCGATCGAAAATTCCGAGCTGCTCTCCAGCCTGCTGGAAAAAGCCAAGCTGCCGCACCAGGTGCTGAACGCCAAGCAGCACGCGCGCGAAGCCGAGATCGTGGCCCAGGCCGGGCGCCCGAAAATGATCACCATAGCCACCAACATGGCGGGCCGCGGCACCGACATCGTGCTGGGCGGCAACGTGGAAAAGCAGGTCGAACACCTGCAGGCCGATGCAAGCCTGGGCGATACGGTGCGCAATATGCAGATCGAAAAGCTGCACAGCGAATGGCAGTCCCTGCATGAGCAGGTGCTGGCGGCGGGCGGCCTGCACATCATCGGCACCGAGCGCCACGAATCGCGCCGGGTGGACAACCAGCTGCGCGGACGTTCCGGGCGCCAGGGCGACCCCGGGTCCAGCCGCTTCTACCTCTCGCTGCAAGATCCGCTGCTGCGCATCTTCGCCTCCGACCGCGTCGCGGCGATCATGGCACGCTTCAAGCTGCCGGAGGGCGAGGCCATCGAGCACACCTGGGTGACGCGCGCCATCGAAAATGCGCAGCGCAAGGTCGAGGCGCGCAACTTCGACATGCGCAAGCAGATCCTGGAATACGACGACGTTGCCAACGACCAGCGCAAGGTGATCTACGAACAGCGCAACGAGCTGCTGGAAAGCACGGATATTTCCGAAACCATAGCGGCCATGCGCGACGGGGTGATCAACGACATCATCAGCGAATTCATCCCTCCCGGCAGCATGGAAGAGCAGTGGGATGCGGCGGCCGCAGAACGGGCACTGGCCGCCGAACTGCTGCTGCACCTGCCGCTGGCGCAATGGCTGGATGAGGACAAGAAGCTGGACGAGCAGGGCCTGCGCGACCGCGTGATGCAGGCGGCGCAGAAACAATACCAGTCCAAGCTGGAGCAGGTGGGCGGCGAAGTCATGCACCAGTACGAGCGCATGGTCATGCTGAGCAGCGTGGACCGGCACTGGCGCGAGCACCTGGCCGCGCTCGATCATCTGCGCCAGGGCATCCACCTGCGCGGCTATGCGCAGAAAAACCCCAAGCAGGAATACAAGCGCGAAGCGTTCGAGCTGTTTGCAACCATGCTGGAGGCGATCAAGCGCGAAGTCACGCAAATGCTGATGACCGTGCAGATCAGCAGCGAACAGGACGTGGCGGCGGCGGAAGAAAGCCAACCGGCGGTGGGCAATGTGCAGTATCATCACGCCGATTACGAAGAGGCGCTGGCGCAAGAGGGGCAGGCCAATGGCGGCAAGGCTGGCGGCTCCGAGCACAAGCCTTTCGTGCGCGGCGCGGCAAAGGTCGGGCGCAACGATCCCTGCCCCTGCGGCTCTGGCAAAAAATACAAGCAATGCCACGGCAGATTGGCTTGATGCCCTGGGGCTTGAGACAGCTATTATTTTCCGGGAGAACAACATGACCACCGACGACCTGATTTTGCAGACCCTGCACAATTCCACCCTGGCGGAAGAATTGCGCGATGCCGAGATCGAGGCATTGGCGCGCATCATCACGGTGCGCGAGTACAAGGCGGGCGAGACCATCGTGCAGCAGGGGGGCGACAGCAACCAGAACGAATTGCGCGACACCCTGCTGATCCTGGGCAGCGGTGAAGTGGAAGCCGTGGCCACGACCGGCGGCGAAAAAGCCACTCTGCACCTGCTCAAGCAGGGCGACCTGGCGGGCATCATCGGCTTTGTCGGGGGCAATGTGGCGCAAGTCAGCGCCAATGTGGTGGCCAAGGCCGACAGCAAGCTGCTGCTGCTGGATCGCGCCCGTTTCGAGGCCCTGCTCAACTCGCAGCCCGCCATCGTCTACTACGTGATGCGCGGCATCGTGCGCCATGTGCACGGCATCGTGCGCCGCATGAACATGCAATCGGTGGAAATGGCCAACTACCTGTACCGCATCCAGGGCAGGTACTGAGCATGCCGGTCAAGCTGTCTGCGCCCGTCGCGGGCGAGCTGCTGCCCGTGCCGGGCGTAGAACTGGGCACGGCAGAAGCAGGAATCAAGCGCGCCAACCGCAAGGATGTGCTGGTCATCAAGCTGGACGAAGGCGCCACCGTTGCCGGCGTCTTCACCCTGAACCGCTTTTGCGCTGCACCGGTCACGCTGGCCAAGGCGCACCTCGCATCGAACCGTCCGATCCGCGCGCTGGTGGTGAACACCGGCAATGCCAATGCCGGCACGGGGGAGCAGGGCATGGCTGCCGCGCGCGCCACCTGCGCCGCAGTGGCGACGGTGCTGGGTTGCGCGCCCGAACAGGTGCTGCCGTATTCCACCGGCGTCATCATGGAGCCGCTGCCGGTGGAAAAAATCATCGCCAGATTGCCGCAGGCCATCACCGGCTTGAAGGCAGACAATTGGTTCGATGCGGCGCATGCCATCATGACCACGGACATCGTGGCCAAGGCCGTGTCGCGCCGGGTCAGCCTGGGCGGCAAGACTGTCACCGTCACCGGCATCGCCAAGGGTTCCGGCATGATCCATCCCAACATGGCCACCATGCTGGGCTACATCGCCACCGATGCGGCGATTGCACAGCCCTTGCTGCAGCAGATGGTGAAGCAGGCCGCGGATGCCTCGTTCAACTGCATCACGGTGGATGGCGACACTTCCACCAACGACGCGCTGATGCTGATTGCCACAGGCCGAAGCGGCGTGTCCATCGGCGAAGCCAACCTGGCGCAGATGCAGGCCGCCGTCACCGAAGTGGCCACCCTGCTGGCGCAGGCCATCGTGCGTGACGGCGAAGGCGCGACCAAGTTCATGACCATCAGGGTGGAAGGCGGGCGAGATGCCGGTGAATGCAAGCAGATCGCCTATGCCGTGGCGCACTCGCCGCTGGTCAAGACCGCTTTCTTCGCCTCTGACCCCAACCTGGGACGCATCCTCGCAGCCATCGGCTATGCCGGTGTGCCTGACCTCGACGTGCAGCGCCTCAAGCTCTACCTGGACAACGTGCTGGTTGCGGAAAACGGCGGGCGCGCCGCCAGCTACCGCGAGGAAGAGGGGCAGCGCGTGATGCAGCAGGAGGACATTACCGTGCGCGTGGTGCTGGGGCGTGGCAATGCAAGCGCCACGGTCTGGACCTGCGACTTTTCCTACGATTACGTGAAAATCAACGCCAGCTATCGCAGCTGAGCGGCGTATCCTTCCAGAGCGTGAGTTTCAAAGCCTGCAGGGCGGTGATGGCTAAGGCCATGGTCCGCCCTGCAAAATGAAGCGCATTACTGCGCCAGCGCTATACGCTGGCCGGCTTCGAACGCGGCGAAGCGGGCATCGAGCTCGGATGCGGAGTCCAGCTTAACCGCTTCCACACCGGATTGGCGAAGATCCACAGCCATCCCGGTTTCGGCACGAATCGCATTCTCGATGGCGGCCTGGTCCATTTTCCCGTCAATGTGGATTTGTATGTACTGGTGCGATGAGTCCAGGCGCGACGAATGACGGCCGTGCGGCAGGTAGATGGTGTTATTGCTGAAGTCCACGGCATAGGCAATCACGCCCGGGATGATGAAGAACAGCAACCCGATACCGTCGAGAATGACAACGCCCACGTCAAGATTACCCGGGGCCTGACCCTTGCGCTCAGGGTGCATGATGGTGCCGCAAGCTGCCAGGTTGAGCAGCAGCACAAGAATGAACAAGCGCATTACATTGGCGTTAAAGCGTTTTCCAAAAAGATACATGATGCCCCCTGATGTGTTGTGGACGCTGCGACCAGCCCCGGATATTTATACTATACCGGGCAGGGCATGACAACCGGCAAAATTGCGTGCTTCAGGCTGGTATTACCGGGGCAAACGGGCTGGATGGGGAGGTTACTGCGGATGCTTGGCGCGCACGGCCGGGAAGATTTTGGCGACTTTCACCACGCGTCCATGCGTTTGCACGATTTCGACCGGGTAGTCGGCGACCTTCAGGCTGACGCCGGCCTCGGGCATGTCCTGCAGCTGTTCGAGTATCAGGCCGTTCAGGGTCTTTGCGCCATCCAGCGGCAGGCGCATGCCCAGCTTGCGATTCAGGTCGCGCAGCGGCGTGCTGCCTTCCACCAGCACGCTGCCGTCCGGCTGGCGCAGGAATTTGCCGGTCTGTGAAGGCGACTGGGTGGTGAAATCGCCGACGATTTCCTCCAGAATGTTCTCAAGCGTCACCAGCCCCAGCAGCTCGCCATATTCGTCCACCACCAGGCCGAGCCGGAAGTGGCGTTCCTGGAAGTGCTGCAGCTGGGAAAGCAGCGCAGTGTCGGAGGGAATGAAATAGGGGTCGTGCAGCAGCTTGCGCAGCTCCTCAACCTGGAAAGTATCCTCCTGCATCAGCGACAAGGCGCGGCGCACATGCAGGATGCCGACGATGTGGTCGAGCGAACCCTGATAGACCGGAAGCAGGGTGTGGTGGGCGGTGGCGATCTGTTCGCGCACCACCTCGGGTTCCGATTCCAGGTCGATCGCCTCGATCTGGTTGCGCGGCACCATCACGTCGTTCACGGCGATGCGCCCGATGTCCACCAGGTTGAGCAGCATGCCCTGATGCTTGTGCGGCAGGAATTGTTCCGATTCCAGCACCAGCATGCGCAACTCTTCCAGGTTCATCTTTTGCTTGCTTTGGTCGGTCTGCACCTGGATGCGGAACAGCCACAGCACGTACTGCACGATCGTAGTGGCGATGGCCACCACCGGGAAAAACAGGCGAATCAGCACGGCCAGCGGATAGCTGGAGAACAGGGCAACGCGTTCCGGCTGGCTGGAAGCGATCACCTTGGGCATGATTTCGCTGAAAACCAGCAAAGCAAAAGTGATCGTCAGCGTGCCGAGCAGCAGGGCGGTGCTGTTGTCGTGGCCAAACATGCGCAGCACGATGATTTCGGCCAGTGTCGCGGATGCCACGTTGAGCAGGGTGTTGCCGAACAGGATGGAACCCAGCAGCCGGTCGGTGTGCGCCAGCAGCTTGGCGGTGAGCTTTGCGCTCTTGTTGCCCTTGCGCACCAGGTGGTTCAGGCGGTAGCGGTTCAGCGCCATCATGCTGGTTTCCGATGCCGAGAAAAACCCGGAGAGGACCAGCGATACGAGCAAGATGGCGAACAGTGCGCCTAACGATAATTGATCCAAAATGTGCGTGAAACAACCGGCTAAGCCCGCAGGGCCAACCGGTGGTTACCTGATTAAATAGATAAGAGAAGTATCAATGAGGCGGGCGGGGGTGTCAAGAAAGGCGGCAGGCTAGCAAAGCCTGCCGCGACCGCCTATTTCTGCGGGGTGGCGGCTTCGTTCAGCAGCTTTTCGATTTCGTTGGCGGGAAGCGCGCCGGGAACCAGCGTGCCGTCGGAGAAGATCATGGCCGGGGTGCCGTTGATATGCAGATTCTGGCCCGAATCCATGGCCTTGGCGATTGGGTAAGTGCACTTGGGGTCGGTGGCGGCGGGGGCGATGACGCCGTTGAGCAGCATGTCGGTCCAGGTCTTGGTCCGGTCCTTGCTACACCACACGTTGCGCACCTTCACGTCCGAGCCCTCGAAAATCGGGTACATCAGGCGGTAGATCGTCACGTTGCTGATGCCCTGCAGTTCGCCCTCCAGCTTCTTGCAATAGCCGCAATTGGGGTCGGTGAAGATCACCATCTGGCGCTTGCCATTGCCCTTCACTTCCTTGAACGCAATATCAAAGGGCAGCTTCTTGTAATCGACGGCGAAAATCTTGCGCTCGCGTTCTTCGGTGATGTTGCGCATGGTGCGCAAATCCCAGATCGCGCCATTGATCAGGTAGTTGCCTTCCTCGTCGGTATAGAACAATTGGTTCGGCGTGACCACTTCATACAGGCCGGCGATGGGCGACTTGTTTACCTGGTTGACCTGGCCGAGTTGCGGATGGTTCTTCTGCAGGCGTTCGCGGACGGCAGCCTCATCGGCATAGGCGGCGCAGGAGACGGCGAGCAGCAGGGGCAATAGATATTTAAGCATGGGATTACGGGATATTGAGTTAGTGGAGGGCATGCCGCGCCAGCATTTTTTTCAGCGGCGCGAGGCGGTTGGTGGCATTTAATCCCAGATTGCGCAGGGAGCGCAAGAGGGGGTTGTCGTTGTTGAACAGCTTTTTCAGCATATCCGTGGTGAGTTGCATGGACACGATGTCTTCCTGGCGCGCGCGCTCATAGCGGCGCAGCAGGTGAATCTCGCCGCAATCCTGCTGCGGCCCGCGGGCCAGCAGCACCTGCGCCAGCTGGCGCGCGTCGCGGAAGCCGAGATTGACCCCTTGTCCTGCGAGCGGGTGCACATTGTGCGCGGCATCGCCCACCAGCGCCAGGCGCGGCATGGCGATGTGCGGCAGGTGCAGCAGGCGCAAGGGGAAGGCGGCGGGCGGCGTGACCAGCTCCAGGTTTCCCAGGGTATGCTGCGCTGCGGCGGCGACCTGCGCACAGAGTTCCTCGTGCGCCAGATCAAGCAGGGTGGCGGATTTTTCCGGGCTGACCGACCACACCATGGACACCATGTTGTTGGGGAGCGGCAGCAGGGCGAGTATGCCGTCCGGCTGGAACCACTGGAACGCCGTGCCGCGATGCGGTTTTTCGGCGCTGAAATTCGCCACCACGCCATGCTGCTGGTAGAGCGTGGGCGGCTCGATGATGCCCGCCTGCTGGCGCACCCAGGAATCGCGCCCGTCTGCGCCCACGGCAAGCCTGGCCTGGATTTCGCGGCCATCCTCCAGTTTCAGGATGGCGGAGTCTTCATGCAGGGTGAGGCCGGAGCAGCGCGCGGGGTGAAACAAGGTGAGGTTGTCCTGCTGTTCCAGCCCCTGCCACAGCGCCTGCTGCAGCAAGCGGCCTTCCAGGATGAAAGCCAGCTCCGGCGCGCCCAGCTGGTAGGCGGAAAAATCCAGCTCCGCGCCCAGGTCGTCGCCGAATACGCGCATTTGCTCCACTTTCTGCACGCGTTTCATGTCCAGCCGCTGCCAGGCTCCGCTTTGCGCGAGAAAGGCGGCGCTGCCGGGGCTGATGGCGTAGATGCGGCTGTCCCAGCCCTGGTGGTTCAGGGAATTGGGCTGGGATTCCACCAGCGCAACCGAAAGCCCGCTGGGCTTGAGGGCTGCCGCCAAGCTAGCGCCCACTAACCCCCCGCCTATGATCAGGACATCGTAAGCCATCTCAAAAATAGATGTTTTGCAGAATTTTAATGATAGCACGGGACAGGCTGATTAATTTATAATCAGCGCCCCTTCCGGAAAGTAACATGAGAATCGGCAAATACCAGCTCAAGAACAACCTGATCGTCGCTCCCATGGCGGGCGTGACCGACAGGCCGTTCCGCATGCTGTGCAAGCGCATGGGCGCGGGCATGGCGGTGAGCGAAATGGTGGCCTCCAACTCCCTGCTGTACGGCTCCGAAAAAACCAAACGCCGCGCCAACCATGAGGGCGAGGTGGATCCGATCTCGGTGCAGATCGTCGGCGCCGACCCTAACATGCTGGCCCAGGCCGCGCGCTACAACGTGGACAACGGCGCGCAGATCATCGACATCAACATGGGCTGCCCCGCCAAGAAGATCTGCAACGTGATGGCTGGCTCGGCGCTGATGCAGGACGAAAAGCTGGTCGGCGAAATACTCGAGGCCGTGGTCGGCGCGGTGGACGTGCCGGTTACGCTCAAGACGCGCACCGGCTGGGACAAATCCCACCGCAATGCGGCGCGCATCGCGCGCATTGCCGAGGACAGCGGCATCCAGGCGCTCGCCATCCACGGGCGCACCCGCGCCTGTGGCTACACCGGCGATGCCGAATACGACACCATCCGTGCGGTGAAGGCCGAAGTGAAGATACCCGTCATCGCCAACGGCGACATCACCACCCCGGAAAAGGCCCAATTCGTGCTGCAGCATACCGGCGCGGATGCCGTGATGATAGGCCGTGCGGCGCAGGGACGCCCCTGGCTGTTCCGCGAAATCGCGCACTACATCGAGACCGGCGCGCACCTGCCGCGGCCGCGGGCGGAAGAAATCCGCGACGTGCTGCTCGGGCACATGCACGAACTTTATGGGTTCTATGGCGAATTTACCGGGCTGCGCGTGGCGCGCAAGCACATCTCCTGGTACACCAAGGGGCTGGCGGGATCGGCGAACTTCCGCCACCGCATGAACCAGCTGGAAAGCATTGCTGAACAATTACAGGCTGTAAGGGAATTTTTTGACGGGCAGGCGCAGGCCGGGGAGGAGCTGCGCGAGGCCATGGAGGAAGCAGCGGCATGAGGAAAGGGGAGCGTGGCGTGCTGGACGAAAATGATGTGGCGCGCTATGTGCGCAAGGCAGTGGGCGAATATTTCACCGCGCTGGAGGGGGAGGAGCCTTCCTGCGCGGTGTATGACATGGTGATCAATTGCGTGGAAAAGCCGCTGATCGAGACGGTGCTGCACCATGCGGGCGGCAACCAGACGCGCGCGGCGGAGTTGCTGGGGCTGAACCGCAACACGCTGCGCAAGAAAATCCAGATTCACAAAATCAAATCCTGAAAACTTCGCAAATCGAGGAAGGCATGGCAGCTATCAAACAAGCGCTGATCAGCGTATCGGACAAATCCGGCGTACTGGAATTCGCCCAGGGGCTGCACCAGCTCGGCGTAAAAATACTCTCCACCGGCGGCACGGCCAAGCTGTTCGCCGACAACGGCATTCCGGTCACGGAAGTGTCGGACTACACCGGCTTCCCGGAAATGCTGGACGGGCGCGTTAAGACGCTGCAGCCCAAGGTGCACGCCGGGATACTGGCGCGGCGCGACCTGCCCGCGCACGTCGAAACGCTCAAAAAGCACAACATTCCGACCATAGACCTGGTGGTGGTGAACCTGTATCCATTCGCGGCGACCGTGGCCAAGCCCGGCTGCACCCTGGAAGACGCCATCGAGAACATCGACATCGGCGGCCCCACCATGGTGCGCGCAGCGGCCAAGAACCACGCGCATGTCGCCATCGTCACCGACCCGGCCGACTATGCCGATGTGCTGGCCGAAATGCAGACCAATAAAGGGGCGGTGTCCGATGCCACCCGCTTCGACTTGGCGAAAAAGGCCTTCTCGCACACCGCCGCCTACGACAGCATGATCAGCAACTACCTCACCGCGGTGAATGCGGACGGCAGCAAGAGCGACTTTCCCGCCCAGATCAATTTCAATTTCGCCAAGGTGCAGGACATGCGCTACGGCGAAAACCCGCACCAGAGCGCCGCGTTTTACCGCGACCTCAATCCGGTGGCGGGCGGCATCGCCGATTACACCCAGCTGCAGGGTAAGGAGCTTTCCTACAACAACATCGGCGACGCCGATGCCGCCTGGGAGCTGGTCAAGACCTTCGAGCAGCCGGCCTGCGTGATCGTCAAGCATGCCAACCCCTGCGGCGTTGCGATCGCCGATACACCGCTCAACGCCTACAAGCTGGCCTATGCCACCGACACCACCTCCGCGTTCGGCGGCATCATCGCCTTCAACCGCGAGCTGGATGAGGCCTCCGCCGCGCAGATCACCGCCAACCAGTTCGTCGAGCTGATCATTGCGCCCTCGGCGAGCGAGGCCGCGCTGAAAGTCACCGCCGCCAAGCAGAACGTGCGCGTGCTCACCGTGCCGCTCTCCAGCGCGCACAACCAGTATGACGTGAAGCGCGTGGGCGGCGGCCTGCTGGTGCAGACGCCCGACGCGCTCAACGTGCAGGCGTCCGACCTGAAAGTGGTCACCAAGGTGCAGCCGACCCAGGAGCAGCTCAAGGACCTCCTGTTCGCCTGGCGCGTGGCGAAATATGTCAAGTCCAACGCCATCGTGTTCTGCAAGAACGGCCAGACCCTGGGTGTGGGCGCAGGCCAGATGAGCCGCGTCGATTCCGTGCGCATCGCCAGCACGAAGGCGCAGAATGCGGGCTTGAGCCTCGCCGGATCGGTGGTCGCCTCGGACGCCTTCTTCCCGTTCCGCGACAACATCGACACGCTCGCGCCCGCCGGTGCCAAGGCGGTCATCCAGCCCGGCGGCTCCATGCGCGACGCGGAAGTGATCGCCGCGGCGGACGAGCATGGGTTGGCGATGGTGGTTACCGGCTATCGCCATTTCAGACATTAGGCCTACTGCGCTTGGCATAACTTTGTTGCTCAAGGGCTCGCAATGCTCATTTACTGCCCAGTAAACTCCGCTTGCTTGCCCTTTCGCGCCGCGTTCTGCCGTCGCTCGTGACGGCCTAACCGCGCTTCGTTGTTGGAAAGGTTTATCAAACTATGAAAATTCTGGTTGTCGGTTCCGGCGGGCGCGAGCACGCGCTGGCCTGGCGCCTGGCGCAGGGGCGCAAGGTGCAAAAAGTCTATGTTGCACCCGGCAATGCGGGTACAGCGCTGGAGGAGGGGGTGGAGAATGTCGCCATCACCGCCATCCCCGAGCTGATCGAGTTCGTCAGGCGCGAGGACATCTACATGACCGTGGTAGGTCCCGAAGCGCCGCTGGCGGCGGGCATAGTGGACGCCTTCCGCGCCGAGAAGCTGAAAATCTTCGGTCCCGCCAAGGCCGCGGCGCAGCTGGAATCGTCCAAGGATTTCGCCAAGCGCTTCATGACGCGGCACCACATTCCCACCGCGTTCTTCGAGACCTTCAGCGACATCGCGCAGGCAAAAGCCTATATCGAGAAGCACGGCGCGCCCATCGTGATCAAGGCCGATGGCCTGGCGGCGGGCAAGGGCGTGGTAGTGGCGATGAGCAAGCAGGAGGCATTCGACGCCATCGACATGATGCTGTCCGATAATAAATTGGGTGATGCCGGCGCGCGCGTGGTGATCGAGGAATTCCTCGCTGGCGAGGAAGCCAGCTTCATCGTGATGGTGGACGGCAAGCACGTGCTGCCCATGGCCACCAGCCAGGACCACAAGCGCCTGCTGGACGGCGACAACGGCCCCAACACCGGCGGCATGGGCGCCTATTCGCCCGCCCCGGTGGTGACCCCGACCATACACGCGCGCGTGATGCGCGAAGTCATCCAGCCGGTGGTGCGCGGCATGGAAAGCGAGGGCGTCACCTACACCGGCTTCCTCTATGCCGGGCTGATGATTTCGCCGGACGGCTCCATCAAGGTGCTGGAGTTCAACTGCCGCATGGGCGACCCCGAGACCCAGCCCATCATGATGCGCCTGAAGAGCGATTTCGCGGTGATCGTCGAGCATGCCATCAATGGCACGCTGGACAAGGTCGAGGCGGAATGGGACAAGCAGACCGCGCTGGGCGTGGTGATGGCGGCGGCGAATTATCCCGATGCGCCGCGCAAGGGCGATGAAATCACGGGGCTGCCCAAGGGCATGGAAGATGCGCACGTGTTCCATGCGGGCACCGCCATGCAGGACGGCAAGGTGGTCACCAGCGGCGGGCGCGTGCTGTGCGTCACGGCCCTGGGCACCATGCTGAAGATGGCGCAGAAGCGCGCCTATGAAGTGGCCGAGGGCATCCATTTCGAGGGCAGCCAGATGAGGCATGACATCGGCTGGCGCGCGATTAACCGCAAATAAAAACTCAAACTTCGTCGCCATACGTCGTTGCGCTCGCAAAATCTTGCTTGCATATCCCGCATATGCGGCGCTGCGATTTTGCTCGCACGCCTAGTCTGGCTTAGAAGTTTGAATTTTTCCAGGGGCGTGAGTGCAAAATAAGCCATATCCAATCCGACGGCTCACCGCACATCTCCATAGTGGCGGGGTGATCGCCTATCCCACCGAATCCTGCTACGGCTTCGGCTGCGACCCGCTCAACCGCAATGCCGTGCTGCGCGTGCTGAAGCTCAAGCAGCGCCCGCAGCGCAAGGGGCTGATCCTGATTGCCTCCGATTACCGCCAGGTGGCGCGCTTCATCCAGCCGCTCACTCCCGCCGAGCAAACTATTTTGAAAGATCAGGGCGCGCAGGCTGTCACTTACCTGATGCCCGCCAGGTCTTCCTGCCCGCGCTGGCTGCGCGGCGCGCACGCCACGCTGGCGGTGCGCATCACCGCCCATCCGGCCGCAGCCAGCCTGTGCCGGGCATTGGACATGGCGCTGGTTTCCACCAGTGCCAATATCGGGGGGCACAAGCCCGCGCGCACCTATGCCGAATGCAGCAGGCGCTTCGGACGCTGTGTGCTGGTGCTGCCGGGCAGGGTGGGTCGGCGCAAGCGGCCTTCGACCATACGCGCATGGGCGGATGGTAGAATTGTTCGCCAATAAACTGCAATCACACAGAGGGAATAATGGATAGCGCTGCCGTAAAAGAATACCTGCTCGAACTGCAGGAACTCGTCGTCGAACGTCTGGAGCAGGTGGACGGAAAGAAATTCCTGCGCGACAAGTGGGAGCGTGCCACAGGCAGCGGCGGCATCGGCAAGGGCGAAGGCATCAGCTGCATCATCGAGGAGGGCAATGTGCTGGAGCGCGGCGGCGTGGCTTTCTCGCATGTGCAGGGCGACAAGATGCCCGTCTCCGCCACCGCGCACCGCCCCGAGCTGGCGGGCTGCAGCTGGGAGGCGATGGGCGTGTCGCTGGTGATGCACCCGCGCAATCCGTATGCCCCCACCTCGCACGCCAACGTGCGCATGTTCATGGCGAAGAAGCCGGATGGCGGCACGGTGTTCTGGTTCGGTGGCGGCATGGACCTCACTCCCTACTACGGCTTCGAGGAAGACGCCGTGCATTTCCACCAGGTGTGCAAGAATTCGCTCGCCGCCTTCGACCCCGCGCTGCACGCCAAATTCAAGAAATGGTGCGACGAATATTTCTTCCTCAAGCACCGCAACGAACCGCGCGGCGTGGGCGGCATCTTTTTCGACGATTTGAGCGAGCCCGATTTCGACACCTGCTTCGCCATCCAGCAAAGCGTGGGCGACCATTACCTCTCGGCCTACGTGCCCATCCTGGAGAAGCGCAAGGACACGCCCTACGGCGAGCGTGAGCGCGACTTCCAGCTCTACCGGCGCGGACGCTACGTCGAGTTCAACCTGGTGATAGACCGCGGTACCATCTTCGGCCTGCAATCCAACGGCCGCACCGAATCCATCCTGCTCTCCATGCCGCCGCTGGTGAAATGGCGCTACGACTGGCACCCGGAAAAGGGCACGCCCGAGGCGGAGCTGTACGACAAGTATCTCGTGCCTAGGGACTGGGTGAAGTAGTCACATGCGATAGTCAATTGCGGACAGTTTATGCCCCTTGGCTATTCCGCCCCAAAAAGCCCTCCGTTGAGGCATTTCTCTAATCGAATCAACAGCAAATCTCTGTATGCGGATTAAAAACCATTGAGTCAGTACGGGATTTGTGCTATAAAACATATTCGCAGTAGTGTTTCTCAATCGTTTCAGTTGCTGGACTAAACATTGGGAGAAATATCATGGGACTATTGGAATGGTGGCATCATGAACAGAACCGGCCCATGGACCCGGCGCCCCTCACCGGAGCCATTGCACAATCACCAATCAAGGGGCTGAATATCTCGGAGGCAGTGTCAGCCCATACTGCCTGGAAGGAAAGGTTGTTCCATTACGTCAATGGAACCTCGACCGAAAAGCTCGATGAAAACATGGTCTGCCGCGATGACGCTTGCGCGCTTGGCAAGTGGATTTATGGCGACGCGCACAATTTCCTCTCGGAAATTCCGGATTTCCACCGCCTGAAAGCGTCACACGCCGCCTTCCACATCGCGGCGGGCGATGTGGTTCGGGCAGTCAATTCAGACCAGAGAAAAAAGGCGGAAAAGCTGCTCGTCGACGGACCCTTTTCCGAGCATTCGCGCGAGGTGCAGCTCATGCTGGCGAAGCTGTACGTGAAGCTGGACAGCGAAGAGTGAATATGGGCAAGGTAAGCGCGATGCGCTTACCTTGGTGTTGCGCGGTTGGCCCGCTCAGAATTTAGCGCCATCGTATGCGATGGGTGCTGCTCCATGACATGGAGCAGCACGCCAGTGTAACAGCGGCGACCGCTTGATCGACTCGAAAGGAATGCCAAATGGGTTCGCTCGAAACGATTAATGGCAGACTTCTGCTTGCATTGGAAACCCTCGACAAGGCAGCGAAAGAAATCGGCGATCTGCCGGTAAAGCCGGTGGACGAATATGTCGCGGGCATCAGGGAAGCCGGGAAAAGCATCGCTCACATCCAGCGTGAAATCAATTCTCTTCAGCCGGAATTGGAGATGAGCACACCGGAAGAGCATGCGCCTCGCTCACTCACGGAGCTGCCCTTGGAACAATGGGAGCTGGTGGCGCAGTTGACCGACTCGGAGGTTCAGGAAATCGACAACTTGCTCCTTTCTTACGCAAAGCATAGCTGGCGCAAAGGGGCGATGCTGGTGGCGCTGGCAATGGTAAGCCAGGAGCCGCATTTATCCAATGTGCCCGAAATGTACTATTCGGAGCGGATAAAGAAGCTTGTGCAGAGCGGGCGTCTTGAGTCCAAAGGCGAGCTGCATTCCATGCGGGACAGCGAGGTGCGGCTGCCGGTCAGCAAGGCTGTATAAGCGCTGCGCCGCCTGCTTCAATCCAGCATATAACCTGCTGCGATACCCGCGAACACCGCCGCGCCGAACCAGTTGTTGTGCAGGAAGGCCTTGAAGCAGTGCTCGCGCTGGCGCGTGCGGATCAGGGTGTAGTGGTAGAGCGCGATGCCTGCCGCCACCGCCAGCCCGGCGTAATACATCCAGCCCAATCCGGCCAGCATGCCCGCATACGCGAGCAGCGCAATGGCGGCCGCATAACACCCCATCACCGCCGCCACGTCAAACTTTCCGAACAGCAGGGCGGAGGAATGGATGCCGAGGCGGATGTCGTCGTCGCGGTCTACCATGGCGTATTCGGTGTCGTAGGCGATGCACCAGAAGAGGTTGGCGGCGAGCAGCACCCAGGCCACAGTCGGGACGGTGTTCTGCACGGCGGCAAACGCCATGGGGATGCCGAAGCCGAAGGCGATGCCGAGATAGGCCTGGGGGATGGCGAGAAAACGCTTGGTGTAGGGGTAGCTTGCGGCGAGGAACACCGCAGGGATGGAAAGCAGCAGGGTGAGGTTGTTCAGCGGCAAGATCAGGCAGAAGGCCAGCAGCGCCAGGCACGCGGCCACGCCCAGCGCTTCCCTGGGGGAAATGCGCCCGCTGGTGACGGGACGCTCGCGGGTGCGCTTGACGTGCTTGTCGAAATCGCGGTCGGCATAGTCGTTCACCGCGCAACCGGCGGAGCGCATCAGCACCGTGCCCAGCACGAATATCGCGACTATCAGCCATTGTGCGTGGCCGTGGCCCGCGATCCACAGGCCCCACAGCGTGGGCCACAGCAGCAGCAGGATGCCGATGGGGCGGTTCAGCCGGGTAAGCTGGATGTAGAGGGAAAGCCGTTCTGCCAAATTCATTGCTTTGCTTGAAATCTAACCGGGAGCGGGGGAGAATGATATATCAATTGGCGGCTTGATTCAGGTACTCCGGAACCTGCTGCCATCCGTGGAGCGCACAGCCATGAGCCATCCCTCCCCCGAACGCCCATCCTCTGCCGCTCAGGAACAGGCGCGCATGAAGTCCGTTTTCGAGGCACAGCGCGCGGCCTATGCGCAGTCGCCATTTCCACCGCTGAAAGAGCGCAAGCGCCACCTCCGCAGGCTCAAGGAATTGCTGCTGGCGCACAGGGATGACATCGCCGCTGCGATCAACGCCGATTTCACCGCGCGCTCGCGCGACGAATCGCTGGCGCTCGAAGTGATGACCAGCGTCCATCACATCGGCTACATCCAGAAGCGTCTGCGCACCTGGATGAAGCCGGAGCGCCGCGGCGTCGGGCTGCATTTTTTTCCTGCCCGCGCACGCGTGGTCTATCAGCCGCTGGGCGTGGTGGGCATCATCGTGCCGTTTAATTACCCGGTGAATCTGGCCATGGCGCCGCTGGCGGCGGCGCTGGCGGCGGGCAACCGCGTGATGCTCAAGATGCCGGAGCGCACGCCGCGCCTGTCTGCGCTGATCGGCGAAGTGCTGGGCAAGGGTTTCGCGCAGGACCATCTGGCCGTGGTGGAAGGCGGTGCCGAGGTGGCCGCCGCCTTCTCCGCGCTGCCGTTCGACCACTTGCTGTTCACCGGTTCCACGCCGATCGGCCAGCAAGTGATGCGCGCGGCGGCGGAAAACCTCACCCCGGTCACACTGGAGCTGGGCGGAAAATCGCCCGCCATCATCGCAAACGACGTTCCGCTGCAGGACATCATCGACCGGATCTGCTTTGCCAAGGCGGCGAATGGCGGGCAGACCTGCGTGGCGCCGGATTATGTGCTGGTCCCGCGCGCCAAGGTTGATGCATTCATCCAGGCATTCAAGGCGGCGTTCGCGAAAATGTACCCGACGCTCGGCGGCAACCCGGACTACACCAGCATGGTGGATGCCAGGGCGTATGACCTGCTGCAGGACTGGCTGAAGGACGCGGCGGAGAAGGGGGCGCGCATCGTAACGGCCGGCGATGAAGTGATCGGCGACGGCAGCTACCGCATGCCCATGCGCCTGGTGACGCAGGTGACCGACGACATGACCATCATGCAGAAGGAGCTGTTCGGGCCGATCTTGCCCATCGTGCCATACGACAGCATGGATGAGGCGCTGGACTATGTGAACCGGCGCCCGCGCCCCCTGTCGCTCTACCTGTTCACCTACGACCGGGCATTGCAGCGGCGCGTCACTCTCCACACCCATTCCGGCTCGATGTGCATCAACGAGGCGCTGATCCAGGTTGGCGTGGACGATCTGCCATTCGGCGGCATCGGACATTCCGGCATGGGGCACTACCATGGCTACGAGGGGTTCCTGACTTTTTCCAAGGCCAAGCCAGTGCTCAAGAAGGGGAGGCTGAATTCCATGAGGCTGATGTATCCGCCATACGGGGGCAGGATGCAGCGGTGGCTGATGAAGTGGCTGCTGCGTTAGGCGTGCAGGAAATCGTGCTTGCTCGCCATCCATCTCTGAAGATGCGCATGCGCTGCCTCGGGAAAGTCGCGCAGCAGTTCTTCGGCGATGATGCGCGCGCTGTTCAGCAGTTCGGCATCCGCGCCGATGTCGGCGAAGCGCAGCATGGGCACGCCGCTCTGGCGCGCGCCCAGCAGCTCGCCGGGACCGCGCAGGCGCAGGTCGTGCTGGGCGATCTCGAAGCCATCGGTGTTCTCGAAGATGATCTTCAGGCGCGCCCGCGCCAGCTCGGAAAGCGGCTGCTGGTAGAGCAGGATGCACAGGCTCTGCGCAGCACCCCGGCCCACGCGCCCGCGCAGCTGGTGCAGCTGCGCCAGCCCCATGCGCTCGGCGTGATCTATCACCATCAGGCTGGCATTGGGCACGTCCACGCCGACCTCGATCACGGTGGTGGCGACCAGCAGGTTGATTGTGCTCGCCTTGAACGCCGCCATGATGGCGGCTTTTTCGGCCGGCGGCAGGCGGCCGTGCACCAGGCCGACGTTGAGCTCGGGAAAGGCGGCGGAAAGCGTGGCGTGGGTGTCGATGGCGGTCTGCAATTCCACTTCCATCAGTTCTGATTCCTCGATCAGCGGGCATACCCAGTAGGCCTGGCGGCCTTCGTTGCATGCGGCGCGCACACGCTCGAACACTTCCTCGCGCCGCGCGTCGCTCACCAGCTTGGTGACCACCGGAGTGCGCCCCGGGGGCAGTTCATCTATCACCGAAACGTCCAGGTCGGCGTAGTAGCTCATCGCCAGCGTGCGCGGGATGGGCGTGGCGCTCATCATCAGCTGGTGCGGTTCCGCCCCCTTGTTGCGCAGCGCCAGGCGCTGCTGCACGCCGAACTTGTGCTGCTCGTCCACGATAACCAGTCCCAGTTTGGCGAACTCGACCGTGTCCTGGAACAGCGCATGGGTGCCGATGGCAAGCTGCGTCTCGCCCGCGGCGATGCGTTCCGCGGCGGCCAGCTTGTCCTTCTTCTTCAGGCTGCCGGAAAGCCACACCGGCGTGATGCCCAGCGGCTCCAGCCAGTCGCGCAGTTTCAGGTAATGCTGTTCGGCCAGGATTTCGGTGGGCGACATCAGCGCGGCCTGATAGCCGTTCTCGATGGCCTGCAGGGCGGCGAGTGCGGCGACCACGGTCTTGCCCGATCCGACATCGCCCTGCAGCAGGCGCTGCATCGGGTGGGCCAGCGTCAGGTCATGGCTGATTTCGCGCAGGGTTTTCTGCTGTGCGGCGGTCAGTGAAAATGGCAGGGCAGCGAGCAATTGCCGGGTAAGGTGCTGGAGCGCGGGCAAGGGCGGTGCATTGCGGCTGCGGCGCTTGCGGTAATGCACGCGCATGGAAAGCTGCTGCGCCAGCAGTTCGTCGAACTTGATGCGCAGCCAGGCGGGGTGGGCGCGCTCGGCCAGCGCGGCCTCGTCTATCCCGGGCGGCGGGTTGTGCAGCAGCTGCACGCTGTCCGAGAAAGGAGGCAGCTTGAGACGGTCGAGCACGGCCTGCGGCAGGGTGTCCGGCAGCTCCAGATTATTGAGCGCTGCGTGGATATATTTGGTGATAGTGGCTTGCGGCAGGCCCGCGGTGGTGGGATAGACAGGCGTCAGCGCCTGCTTGAGCGGCGTGTTCTCGCCCGCGCTGCGGCACTTGGGGTGCACCATCTCCATGCCATAGTAGCCCATGCGCGGCTCGCCCAGCGCGCGTATGCGTTTTCCAACGGCAAGCTGTTTCTGCTGGCTGGGGTAGAAGTTCAGGAAGCGCAGGTGCAGGATGCCGCTGTCGTCCTGCAGCTGGCACACCAGGCTGCGGCGCGGGCGGAACACCACTTCGCTGTGGACGATCTCTCCCTCCACCTGCGCCGTGATGCCCGGAACCAGCGCTTTGACGGGCACCAGCTGCGTCTCGTCCTCGTAGCGCAGCGGCAGGTGCAGCACCAGGTCGAGTCGGTTGCGGACGCCGAGCTTTTCCAGCTTGGCGAGCGTGGCTTTCGGGATGCTGCTCAGGCTGGCATCGGGAGAGGCAGGCACGGTTTGCAGCGGTTAGTCTTGCAGGTGCAGCACGCCATCCATTTCCACCTGCGCGCCGCGCGGCAGGGCTGCCACGCCGACCGCAGCGCGCGCCGGGTAGGGCTGGCGGAAGTAAGTGGCCATGATCTCGTTTACCTTGGCGAAGTGCGCCAGGTCGGTCAGGTAGATGTTGAGCTTGACGATGTCGTCCAGGCTGCCGCCAGCGGCCAGCGCCACCGCGCGCAAATTCTGGAACACGCGGTGGATCTGCCCCTCGGTGCTGTCCGCCAGCTGCATGGTGGAGGGGTCGAGGCCGATCTGGCCGGAAAGGTAAACCGTGTCGCCCACGCGCACAGCTTGTGAATAGGTGCCGATGGCGGCGGGCGCGTCGGGGGTCTGGATGATATGTTTGCTCGACATGGCGTGCTCCTGTTTGAAAGCCCTGATTTTACCTCAGCCGCTCAGCGCCTGCGCGCATCGTCGGCCAGCATGGCGCTGACCGCGTCCGCAGGCATGGCCCTGCTGAACTGGAAGCCCTGCATTTCATCGCAATTCAGGCGGCGCAAAAATTCCATTTGCTCAGGAGTTTCCACGCCTTCGGCGATGGCTTTCAGGCGCAGGCTGTGTGCCATGGAAATGATGGCCTCGGCGATGGAGCGAACATCCGCATCTTCGGCGATGTTGCGCACGAAGGTGCGGTCGATCTTGAGCTTGTCGATGGGCAGCTTGCTCAGGTAGCTGAGTGACGAATAGCCGGTGCCGAAATCGTCAATGGCCATGCGCACGCCTTTTTCCCTGAGTTGCTGGAAAATCCGGTAGATGGCGTCGGAGCGTTCGATCAGCACGTTTTCGGTCAGTTCCAGTTCCAGATATTTCGGATTGATTCCGGTCGTGCGCAAGGCGTCGTCCACCAATTCCACCAGGCGTTGCTCTTCCACCTGCAAGGCGGAGATATTGACTGCAATGATGATGTCGTACCCATCCTTGTGCCATTTCACCGCCTGTTCGCAGGCCTGGTGCAGCACCCATTCGCCCAGCGGCAGGATCAGGCGTGTTTCCTCCGCCACGGAAATGAATTTTGCGGGCGCCACCATGCCTTTCTGCGGATGCTGCCAGCGCACCAGCGCTTCGACCCCGGTGATTTTTCCGGTCTTCAGGTTGACCTGGGGCTGGTAATGCAAGACGAATTCATTCCTTTCCAGCGCGCGGTGCAGGTCATTGATCATCGAGAGGCGCTCCAGCGCCAGCTCATTCATTTCCGCGGCGTAAAACTGGTAATGCCCTTTCCCGCGTTCCTTGGCATGGTACATCGCAGAGTCCGCATGCTTCAGCAACGTCTGTTCATCCTCACCGTCCTTGGGGAAAGTCGCAATGCCGATGCTGGATGAGATGAATATTTCGTGCCCTTCGAGCAAAAAGGGCCGGGAAAGCGAGTCCAGCACCTTTTCGGCAACGAACACCACGCCGTCGCGGTGCGCCATGCCGGTGAGCAGGATGACAAACTCGTCGCCGCCCAGACGGGCCACGGAATCTGTCTCCCGCACACAACCGGTCAGGCGCTTGCCCAGTTCGCGGAGCAGCTTGTCGCCGACGTTATGGCCCAGGCTGTCGTTGACGACCTTGAAGTCGTCCAGGTCGATGAACAGGACGGCCGCAATCTTGTCGTAGCGCCGTGCATATGAAATGGCATGGGAAATCCTGTCGTGCAGCAGGTTGCGGTTGGGCAAACCGGTCACGGTGTCGTAATTGGCCAGAATCTGGATGCGCCGGTCAACCTTGCGCCAGATGATGATCAAGGCCAGCATCAGGAACAGGATGGCATCGCCCGTCCATACCCAGCGCTTGGCCCGGGCGATCTTCGCATCCGCTTCATCCATGTTCAGCAGGATGTTGGCCGCGCCGTTGACGCTGCCCACTTCAACGTGGTGGCAGCTCAGGCAGTTGGTGCCGCGGAAATCCTTGCTGGCAATGAAGGGGATGACCGCCCTGAACTGGCGCTTTCCATCCGCGAGCTGGTTCACCGAATAGACCGGCCTCTTGCTCTCGATGGCCTGGCGGTCCAGGTCGTCCTGTGCCTGTTCGGAAGGCAGGCCGGGGCCGAACTGGTCCTGCACCTGCCTGGCGCGGATGATGCGAACCTCATCCACGCCCCGGGAATCCGCCATTTTGCGCAGCAGCAGCTTGCGGTTTTCCGGGTCGCTGATCTGGCCGGTCACCATCAGCATGTTCATGCCGTTGATCAGGCCGTCGGCGAGCTCGGATGAGCGGTATTTCATCTCGCTGGTGATCTGGGACTCGAAATAGCTGACGATCCAGTGCTGGGTGAAGGCGGCAAGCAGCAACAGGACGCCCATGGCCAGGCTGGGGGCCATCCAGGACGAGCGAAATCCCGCTATGTCAGGCGTTGTGAACTTAATACCGGTTCCCTTCGAGCTTGAATGGGGGGCTGTGCCCCCCATGCGATGTTTGTGTTTTACCAATTAAACCATGTATCCGGAATAAACACGAATCCCGGATACACCTTTTCGGATAAATCCGGCTATTTTAAATGGGTTGCGGAAATTCAGCCCGACTTTAGTGCATTGCTCCGCGCAAGCATGTGGCTTTGCCCCTGCCCCCGGATGGGGAAACGGAAAATTATCACTTGTCGCCCAATACCACAACAAAAATAAGGCATTGACTGGCGCACGCAGCCATTCGTCCCGATCTACCCCACTCAGAGAAATAGGTGGGAAACGGGCTGACCTGATAAAATGCTCAAGTTTTTCGTCACAATAAAACAGAATTTCCCGATGCATCCCAACGCTGAATCCATGACACCGATCGAGCGCCGCGCCAGTATGGGGCTTGCGGGCATATACGGCCTGCGCATGCTGGGCATGTTCATCATCCTGCCGATATTCGCCATCTATGCGCGGCAACTGCCCGGCGCGCAGAGCCACATGCTGATCGGCCTGGCGCTCGGCGCCTACGGGCTGACACAGGCCATTTTGCAGATCCCTGCGGGCTGGATGTCCGACCGCTACGGGCGCAAGCCGGTGATCTATGCGGGTTTGGCGCTGTTCGCCATTGGCAGTTTCATCGCGGCCTCGACGGATAACATATACTGGATCATCATCGGCCGCGTGATCCAGGGCGCGGGGGCAATCAATGCGGCGGTGATGGCGCTGGTGGCCGACCTGACGCGCGAGGAGCACCGCACCAAGGCAATGGCACTGATCGGCATGACCATAGGGATCACCTTCAACCTTTCGCTGGTGCTCTCGCCGCTGCTCTATCACGCGATCGGGATGGCGGGAATATTCGCCATGACCGGCGTGCTGGCAATCATGGCCATCGGCGCGGCGGCCTGGGTGATACCCGACCCGAAAATCACGCGTTTCCACTCCGAGACCGAGGTCAGCACGAAAAAAATCGGCGAGGTGCTGCGCAACAAGGACCTGTTGCGCCTGGACTTCGGCATATTCACATTGCATGCCATCCTGATGTCGGTATTCATGCAGGTGCCGCACGTGCTGGGGCAGGACGGGCTGGAAACCCCGCAGCACTGGATGGTTTACCTGCCGGTGACGCTGCTCGCCTTCGCGCTGATGATACCGGCCATCATCATTGCCGAGAAAAGGGCCAAGATGAAGCAGGTGTTCGCGGGCGCGGTGGCGCTGGCCGCCGTTTCGCAATTGGCCCTGCTGCTGTTTCACGGCACCATCTGGGGCGTGGCGTGTTCCCTGCTGCTGTTCTTCGCGGCGTTCAACGTGCTGGAAGCCTCGCTGCCTTCGCTGATCAGCAAGATTGCCCCGCTGTCGTCCAAGGGGACGGCGATGGGCGTATACAGCAGCGCGCAATTCCTCGGCGCTTTTTTCGGCGGGGCCATGGGCGGCATCCTGATGGAATATGTCGGCGGCAACGCGGTCTTCGTTTTTGCGATAGCATTGCTGTTGTTGTGGCTGGTGGTGTCGTTCGGAATGAAACCGCCTGCGGCGGTTCGCACCAGGATGTATCATCTTCCTGAACTGGACGAGGCACGGAGCATGCTGTTGCAGCAGAAACTGGCGCAACTGCCCGGTGTGCGCGAAGCCATGGTGGTGGGTGCGGAAGGCATGGTCTGCCTCAAGGTTGAGATGCAGGGGTTTGATGAATTGGCAGTTGGGAAATTAATAGAGGGGGCATGAAATGTCGGTGAACAAGGTGATACTGGTGGGGCGCCTGGGCAAGGACCCGGAGACGCGCTACATGACCAATGGCGAAGCGGTGACCAACGTCACGCTGGCCACATCCGAAAACTGGAAGGACAAGAACGGCGAAAAACAGGAGCGCACCGAATGGCACAACCTGGTGTTCTATCGCCGCCTGGCCGAGGTTGCGGGCGAATACCTGAAGAAGGGCTCGCAGATCTACGTCGAGGGCAAGATCCAGACGCGCAAGTGGCAGGACAAGGAAGGCAAGGACCGCTACACCACGGAAATCATCGTCAACGAGATGCAGATGCTGGGCAGCAAGAGCGGCGGCGCGGGCA
>DATDDB010000093.1:0-28544 GCA_036524005.1 Gallionellaceae bacterium | reverse complement strand
GCCTTCGAAGAACGCTACACCGCCTACGAAGCCAAGGCCGAGCGCGGCGAAATGCGCGTGGCCAAGAAGATCCCGGCCGCCAGCCTGTGGCGCAAGATGCTGACCATGCTGTTCGAGACCGGCCACCCGTGGGTGACCTTCAAGGATCCGTGCAACGTGCGCAGCCCGCAGCAGCACGTGGGCGTGGTGCATAGCTCCAACCTGTGCACCGAGATCACGCTGAACACCTCCGACTCGGAAATCGCCGTGTGCAACCTCGGCTCGGTCAACCTGTCCGCGCACCTGTACCCCAAGGGCCATGCGAAATATGGGCAACTGGACCACGACAAGCTCAAGCGCACCGTCACTACCGCGATGCGCATGCTGGACAACGTGATCGACATCAACTACTACGCAGTGGCCAAGGCGCGCAACGCCAACCTCAAGCACCGCCCGGTGGGGCTGGGCATCATGGGCTTCCAGGATTGCCTGCACGAACTGCGCGTGCCCTATGCCTCGGATGCGGCGGTTGAATTTGCCGACCGCTCCATGGAAGCGGTGTGCTACTTCGCCTACTGGGCCTCCAGCATGCTGGCCGAAGAGCGCGGCCGCTATTCGACCTATCGCGGCAGCCTGTGGGATCGCGGCATCCTGCCGCAGGACTCGCTGGACCTGCTGCGCGAATCGCGCGGCGGTTATGTGGAAGTGGATTCCTCGGTCAGCATGGACTGGGATGCGCTGCGCGCGCGCATCAAACAGCATGGCATGCGCAACTCCAACTGCATCGCCATCGCGCCGACCGCGACCATCTCCAACATCGTGGGCGTGGCGGCCAGCATCGAGCCGACCTACCAGAACATATTCGTCAAATCCAATTTGTCCGGCGAATTCACCATGATCAACGACCACCTGGTGCACGATCTCAAGCAGCTGGGCATGTGGGACGAGGTGATGGTTTCCGACCTCAAGTATTTCGATGGCAGCTTGTCCAAGATAGACCGCATCCCCGCGGAGCTGCGCAACCTGTATGCCACCGCGTTCGAAGTCGAGCCGCAATGGCTGATCGAGGCGGCCTCGCGCCGCCAGAAATGGATAGACCAGGCGCAATCGCTGAACATCTACATGGCAGGGGTATCAGGGCGCAAGCTGGACGAAACCTACAAGCACGCCTGGGTGCGCGGCCTGAAAACCACTTATTACTTGCGCACCCTGGGGGCGACCTCGGCGGAAAAATCCACCTCGCGCGCCGGCTCGCTGAACGCAGTGTCCAACACCGTGCCGGAGGCGGAAGAACCGAAGTTTTGCTCGATTGACAACCCGGAGTGTGAGGCTTGTCAATAACAGTGCGGCTGAATAAAGAACAGGAGGAGCGAGAACATGCTGACATTTGAAGATGATGCAACACCCGCCGTGATTCCGGCCAGCGTGCGACTGAACAGCGCGGGCGCCATGCCCGCCATGAAAGAGAACATGAAAATCGAAAACGAGCATGCATACACCGTCGCTTCCGCAGGAACCGGCCGGATACGCGTGGAGGACAAGCGCATCATCAATTGCAGCGCGGACGTGAACCAGCTGGTGCCGTTCAAGTACAAGTGGGCATGGGAAAAATACCTCTCCGCCTGCGCCAACCACTGGATGCCGCAGGAAGTGAACATGTCCGCAGACATCGCGCTGTGGAAGAACCCCAACGGCCTGACCGAGGACGAGCGCCGCCTGGTCAAGCGCAACCTGGGCTTCTTCACCACGGCCGACAGCCTGGCGGCCAACAACATCGCCCTGGGCACCTACCGCCACATCACCAACCCCGAATGCCGCCAGTTCCTGCTGCGCCAGGCTTTCGAGGAGGCCATCCACACGCACGCCTACCAGTACATCGTCGAAAGCCTGGGGCTGGACGAGGGCGAAGTGTTCAACGCCTACCATGAAGTGTCCAGCATCCGCGACAAGGACGAGTTCCTGATTCCGTTCATCGACACACTGACCGACCCGGACTTCAAGACGGGCACTGTCGAAAACGACCAGAAGCTGCTGAAGAGCCTGATCGTGTTCGCCTGCATCATGGAGGGGCTGTTCTTCTATGTGGGCTTCGTGCAGATCCTGGCGCTGGGCCGCCAGAACAAGATGACGGGCGCTGCCGAACAGTACCAGTACATCATGCGCGACGAATCCATGCACCTCAACTTCGGCGTGGACGTGATCAACCAGATCAAGCTGGAAAACCCACACCTGTGGACCCCGGAATTCCGCGAGGAAATCCGCGCCCTGGTGCAAAAAGGCGTGGAACTCGAATACCGTTATGCCGAGGACACCATGCCGCGCGGCATCCTGGGCCTGAACGCCAACATGTTCAAAGAATACCTGCGCTTCATCGCCAACCGCCGCTGCCAGCAGATCGGCCTGGACATTCTGTATCCGGGGGCCAGCAACCCCTTCCCCTGGATGGCGGAAATGATAGACCTCAAGAAGGAAAAGAACTTCTTCGAAACCCGCGTCACCGAGTACCAGAGCGGCGGCGCGCTGTCCTGGGACTGATCCCCCTCCACCGTTACCCTCTCCGACTCGATGCGCATCCACTGGATCGCATCGAGGCCAGGACCGGCGAGTCCGTCCTGGTGAAATCGTCGTTTCCAATGTATTGATTGCTGGTACCGCCAACGCAGGTTATGTGACCGCGAATGCTTGCGCAGGCGGTGACGCATTACCCTCTCCGAGGGCATGGCATGTGTCCTTTGAGGCTGGTGCTACTTTCCCCTGTTTGGCGCATTCGTGGCGCGCTATAATTCAAGCGCAGGTGCAGTGAAGGTTTTCACGCCGGTAACTACAAGCGCGGAGGAATGATGGCAGAAGAACCGTTGAAGCGTTTGCTGGATGCGGAAGCCAAGGCCGAGCTGGTTATCGCCCTCGCCGAAGAAAAACGGCGCGACATCGTCGAGCAGGCGCGCCAGGAAGTGCGTGCACAGGAAGAGCGACATGCCGCGCGCGTGAAGGAAATCCAGACTGCGGCGCTTTCCCAGGCCGAGCAGCGCGCGCAACAGACCACTACTGAGCTCAGGCGCCGTCATGCGGAGCGTGCGGCGGCGCTACGCGCATCCGCCTCCAGTATGGAGCAGCGCGCCCTTGACGCTGCCATCGGGCTGCTCACCGGCTCCGGGAGCGCAACATGAGCGCTGCGGCGCAATATGCCTATCTCAACGGCCGCGTCAGCCTGCTGGCCGGGCGATTGCTCAGCCTCGAGCAGATCGCGGCGCTGATCGGACAGGGCGGCGGGGAAGTTCAGGCTGCGGCGGGCGTGCAGCGAACCAAAGCCGATGGCCCCCAACCTTTCGAGCCTGGCGCCCTCATTGCGCAGTATGTGGGCGATTTGGACCAGAACAACGTCACCCTCCTGCTCAAGGACCTGGCCATACTGATCCGCCCATTATCCGGTGCGTCGCGCGACCTGCTCAATTACTGGGCACACCGTTTCGAGCTCAACAATCTTAAAGTGCTCATCCGCGGCAAGATGGCTGGGCAGCCGCAGCACATGATAGAGGCGCAATTGCTAGACATGGGGCATCTCACGACCCTGCCCGTCGCCGAACTCCTGCAGTGCGATACCTCGGCGGAATTGTTGCGCCGGCTGGAGCAGACGCCCTATGCCGAAATTGCACGCCAGGCCCACCACTTGCTGGAGCAAGGCGAGCAGCTGTTTGCGCTCGATGCCACGCTCGACCGGCGCTATTTCGCCGGGCTGTGGCGGCGCGGCAATATCATGGATGAGGAATCGGGTTCCCACCTGCGCGCCATCGTCGGCAGCATCATCGATCGCGTCAACCTGGTGTGGCTGCTGCGCTACCGCTTTGCCTACAATCTGCCTGCAGCGCAGGCCTACTACCTGCTGATTCCCGCCAGTCACCGGCTGTCCTCGCCGCAATTGCAGTTGCTGTCACAGCAGGCCACGTTCGAAGATGCCATCAACAACCTGCCGCAGCCGTATGCCACCCTGCTTGCCGGCGCACGCAATATCACCGAGGTGACCCTGCGGCTGGAGCGTGAAAGCTGGCGCATCGCGGCCCACGCCCTGCACCACAGCACATTCAATGTGGCGCGCGCCCTGGGCTACATGGTGCTGCGCGAGCGCGATCTCAGGCGGCTGCGCGCGATCGTGCGCGGCCACGACCTGAAGATGCCTCCGGACATGATCCGTGCCGCACTCGGCCTGGGCTCCGGAGACGAGAGCCGGCTTTTGCACTGAGGCGCAGCGATGTTCACCCCACTCCCCATGCAACGCGTCACACTCAGCCTGCTCAAGGACGATGCGCCGCAGGCCGCCCTGGTGCTCGCCATGCATGGCGCTTTCAATCCGGAGATCAGCGAGGCGACCCCGGAACAGCTGCCGGAATTGCCTGGCCAGGCGTACCGGCGGACGCACGGAGAGGGGCAGGCGCAACTCGACAAGATCTTCATTCACTACGAAATGGCTCTGCCGCAGGAGGTGAGCGCACCCGGAAAACCGGTGTTGCTGGAAGAGCTGGAGAGCACCACCGCATGGCTCAGGCAGGAGTGGGCGCAATGCTCGGAGCAGCAGGAAAGGATGCGCATCCTGCGCCAGGATTTCCGCCATGCCACGCAGCTGTACAAGACGCTCGAGCAGTTCATGAGCCTCAACATCGACCTCACCAAGCTGCAAAAGGAAAGCCGGGTGATGAACCTGCGCGTGGGCATGGTGCCGCGCGCCAACATCCAGCGCTTTGAGGAAGCCATCGGCCTCGCAGGCCACGTCGCCATCCGCTTTTTTACCGGGCTGGAACAGGTGCATCTCATCGTGGCCGGACCCACAGGCCTCGCGGGCGATGTGGAGCGCGTATTCCAGAGCGCGGGCTGGCGCGCCACCGAGGTGCCCGCCGAGTTTCACGGCCGGCCCGCCGAGGTGCGGGCCAGCCTTGCAGCTGAGCTTGAGCGCCTGAACGCACAGCTGGCTCAGGAGGACGCACAGCGCTTGGCCGCTCCCGCCAGGGATAACCTGCGCGAGCGGCTGCATAACGCGGCGCACATCCTGGCATGTGCCGCGCCCTATGCCGAGCTCTCCACCCTGATGCGCGCGCGCGGCAACCTCGCCACGGTGAGCGGCTGGATGCCGACGGAGCGGATACCCGGCCTGCAACACATGCTGGACCAGACATTTTTCGGACGCTATGCATTGCATGCGCGCGACCCGCGCCCCGACGAGCGCATGCTGGTACCCTCGCTCATCAGCCACCACCGCTGGCTGCGCCCCTTTGCGAGCCTGGTGCTGAATTACGGCGTACCGCGCTACGGCGAGATCGACCCTACCATCCTGTTTGCCGTCACGTTCGTGCTGATGTTCGGCATGATGTTCGGCGACGCCGGGCAGGGGGCGGTCATTGCGCTTGCCGGAATATTGCTGCGCCGGCGCCTCGGTCAATACAGTGCGCTTGCGTTTTCCGCGGGTGCGAGCTCGGCGTTTTTCGGTCTGCTATACGGCAGCGTGTTCGGCTTTGAGGAGGTGCTGCACCCGCTGTGGATGTCACCCCTTTCCGATCCGTTGCGCATGCTGGGCATCGCGCTCGGCTGGGGCGTGGCATTCATCGTTCTCGCCACCGTGCTCACCATCCGCAACCGGATCGCCGAAGGTCGCATCAAGGAAGCGTTGTTCGATGCGCACGGCGCAGCTGGACTGGCACTCTATCTGGGCGTGATCGTCGAGGCATTCCGCTACGGCACGCAGGGCCGGCCGGACATGCCGGCTGCGCTGCTGGTCATCGCCGCGCTCGGCGCATTGATGGCCCAAACCTGGCAACACAACCGCACGGCCCCCGTCTGGGAACGCGCGCTGATTGCACTGATGGAAGCATTCGAGGCAGTGATGAGCTACGTCTCCAATACCTTGTCGTTCCTGCGCCTCGCTGCATTCAGCCTGAACCACGTTGCGCTCACCATCGCCATCTTCACCGTGGGCAGCATGCTGCATGCCACGGGCTACTGGGCCTCGGTCGTGCTGGGCAATATTTTCATCCTGGTGCTGGAGGGCGGCATCGTGGCCATCCAGACCCTGCGCCTGGAATATTACGAAGGGTTTTCGCGCTTCTTCGGCGGCGACGGGCGCGCATTCCAGCCGCTCAGGCTGGGTGGCGGCAAGGGACTGGGAATCAAGGTCCAAGGGGTGGAAAAATGAATCGCAAAAAACGCATTACTATATGAAAGGAACGACCATGGACTGGCTCATCGCAATCATCGCGCTCAATCTGCTGCTGACCTTCGGGCTGGGCGTGTACCGGGAATTCCGCCCCCTGCATGACGGCGCGCGCGCGCAGCGCTGGTGGCGCGGCTCGCTTGCCGCCAACCTTGCCGTTTTTGTGTCGGCAAGCCTGGGCCTGCTGGTGCTGGGCATGCACGATGCGCTGGCGCAGCAGGCGGCTGCTCCGCACGGCGAAATCTCCACCGGACTTGGGCTGGCGTTGCTGGGCGCGGGGCTGCCCACGGGGCTTGCCGCATTCGGCGCGGGGCTCGCGGTCGGCCCGGTGGGCGCGGCCTCGCTGGCCATCATCGCCGAAAAGCCGGAGATGTTTGGCCGCACCCTGATTTACCTCGGCCTCGCGGAAGGGATCGCGATTTATGGCCTGGTGGTGACCATCCTGCTGCTGGGCAAGATCGCATGAGCAACGGCGCGCCACAACCGGGAGAGGGCAGGCAGGCGCCGCTGATCGCGCCCGCGCGTATGATCGCGCTGGGCAGCGCCGCACTGATGGAGGGATTTGCGCTGATCGGTTTCGAGACGCACGTCAATCCCGCGCCCGAGGAGATCGAGAAGCTGATGCACGACCTGTTGCGCACGCAGCAGGCCGCACTGGTGGTGATCGAGCAGAGCCTGGCGCGCAATCCCGGACGCCACCTGATGCGCGCGCAAAACGAAGGCGGACGCATCGTGATCACTGAAATTCCGGAACTCGGCCTGACGGAGAATTACCATTCGCGCGTGGAGACCCTGGTGCAGCAGATACTGGGCGCCGAGGCGCTTGAGGTGAAGGGATGAGCGAAGCGGACGAAATCAGCGGTCTGGAATCCGCGCTGGTCGACCGGGCTAACAAGCTGGCCGAGGAATATCTCACGCATGGCCGGCAGGAGCACGATACCCTGCTTGCGGAAGCGAGCCAGCGCCTGCGCAATGATGAGGAACGCGCCACCGCGGCAGCAAAGGCCCAGGCAGAGCGCACCTACCAGCAGCAGGTGCAGGCCGCCGAACTGCAGCTGCGCGCAGAACTTGACCGCCTGCGCCTGGACTTGGTGAACACCGTGCTCGGTCACATGCCTGCGCGCCTGCAGCAGCTTGCGGAGGACGAGCAGCGCTATCTGCCGCTGCTGCATGCCTGGCTGCGCGAGGGCGCCGCTGCCATCGAGCGCAATGAGCTGACCGTGCAGTCGAATGCGCGCGACTTGCAGCGGCTGCGGCGGGATTGGGACAGCATCGCGCAACAGGCAGCGCCAGGCAAGCAGCTGACGCTCTCTGATGAAGTCATTGATTGCACCGGCGGAGTGCTGGTTGCCAGCGCGGATCGCAATATCCGCTTCGACAACACCTTCGAGGGGCGCCAGGAGCGCCTGGGCGAGCAGCTGCAAAATGTCATCGCCGAACGGTTGGCGCCGGCGGGCGGTGCGGGAGGGAACTAGATGAATGATGCCACGGCAGGCAGCCGCGTAATCGAGGTCAACGGCCCGCTGGTCACGGTGCAATTGCCCGACGTGCGCACCGGCGAGCAGGTGAAGATCGGGCGCCTGGAGCTGATGGGCGAAGTCATCGCGCGCCACAATGAGCGCGCGCTGGTGCAGATGTATGCGCCCACCGAATCGCTGCGTCCCGGCGAAACCGTGGTGGCGCTCGGCCACCCGCTCTCGGTGGAGCTGGGGCCGGGATTGCTGGGCGGCATCTTCGACGGCGTGCAGCGGCCGCTGAGGGAGTATGCCAGACAACACGGGGACTATATCCCGCGCGGCGTGCATATTCCGCCGCTTGACCGGGAGAAATTGTGGCGCTTTGAGCCCATGCTCGAACTCAAAATCGGTGCGCGCATCGAGGCGGGTGCGCTGCTCGGCACCGTGCAGGAGACGCAGACCATCACGCACCGCATCCTGGTGCCGCCCGGCATCAGCGGGGAGCTGCTCGACCTCATACCGGCGCGTGAAATCAACGTGGATGCGGTGGTGGCGCGCATCAAAGCCGACCATGGGGGCATCGAGGAACTCAAGCTTTACCACCGCTGGCCGGTGCGCAACCCGCGCCCCTACCGGAAGCGCGACGAAGCCGTCGCCCCGCTGCTCACCGGGCAGCGCATTCTCGACACCTTCTTCCCCCTGGTGAAAGGCGGGCGCGCCGCGGTGCCCGGCCCCTTCGGCGCGGGCAAGACCGTGGTGCAACAGCAGATCGCGCGCTGGTCCAACGCCGACATCGTGATCTATGTCGGCTGCGGCGAGCGCGGCAACGAGCTGGTGGACATTCTGGAAAGCTTCCCCCAGCTCACCGACCCCAACACCGGGCGCTCGCTGATGGAACGCACTTTGCTCGTCGCCAACACCTCCAACATGCCGGTGGTGGCGCGCGAGGCCTCGATTTATGTCGGCGTGACGCTGGCCGAGTATTACCGCGACCAGGGCTACGATGTGGTGATGGTGGCCGACTCCACCAGCCGCTGGGCCGAGGCTCTGCGCGAAGTCGCGGGGCGGCTGGGGCAGATGCCGGTGGAGGAAGGCTATCCGGCCTATCTCGCCTCGCGCCTCGCGGCATTCTACGAGCGCGCGGGGAGGGTGGAGACATTGGCCGGCGGCAGCGGCTCGATCACGCTGATCGGTGCGGTGTCTCCTCCGGGCGGCGATTTCTCCGAACCGGTGACCAGCCACACCAAGGAGATCGTCAGGACTTTCTGGGCGCTGTCCAAGGATCTGGCCGACGCCCGCCACTACCCGGCGGTGGACTGGGTGGAGAGTTTTTCCGGCTATGTCGCGAGCTGCAGCAAGTGGTGGGCGCAGCATGTGGACCCGCGCTGGGAAGAGCATCGCGCAGCGGCGCTCGGCATCCTATCGCAGGCGGACGAGCTGGCGCGCATCGTGAACCTGGTTGGCCCCGAGGCGCTTTCGCCGCAGCAGCGCTGGGCACTAGAAGGCGTGGCGCTGTTCAAGGAGGGGGTGCTGCAGCAGAGCGCGCTTGACCCGGTGGATAGCTACTGTTCGCCACAGAAGCAGTTTGCGCTGCTGGACCAGATGCTCGCCATCTACCGTGAGGGCATTCAGCTGCTGGAGATCGGCGTACCGGTGCAGGAGCTGATGCGCATGCCGCTGCTCGCCAATGCGCAGCGCCTGAAAGGCAGCTATGGCAACCAGCAGATGAAGGAGTTTGCCGACTTTGCCGTGCAGGCACAGAATGAATTTGCGCGCCTGCGTGCCGAATATGCGCAGCACGGAAAGGCCGCGACATGACCGGGCCAGCATATGAACGGGGGTAGCGATGAGCGATAAGGAATACCGCATGGCATCGGCCGCGCGTGGCGGCCTGCTGTATATGCGCGGCGTGCCGGGCGTGGCGCTGGGCGACCGCGTGTCGGTGCGCGACCGCAGCGGACGGCGGCGCAACGGCCAGGTGATCCGCACCTCCAACGAGGTGGTGCTGATCCAGGTGCTGGAAGGAACCGACAATCTCGACCTGGAAAACACCTGGGTGCGCTTTCTCGACCAGCCGTTCGAGATACCGCTTTCCCCCGACATTCTGGGGCGTGTGTTCAACGGCCTGGGGCAGCCGCGCGACGGGCGCCCGCCGCTGTTCACCAAGCTGAGGCGCAACGTGAATGGCGCGCCGGTGAACCCGGCGGCGCGCGCCTACCCGCGCGAATTCATCCAGACCGGCATCTCGGCGGTGGACGGCCTGAATTCGCTGGTGCGCGGGCAGAAGCTGCCGATCTTCTCGGGCTCGGGCCTGCCGCACAACCGCCTGGCGGCGCAGATCGTGCGCCAGGCCAAGCTGCCGGGCGAGGAGACGCAGTTCGCCGTGGTATTCGCCGCCATGGGAATATCGTTTTCCGATGCCAGTTTCTTCCGCGAGACCTTCTCCGAAAGCGGCGTGCTGCGCAACGTGGTGATGTTCCTCAACCTGGCGGACGAGCCCGCCATCGAGCGTCTGATCCTGCCGCGCGCGGCGCTCACCGTGGCGGAATACCTCGCGTTCGACCTCGACCTGCACGTGCTGGTGGTGATGACCGACATGACGCACTATGCCGAGGCGCTGCGCGAGGTGGCCACCGCCAAGGGCGATGTGCCCGCGCGCAAGGGTTATCCCGGCTATTTGTATTCCGACCTCGCGGAAATCTACGAGCGCGCCGGACGCATCCGCGAGCGCCACGGCTCGATCACCATGATGCCGGTGGTCTCGATGCCCTCGGACGACATCACCCACCCGATCCCCGACCTCACCGGCTACATCACCGAGGGCCAGCTGGTGCTGAGCCGCGCGTTGAACAACCTGGGCGTCTATCCTCCGGTGGATATTCCGCCTTCGCTGTCGCGCCTGATGAAGGACGGCATCGGCAAGGACCACACGCGCGAGGACCACGGCCGGGTGGCCAGCCAGCTCTACGCCTCCTATGCGCGCGCGCTGGAGGTGCGCAACTTGGCCTCGATCATCGGCGCGGACGAGCTCTCCGAGACCGACCGCGACTACTTGAGCTTTGCCGAAGCCTTCGAGCGGCGCTTCGTCGGCCAGGGCGAAAGCCAGGAGCGCAGCATAGTGGAGACGCTGGAGCTGGCGTGGGAGCTGCTGTCGCTGCTGCCGCCCGCGGCATTGACCCGGGTCAGCGCTGCGGACATCGCAAAGTACCACCACTGGCAGGAAGCTCCGCTGGAGCCGAGATGAAAGGCCGCCTTAAGGTACGCCCCACCAAGAGCACGCTGCTCTCGCTGCGGCGCCAGGTGGTGTCGCTGCAACACGGCCACGACCTGCTGGAGCGCAAGCGCGAGCTGCTCACGCGCCTGGTGCACCAGCGCCTCCGCAGCTACCAGGAGTTGCGCCGGAAAGTGCGCAGCACCCTGCAGGATACCTACTACTGGTTGTCCATCGCCCACATGCGCATGGGCAGCACCCAGTTGCGCCAAGCGGTGCTGGGTCTGAAGCCTGCCTTGTCTGTCCACATCCTGCCGCGCAGCAGCATCGGCATCGAATACCCCACGGTGTCCGTGGAGAGCGCGCCGCTGCTGCCCGTGGGCCTGATGTGGACCGATGCCAGCTTCGATGAGGCGCGCCGGCGCATGGCGGAAATTGCCGTGCTGCTGGCGCAACTGGGCGAGGCGGAGACCGCGCTGTGGCGCCTGCTCACTGAACAGCGCAAGACGCAGAAGCGCGTGAATGCGCTCAAGTACAATGTCATCCCGCGCTATCACGCCACCATACACTACATCGAGGCGGTGCTGTCCGAGGAGGAACGCAACACCATGTTCCAGCTCAAGCTGATGCGCGACCAGATGGAATCGGCCGGAAGCAACTAGCTTCGGCCTCGACCTTCAACAAATCCGCGGCAACTGTTCTCCGGTCAGCCAGTCGACCACGCGGCGCCCGCCCAGCTTGGTGGTCATCTGCACAAAGTTATAGCTGTCTGCCACGATTTCGCCGATGACGGCGGCTTCGCACGCCAGGGGATGGGCGCGCATCGTTTCGAGCAGGCGCGGCGCATCCTGCGCATCGCAGATGGCGATCAGCTTGCCTTCGTTGGCGACATAGAGCGGGTCCAGCCCCAGAAACTCGCAGGCCGATTCGACCGCCCGCTTCACCGGGATGGCGGATTCCTGCAGCATCATGCCGACGCCGGACTGGCGCGCGATCTCGTTGAGCGTGGCCGCCAGTCCGCCGCGTGTCGGGTCGCGCAGCACGCGCAGCCTGGCGCCGCTGTCCAGCATGGTGTCGACCAGGCCGTGCAGTGCGGCCGTGTCGGACACGATGGGTGCATCGAAGCCCAGGTTTTCGCGCTGCGAAAGCACCGCCATGCCATGGTCGCCTATCGTGCCGGACAGCAGTATCGCGTCGCCCGGTTGCGCTAGCTCGCCGGACAAAGTGATACCGTCGCGCACCACGCCCACCCCGGCGGTGGTGATGAACACGCCATCGCCCTTGCCGCACTCGACGACTTTGGTGTCGCCCGTGACAATGGGAACGCCCGCCGCTTTTGCAGCACTCGACATGGAATCGACGATGCGCTTCAGGTCGGAGAGCGGAAAGCCTTCCTCGAGTATGAAGGAGGCGGAAAGATACAGCGGCTGCGCGCCCATCATCGCCACATCGTTGATGGTGCCATGCACCGACAGGCTGCCGATGTCGCCGCCCGCAAAGAACAGCGGTGAAACCACGTGGCTGTCGCTGGACATCACCAGCCGCCCCGTCACCTGGGGCAGCAATGCGCCGTCGTTGCCGCTTGCCAGATAAGGGTTGTCGAATGCAGGGGCGAACAGCCCGGCGATCAACTGTGCCATGGCGCGTCCGCCTGCGCCATGCGACATCTCCACCCGTCCGTGCCGGATATCCAGCCCGCGCGCGTACTCCGGTTTGTTTCGGTTCATTGGGCAGCCTCCCGGAATCGTCCATAGGTGTAGTGCGCGGCACAGGCGCCTTCGGAGGACACCATGCAGGAACCGACCGGGCTGGCCGGGGTGCATGCCGTGCCGAATATCCGGCATTCCCGCGGATGCTTCTCGCCGCGCAGGATGGCGGCGCATTCGCAGGCCTTGTGGTCCGCCACTGCCACATAACCGATGCCGAATTTAAGCTCCGCGTCGAATCCGGCAAACTCGGGGCGCAGCTGCAATGCGCTGTGGGGCAGCGTACCCAGCCCGCGCCACTCGAACGCGTCGCGCAATTCGAAGCATTCATCCACCAGCGCCTGCGCCTTGAGGTTGCCGGTGCGGCTCACGGCGCGGGTGAATTCGTTTTCGACCTCGGCGCGGCCCGCGTTGACCTGGCGCACCAGCATGAGTATGGCTTGCATCACGTCGAGCGGCTCGAATCCGGCGATGACCACCGGTTTGCCGTAGTCGCGGGCAAACGGCTCATAGGGCTGGCTGCCGATGACCGTGGAAACATGCGCCGGGCCGACAAAACCATCCAGCGCCACCTTGCTGCCGGTGGCAAGTATGGCGTGCATGGCCGCCGGGGTGAGCACGTGGTTGCACAGGATGCTGAAGTTATGCAGCCCGGCGGTGCGAGCCTGCCTGACCGCCACGGCGGTGGGCGGCGTGGTGGTCTCGAAGCCGATGGCGAAGAACACCACTTCCCGGCCCGGATTGTCACGTGAAATGTTCAGCGCGTCCTGTGTGGAATAGACCATGCGCACATCGGCCCCGTCCGCCTTGGCGCGCATCAGGGTAAGGCTGTCCGAACAGGGTACGCGCAGGGTATCGGCATAGGTGCACAGGATCACGCCCTGCTCGCGCGCCAGGCATATCGCCTGGTCCACGCGGCCGATGGGCAGCACGCAAACCGGGCAGCCAGGGCCGTGTATCATGCGCACATTGGGCGGCAGCAGGTCGGCAATGCCGTAGCGCGAAATGGCGTGGGTGTGGCCGCCGCAAAATTCCATCAGCCGATAGCCGGAAGGGGCGGTCGCCTCGAGCGCGATATGGGCGGCAATATTTCTGGCGAGTGCGCCGTCGCGGAATTCATCCACATATTTCATGATGCAGGCGCGTCCGGCAGGTTGCTCATCCCGGCAAACATCTCCAGCGTGCGTTCGGCTTCTTCCTGGTCGAGCTTTTGCAGGGCGTAACCGGCGTGCACGATTACGTAGTCTCCCACTGCCGCGTCATCCACCAGAGCGAGCGAGATCTCCTTGCGCATGCCGCCGAAATCTATCACGGCATTGCCATCGCCGGTCAATTCCTCGATGCGTGCAGGTATGGCGAGGCACATGTTCAGCTCCTCCCCTCGATGGATTGCAGCGCAATCCACGCCTGGCCCAGCGAAATTGCGCAATCGCCGGGCGGCATCTGCTTTGCGGTCAGCACCTGCAGCCCGGCTGCTTTCAGCCTGTCACACAATGCATGCAACAGGATGGCGTTGTGGAAGCAGCCGCCGCCCAGCGCGATGTGCCGGACCTGATGAGCAGCGGCGGCGCGCTCCACCCACGCGGCAAGGCCAGCGGCCAGGGTGGCATGGAACAGCGCGGCGCCATAGGGTGCATCGCGGCAGACGCTCAGCACCGCAAGCAATGGTGAAAAATCCAGGACTGCGGCCTGGCCGGGTTCCCTATTTTCGAGTATGCGGTAGCCAAAATTCATGGGCGCGACCGCGCCATGGCTTTCGGCCAGGCGCTGCAGCAGGATTGCGGCCTGCGCCTCGAACTCCTGCTTTTCGTTCACCCCCAGCAGCCCGGCTGCCGCATCGAACAGCCGCCCCATGCTGGAAGTGTCCGGGCAGTTCAATTTCCGTTGCAGCATTTCCAGCGCGGTCTTCGCGCCCGGCTGGCCGGGGAAGCGCTGCACGATCTCGTCGCCGCGCCCCAGCTGGAACAGCACTGCCGCCGCCATGCGCCACGGCTCGGTCGCCGCGCGGTCGCCGCCCGGCATGGCAAGCGGCGCGAGATGGCCGATGCGCTCGAAAGCCGCGCCGTTTACCAGGAGCAATTCACCGCCCCAGGGCGCGGAATCGGTTCCCAGACCCACACCATCCAGCGCCAGTCCCAGCACGGACTCGCTGATGCGGTGTTCCGCACAGATTGCCTCGATGTGGGCATGGTGGTGCTGCACGGCGACGACCGGCAGCCCGAATTGCGCGGCGTAGGCCTGGGCGAAGCGCGTGCTGTAGAAATCCGGATGCAGGTCGTGCGCCACCATGGCTGGCTTTACGTCCAGCGACTCGAACAATTTGGCCACCTCTGCGTCCAGCTTCAGCCGCGCCTCGACGCTGTCGAGATCGCCGATCAGCGGCGAGACATGGGCCGCATCGCCGCGCGTGACGCATACCGTGTTCTTCAGCCACGCACCGCAGGCCAACACCGGGGGGCCGCCTGCCGACAGGAGAATGGGGCTATTCAATCAGGGCTTCCTGCGTCGGGACCGCCAGCGGATTCCGGCAGCCCGCATTCACCCACTCCAGCCATTCCGCCATGCCTTCCCCGCTGGTTGCCGAGATGCGTATCACCCTGATGCCGGGGTTGACGCGGCGCGCATAGGAGATGGCCAGTTCGCAATCAAACTGGAGATACGGCAGCAGGTCGCATTTGTTCAGCAGCATCAGGCTCGCCGCGCGGAACATGTCAGGGTATTTGAGCGGCTTGTCCTCGCCTTCCGTCACCGACAGGATCACCACCTTGTGCGCCTCGCCCAGGTCGAAACCGGCGGGGCAAACCAGGTTGCCGACGTTTTCGATCAGCAGCAAGCTGTCGTTCCGCAAATCCAGGCGCTGCATGGCCTGGCCGACCATGTGCGCATCCAGGTGGCAGCCCTTGCCGGTGTTGATCTGCAGCGCTGGGGCACCGGCTGCGCGTATGCGCGCGGCGTCGTTTTCGGTCTGCTGGTCGCCCTCGATCACGGCCAGCGGCCGTGCGCCGCGCAGCTGTTCTATGGTCTTCACCAGCAGCGTGGTCTTGCCCGAGCCGGGACTGGATACCAGGTTCAGCGCGAAGATGCCGCGTTCCGCCAGGGCGCGGCGATTCTGGGCGGCGTACTCATTGTTTTGCGCGAGGATGTCGCGTTCGATCCGCACCATCCGCGAGGGGCTCATGCCGGGCGCATGCGCGCCGGCAGCGCCCGCGCCATAGTCGAGGGCGGGCTGATGAGGGGCGGCTTCGGGCCGGACCCGGGCCGGGCTTCCCTGATGTTCACGAAAGCGCAGGGACGCGCCGGGTTTGCGCGTTTTCTGCAGCGCCTGGCCCGCAATCAGCGTCTGGCCGTTTCCGCATCCGCATGTGGTGCACATGTTCCGTTCCCCTATTCGACTTCCAGTTCCCTGATCCTGAACTGGTCTCCATCCGTCACCGTAACACGATAATTGCCGCATGCGGGACAGGGCCCCAGCAATGCCGGCAGCGCCACCTGCGAGTTGCATTGGCTGCACCAGCCTTTTCCGCCGATCTCGATTATCTCAAGCCTGGCCTGTTCTGCAATGCTGTCCTTCTTCACCTGCTCGAAACTGAAGCACAGGGACTCCTTCTCCACGCACGCCAACTGGCCGATTTCCAGCCATACCGTCTTGACTTGCGTGAATCCGTCTTTCCGGGCGGCATCCTCGATGATCTGCAGCATGCTCTCTGCCAGGGACATCTCGTGCATGGCTCAGATTTCTTCCGGGATCATTTTGATCGCGCCGCACGGGCACTCGGCGGCGCATATCCCACAGCCCTTGCAGTAATCGAAATTGTAGCGGAAACGCTTCCCCGGTCCGAGCTTGATGACGGCATTGTCCGGGCATACGCCATAGCAGTTGTCGCACTCGAAGCAGTTGCCGCACGACATGCAGCGGCGTGCCTCGAACAGCGCGTTATCCTCATTCAGGCCGCCCTGCACCTCGTCGAAGCTGGACTGGCGCCGCACGATGTCCAGCATGGGGCGCACGGTCTTGGGGGCATCGGAGAAATACCAGGGGTGCAGCATGTTGAACGTCGCCAGCTCATGCTTGGGCGCGGGCTGATAGACCGTGCCGCGCAGCCACGCGTCGATATGGCGGGCGGCCTTCTTGCCGTGCCCGATGCCCACGGTGACGGTGCGTTCCGAAGGCACCATGTCCCCGCCGGCGAAGATGCCCGGGTGCCCGGTCATCATGTTGCTGCCGACCTGCACCACACCGTCCTTGACCTCCAGGCCAGGCACGCCATTCAGCAAGGAGAGATCGACATCCTGGCCCAGCGCCAAAATGAGCGAGTCGGCGGCGATGGTTTCGAATTCGCCCGTGGGCTGCGGGAAGCCCTGGTCGTCCAGCTGCATTTTTTCCAGGGTGAGCTGTCCGTCATCGGCCTGCTTGATGGTGGAAAGCCATTTGATCATGATGCCTTCCTGCAAGGCTTCTTCCACCTCGAAATCGTGGGCCGGCATCTTCTCGCGGGTGCGGCGGTAGACGATCACGGTTTCGGTCGCGCCCAGGCGCCGTGCGGTGCGCGCCACGTCAATGGCCGTGTTGCCGCCGCCGTACACCACCACGCGCCGCCCCAGCATCGGCTTGTCTTCACCTTCCATGCTGCGCAGCACCGAAACGGCATCCAGGATATGGGCGGCATCGCCCGCCGGAATGTAGGCGCGCCGGCCTATGTGCGCGCCCACCGCCAGGAACGACGCGTCGAAACTCCCGGCGTGCATGCTTTCGGCGATGTTCGCGACTTTGGTGTTGAGCCTGAGTGTCACGCCGAGATCGAGGATGCGCTGCACTTCGGCGTCCAGCACGTCGCGCGGCAGGCGGTACTTGGGGATGCCGAAGCGCATCATGCCGCCCGCCATGGGGCCGGCTTCCTGTATCTCGACCTGGTGTCCCATGCGCGCGAGATGGTAGGCGGCGGAAAGTCCGGACGGCCCTGCGCCCACGATCAGCACCTTCTTGCCGGAAGCCGCAGCGGGCGCCTCGAATTTCCAGGCGCGCCGGATGGCCTCGTCGCCGAGAAAGCGTTCGACCGAATTGATCCCCACCGCGCTGTCCAGCTGTCCGCGATTGCACGCGTTCTCGCAGGGGTGGTAGCACACCCGCCCCATGATGGCGGGGAAGGGATTTTCCAGGGTCAGCACGCGCCAGGCCTGCTCATAGTCGCCGGATTCGGCGTGGTACAGCCAGCCCTGGATGTTTTCCCCGGAAGGGCAGGCGTTGTTGCACGGCGGCAGCCGGTCCACATACAGCGGGCGGCTGGTGCGCCAGGAGCCGGTATGGTTGGCCAGCGAAGAGCCGGGATCAAGCGTGATTGCGAATGGTTTGTCCATCATGCCTCCTCTTGCTGCAGCATGCGGTACTTGCGGATATTGCGGTCGGCGCGCGCCTGGATCCTGGCGATCAGGTCCACTCTGGGTTTCGCGCCGAACAAATGGGCGAAGCGCCGTTGCGGCTTGAGATATTCCTCCACCGGCAATTGTTTCCGTATCGGCAGCGAGCTCACCACTTCGCCGTATTCCGCCTCGAACACCGGGAACAGCCCGGTCTCGTGCACCAGCCGCGCAATGCGTATGGTGTCTTGCGCGGCCGATCCCCAGCCCAGCGGGCAGGGCACGAAGATGTGGATATAGCGCGCCCCGCGGAATTCCATGGCGCGCGCCACCTTGGCCTCCAGGTCGCGCAGATAGGCGACCGTGGCGGTGGCTACATAGGGGATGCCGTGCGCCATTGCGATCTCGGGCAGGTATTTCCCCTGCCCGAACGCGTTGCCCGGCTCCGTTCCGACCGGCATGGTGGTGGCGGTGCGCGCCGCAGGGGGCGTGGCGGAAGAGCGCTGCACGCCGGTATTCATGTACGCCTCGTTGTCATAGCAGATGTACAGCACGTCGTCATTGCGCTCGAACATGCCGGACAGGCAGCCGAAGCCGATGTCGGTGGTGCCGCCGTCGCCGCCCTGCGCCACCACGCGCACCTCGGTGCGTCCCTTGACCTTCAGCGCCGCCGCGATGCCGGTGGCGACAGCGGCCGCATTGCCGAACAGCGAGTGCATCCAGGGCAGCTGCCAGGAGCTTTCCGGATAAGGTGTGGTGAAGACTTCGAGACAGCCGGTGGCGTTGGCCGCGATCAGCTGTGAATTGGTCGCATCCATCGCCGCGTCTATGGCGTAGCGCGCGCCCAGCGCCTCGCCGCAGCCCTGGCAGGCGCGGTGGCCGGAGTTGATGGCATTGCTGCGGTCGCGGTGCGACTGCACACTGCGCTGGGCCGGGTCGAGCAGGCGGTTGCCCACCGTGAACGTGCCGGTCTGGTAAAACTTGACGGGTTGAAATGTCATATTGCCCCCGCGATTTATGCGATCTTTGACGCAACCGTGCCGATGTCGCGCAGCATGGCTTCTGCCGCCGGGCCGGAGCGGCGTTTCTCCTGCTCGCGCGCCAGCTGCTTGTTGACCACGTTCCAGTCGAGATCGAGGAAGGTCAGCGGCTTCAGCAAGTCCTGTTGCGCCTCGCGGAACAGTTTGTGCAGCGACCTGCGCGTGATCGCGCGTCCGCCCAGGCCGGCCACCACGGTGTAGCCATGCAACTGGATGCCGGAGAGGGCCATGCGCACGTCGGTGGAGAGTATCCCGCCTATGCCCACCGCGAAGCTCTTTTCCAGCACCACCACGCGCCTGGCTGCCTGCAATGCCGCGCGCACCTGCGCCAGCGGGAACGGGCGGAAACTGGTGATGCCCAGCACGCCGATCTTGTGCCCCTCGGCGCGCATCTCGTCCACCGTGTCCTTGATGGTGCCCAGCACCGAGCCCATCGCCACCACCATGGTTTCGGCATCCTCATTGCGGTAGGTATGGGTCAGGCCGCCGGTGTCGCGCCCGAAGATGCCCTTGAATTCCGCTGCCAGCTGCGGGATGCGCTCCAGCGCGCGCATCTGCTTGTCGTGCGCCAGGTAGCGTACTTCCATGAATGCCTCCGGCCCGACCATTGCGCCGATCGAGACCGGCTCGCGCGGGTCCAGCACCTGGCGCGGTTCGAATGGCGGCAGGTAGGCATCGACTTGCTGCTGGGTGGGGATGTCCACGCGCTCGTAGGCATGGGTCAGGATGAAGCCGTCCATGCACACCATCACCGGCAGCGACAGCTCTTCGGCCAGCTTGAAGGCCTGGATATGCAGGTCGAGTGCTTCCTGGTTGTTCTCGGCGAATAGCTGCATCCAGCCGGAATCACGTTGCGACAGGGAATCCGAGTGGTCGTTCCAGATGTTGATCGGCGCGCCGATGGCGCGGTTGGCGACCGTCATAACGATGGGCAGGCCCAGGCCGGATGCGTTATATACCGCCTCGACCATGAACAGCAGGCCCTGGCTGGCGGTGGCGGTGTAGGAACGCGCGCCCGTGGCGGAGGCGCCGATGGCCACCGACATGGCGGCGAATTCGCTCTCGACATTGATGAACTCGCACGGCGCCAGTTCGCCGCTTTTCACCATTTCGCCGAGGTTTTCCACGATATGCGTCTGCGGCGAGATGGGATAGGCGCAGATCACTTCCGGGCGGCACAGTGCCACGGCTTCGGCAACGGCGCGCGAACCTTCTATTTGCTTGAGCACGGTTTACCTCCTTGCATTCAGCACAAGGTTATAAGACTCGGTGGCAACGGCGACATTGCCTTCCGCCACTTTGCCGGAAAATCTTTCGCGGATGGCCTTGTGCACCGACTCCAGGCGGATCAGGCCGGAAAGCGCGGCAAACCCGGCGATCAGGGGCACGTTGGGGATAGGGCGGCCAAGGTGCTTCATGCTGATTTCGGTGGCGGCCATGGGGCAAAGCCGCTCTTTCGGCCTGCCGCTGACGAAATCGCCCAGCCCCAGGTCGGAAAAGCTGCGGTTGGTGTTCAGCAGGATGTAGCCATCCTTCTTGAGCCCGGCGAACACATCCACCTGGTGCAGCAGGGTGGGGTCCTGGATGATGATGGCATCCGGTTCCATGATGGGCTCGCGCAGGCGGATTTCCTGGTCGGCAATGCGGCAAAACGACACGACCGGCGCGCCCATGCGCTCGGAGCCGAAGCTGGGAAAAGCCTGGGCATGCCCACCCTCCAGAAATGCCGCCACCGACAGCATCTCGGCCGCGGTCACCACGCCCTGTCCGCCCCGGCCATGTATCCGCACCTCAAACATGTACGCTCTCCCACTCAGTCTGGATGGATGTACTTATATATAAGTGCATGAGGAAGCTGCGCGCCGCGCGAGTCCGGTTTCGGCTCGCGCAGCAGGTTAATTCCGCGATGTGTAAAGCTTACTCCGTTGCCACGCGCTTGTCAGCCAGGGACGCAACCATTCCCTGCCAGTGACACAAGTCCGCATTTATGCACAGTTTTTCAACCAGCCTGGTGGCGCCTTCCAGGTTGGCCGCGGCCCGCCGGCTCAGTGGGTTGCCCAGTCCGAAATCATGCCCGCGGATGCGCAGCAAAAACGCGGGCGGCGCATCCGCCCCATAGACGCGGCGATAGGCGTGCAGCAGCGCGGCCGGGGTCATCGCATGGGTCGTATAGCTGCCATCTTTTTCCGCGGCCAGCTCCGAGAAATCATAGGGCTCGGCGCAGGAGACGTCGGCATCGATGAACAGCACCGCACTGCGCCCGATCAGGTCGGTGACATGCTCGACCTGCAGCTGGTAGTCCTCGAGCAATTCGACCTGCCCAGCCCAGCCTGGCGTTTTCGACCGCTCCTCGAGCATGCGCACCAGCCGCGGCGCCAGCGCATCGTCGCCGCGCGCATCGTTGCCGATGGCCAGAATCAGAATGGAAGGGGGCGCGCTCATGGTGGCTAAGCGCAGAAAGTGCCATCCGTGGCACGCGTCAGCACGTCTATTCTTTCTGCGGCCGCATCCAGCAGTTCCACCTGCAGCGGCATCTTGCCCAGCGCGTGCGTGGCGCAGGACAGGCAGGGGTCGAAGGCGCGGATTGCCACCTCTATGTGGTTGAGCAGGCCTTCCGTGAGCTTTCTGCCATCCAGGTATTGCCGGGCGACTGCGCGGATCGCCTCGTTCATCGCCTGGTTGTTGTGCGTGGTGGAGACGATCAGGTTGCAGCGCGTGATCTGGTCGCGTTCATCCACCCTGTAATGGTGGATCAGCGTGCCGCGCGGCGCTTCGATCACGCCCACGCCACGTGCCTGGCGCTGGCCGGTGCTCACCAGCTCCGTCCCCTGCAAGTCCGGGTCGGCCAGCAGCTCCTGTATGGTTTCGGCGGCATGTAGCATCTCGATCATGCGCGCCCAGTGGAAACCCAGCGTGGCGCCGGCTGCCGAACCGTTGTTAAAGGCCAGGAACTCCTTGCGCTGTGCCTCGGCCAGCGGGGTGGGAATGAAATCGCACTGGGTCACGCGCGTCAAGGGACCCACGCGGTACCAGCCCTCGTCCGGCCCGAGTGCGCGCAGGAAGGGGAACTTCATGTACGACCAGGGTTTCACGTCCTCGAAGATCACATCCCAGTAATGCCTGTAATCATAGTGGTCGAACAGGGTCTTGCCGTCCTTGCCGCGCGCGCGCAGGCCGCCATGGTATAAATCCATGGCGCCGTCCGCGCGCACCAGGTTGAGGGTGTGGCTGTCAAAGCGCCCGAAGTTGTCATAAAGGTCTACGTTCTGTTCGTACAGCCGCCGTGCCATGATTACCGCATCACGGCTCCAGGCTATCATCTGCGCCATTTCCTTCAGCAGGTAATCGCGCTCCTCCAGGCTGACGTTTTTGTTCACCCCGCCCGGGATGGAGCCGGTGCCGTGGACGCGCTTGCCCGCGGTGATGCGGATGACTTCCTGGCCGAACTTGCGCAGCAGCACGCCCTGTTTGGCGATCTCCGGATGTTGTGCGGCGATGCCGACGATATTGCGCTGCGCCACCTCGGAGTCGAAGCCGAACAGCAGGTCCGGGGCCGAAAGGTGGAAGAAATGCAGGGCATGGGACTGCAATATCTGCCCGTAGTGCATCAGCCGCCGCACCTTCTCGGCAGTGGGCGTGAGCGTCGCACCCACGATCATGTCCATCGCCTTGCTGGCCGCGATATGGTGGCTCACCGGGCAGATGCCGCACAGGCGCTGCACCATGACCGGCGCCTCCCAGTAGGGCCGCCCTTGCACGAATTTCTCGAAGCCGCGGAACTCCACGATGTGCAGCCGCACCTGGTGCACATGGTCGTTCTCGTCCAGCAGCAGCGTCACCTTGCCGTGACCCTCCACGCGCGACACCGGGTCGATGGCGACGCGGCGCAGGTTTTCGGGGTGCGAGGCGGTTTCTAAATCACTCATGCTAAAACCCCTTTGCCACAGAGAGCACAGAGCACGCAGAGAAAACAGTTGATCTCTCTGTAATCTCGGTGTTCTCTGTGGCTATTTGTATTTCAATCATATTTAATCAATCCATGCCCCAGCTCGGGGGTCTTGCCCGCGATGAGGTCGCTGAAGAATTTCCAGATGGCGTCGCCCGAGGGCGGGCAGCCGGGGATGTAATAGTCTATTTTCACCACTTCGTGCAGCGGGTGCACCTTGTCCAGCGGCAGCGGCAGCTCCGGGTCGTTTGGGATGTGGCCGTGCGCCAGCCCCGGTTCGGTCAGGTATACCTCGGTCAGGCAGTCGCCCAGGTCCAGGCTGTTGCGCTGGGCGGGCAGGCCGCCGTTGATGGCGCAGGCGCCGATGGCGATGAGGATCTTGCAGTTTTTCCTGAATTCGCGCAGCACGTGCACGTTTTCCGCATTGCACACCCCGCCTTCGATCAGCCCGATGTCGCACGGACCGCAGTGCTTGATGTCGGTGAGCGGCGAGCGGTCGAATTCCACCAGTTCGAGCAATGGGAACAGGCGCTCGTCGATGTCGAGGAAGGACATGTGGCAGCCGAAGCAGCCCGCGAGCGAGGTGGTGGCGATGCGCAGTTTCTTCTTTTCGGTCATGTGCGCCTGTCTCCAGAGGGGCGCGGCGCGTCCTCCAGCGCCTGGGCGCTGACCGGGCTGGGGTCGTAGCGGCGCTGGCCGATGGGCACGTTGAACCCTGCGCTCTTTTTCAGGATCACGCCGACGGGACAGACCTGCATGGCCTTGTCTTCCAGCGCCATGCCGGTGTCCCGGAGCAGGCCTGATTCGGCATTCACGATCAGGTGCTTGGTGATGCCGCGCCCGGCCAGGGCAAATACGTTCTTGCCGTCCACCTCGCTGGAGGCGCGCACGCACAGTTCGCACAGGATGCAGCGGTTGAAATCGAGCAGGATGTCGGGGTGGGAGCCGTCCAGCGGTCGGTCCGGGAACAGCTGGTTGAAGCGCGGCGTCATCATCTGCAGCTCGTAGGCGGTGGCCTGCAGTTGGCAGTTGCCGCTGGCCTCGCACGAGGGGCAGAAGTGGTTGCCCTCCACGAACAGCATCTGCACCAGGGTGCGGCGCAGGCCATTGAGCTCCTCGATGTTGCTCTCGACCCGCATGCCGTCCGCGGCAGGCATGGTGCAGGCGGCGGCGGTGCGGCCGCCGACCTTGACCGTGCACAGCTTGCAGCTGCCATGCGGGGTGAATTCCGGGTGGTAGCACAGGTGGGGGATATAGCGCCCGGCCGCCAGCGCGGCCTGCAGCACGGTCTGCCCTGCGCTAAAGGGAACATCCGCGCCGTCGAGCTGGAAACTGTTCTTCATGTGCTCTTCGGCGCTCATGATTCCTCCGTTTTCAGGTGTGCGCCGGCGTCATCGCGCCCGGTCATCTGGCGCGCGCGGGCCAGGGCGCCGTCGAGGTCGAACGCCGGCTCGAATTCCAGCGATTTCAGGCGGTTTTCATAGGCGGGGCGGAAATGCTTGAGCGTGTGCAACACCGGATTGCAGGCGCTGCGTCCCAGCCCGCAATGGGAGGTGGTTTGCAGCACGTAATCCAGGTGTTCGACCTCATTGAGGTCGAAGCGGGTGCCGTGCCCGGCGGCGATCTTGTCCATGGTGTCCTTGAGGATGGTGGTGCCGACGCGGCAGGGGGTGCAGAAGCCACAGCTTTCATGGGCAAAAAAGTGCACGAAATTGCGCGCCACCTCGAACATGTCGCGGCTGTCATCGAACACCATGAATGCGCCGGCCGTGGGCAAATCCTCAAATCCCAGGCGGCGGTCGAATTCGCTTTCGGCGACGCAGATGCCCGAGGGGCCGCTGATCTGCACCGCCCGGGTGTTGGCCGCGCCGCATTCCTGCAGCACTTCGCGCACCGAGACGCCGAACGGGTATTCATAGATGCCGGGGCGCGGGGAGTCGCCGGATACCGAGACCAGCTTGGTGCCGCTGGACTTGGCGGTGCCGATGGCGCGGTATTTTTCCGCCCCCAGTTGCATGGCGAGCACGGCCTGGCAGAAGGTTTCGACGTTGTCCACGGCGGTCGGCTGTTGCAGGTAGCCGTGCGTCACCGGGAACGGCGGGCGGTTGCGCGGGATGCCGCGCTTGCCTTCCAGCGATTCAATCAGCGCCGATTCCTCGCCGCAGATATAAGCCCCTGCGCCAAGGTGGATGTCGATATCGAAGTTGAGCCCCTCCCTGCCCAAAATGCCGTGGCCGAGCAGGTTTTGTTCGCGGCGGCGCTGCAGAACCTGCTGCAAGGGCTCGAGCAGGTAGCGGTATTCGCCGCGCAGGTACAGGTAGCCATGCTCTGCGCCGATGGCCAGCGCGCATAGCGTCATGCCCTCGAACACCAGGTCGGCGTAAGAAGTCAGCAGCACGCGATCCTTGAACGTGCCGGGCTCGCCCTCGTCGGCATTGCATACCACATGTTTGGCGGCGCCCGGGGCGTCGCGCGTGCTTTCCCATTTCATGCCGGTGGGGAAGCCTGCGCCGCCGCGGCCGCGTAGGCCGGATGCCTTGAGGGTTTCGACGATGGCGGACGTCCCGGCTGCCAGCGCCTCGCGCAATACCGCGCCAGGAGCAATCCGGCTGTCCAGCAGAGGCCCCTTGCGCCGGATATTGTCTTCCACCCGGAAAAAGTCGGCTGGCCACTCCTCCACCGGCACGCGGTTGCGGATCAAATGAACGATTTCCTGCACCCGCAGGTGAGTAAGGCGGGTGATGGCGCGCCCGTTCACCAGCAACGCCGGGCCCTGGTCGCACATGCCGGTGCAGGAGGTGGTGTTGATGAACACCAGTCCGTCTTCCGACACTTTGCCCGGCTCGACCCATAGCTGGCGGCACATCTGCTGCATCAACGTGAGGTTGTCCTGCATGCGGTCGGTGATGTTGTCGGAGAATAGCACGCGGTAGGCGCCATGCGGCTTGAGGTGCAGAAAGGAGTAGAACGAGGCCACGCTTTCGATGCGCGCACGCGGAATCTGGAGCTGTGCAGCGAGGTGGCTGACGGTTTCGGCGGGAATACAGCCGAAGCATTCCTGCATTTCGCGCAGGATCTGCAACAGGCTGGTTTCCTCGCGGCCCTGACGCCCAAGTATCGGGAGCAGGCATTCTTCTGGGTAGGCTGAGCTCGAACCTGTATCGGTGGGCATGGAAGCGGCTCCCGGATGAGTGATCCATCCGCGGGCGGATGGAACCATGGCTGGGGCCATATTAGCCCAATCGGGTGTGAGCGCCAACCCGATTTTGGCTGTTACCCGGAACACGGTAGAGGCGTACCTGTATGCATTTCTGGAACTGGAACCGGGAAGGCGGAAAGCGGGAAACGAGGGTGACAGTCCAACGCTACATGCCAAGTTGCATCGATGGCAGGAGCCGAGTGCAGAGGATCTTGCTAGTTTGGCTTCTTTCGGCAACGCAAGCACTTCCTGGCAGGGATGTGCCGAACATGGATGTTGTGCTTGATAGGCTGCCTAATCGCATGTTGTATAAGTGTTTTTTTGTGAAGCGTCATGGCGGGGTTGGTGCGACTTTGAGATTGATCGTCAGGTGCAAAGTCGATGGTGGTGGAGTGCGGTCTCATTGAAATTTCAGATTTGCGTCTCCTGCTGGTGAGAAAAAATGCCCCGCAGCCCGTTCAATTATCCCGAGTCGTGAATACTTGCACATGGCGAAAAAAATTCGGAAGCAGATTGGCGCGAGAAGTTGAACGAGTTGAAAAAATTTGAAAAATTTGTGCGAAAAGTGTTGACATGGAGCACAATTCAGGTAAAGTTGCAACCGCTAGATGTTGTAAATAAATTTGCAAAAATTACTAACTGTAGGTGGAGCGATTAGGGGATTTTGCTTGCTAGAACCTAGTGACAGACAAGACGAGCGATTGCCGATGCATATTGCACAGAAAGGTGCAAATGACTAGCAGTCGTCCCCCCTCTAGAAATACCGCCTTCCCCGCAAGGCTGGATTGCCAAGAAAAACAACAAAACGCAATCCGGCACCACAAGCTCCCCCCAAAATTTTATGAGCCTGGTACTACAGGCGGCTACCCAGATTTATTCGTTCAAGCGTGCTCATGTCGATGGTATGGGCGGTTTGATGCTGGGGTGGTTAACCGTATTACAGGGTCAAAAGGGGTGTTTTTGCCCTCATGAACTTCGGCTGGCCGCTTCGCGGCGCGCCGGGGAGTGTTGTAGTCGTTAGGTTGTACTTTTTGTAACTTTCACTTAGTAAAGGAGGTTGAAAATGGTAGCAGCAAAGAAGGCGAAACCGGCAGCCAAGAAGAAGCCGGCTGTTAAAAAGGCAGCAGCAAAGAAGCCGGCAGCAAAGAAGGTAGCAGCCAAGAAGCCGGCAGCTAAGAAGGTAGCCGCCAAGAAGCCGGCAGCCAAGAAGGCAGCAGCTAAGAAGCCAGCAGCCAAGAAGGTGGCCGCCAAGAAGCCGGCAGCCAAGAAAGTGGCCGCCAAAAAGCCAGCAGCTAAGCCTGCAGCAGCTCCCGCTCCGGCTCCGTCGGCGCCCGCTCCTGTGCGTCCGGCTGCAACCTGGCCTTTTCCGACACCAGGCATCAGCAAGCCGAACTAATGGGGCTGGAAGCTGTGGTGGCAGCCCTGGCTGAGCAGTACAGGGCTTCCCACAGTTTGCCTGGTTGTGTCACCGGGCGCATTCAATCGCGAGTGCGCCTTTTTTCTCTGCTTTCCTGCTGTTCTGCGGGACGACTGTTTTTTTCCCTGACTTTTTGGCGGTTCCCTTACGTTAATTGCTCGTCACCTGATGATGCAGGCGACTGTGGTACCTGAGTCATTTGCCCTGCATCATTCCCCATGCCCAAGCGTAATATCGCCTGCGACTGACGGGACATCTTCATCCAGCTTTATTACCCACCGGTCCTGACCTGATTCGATCCACCGGCGGATACGAGCGCAGCACCTGGATCGGGGATTTCGGTCAGCAACATTCCTGTTGCGACATCCCAACGCTTGATGCCACGAAACGCGGGCTTTTGCAGATGGCGATCATCGCTGGTCGATATGGCTGTCAATATCCGGCCATCAGCCGAAAATGACACGCGGCCTACCGGGACGCCACCTTCCAACCTGCTTCGGCTGCCCGAAGTGATGGACAGGGTCGGACTTAAGACGTCCCAAATATACGCCATGATGGCCGAGGGCACGTTTCCTTGCGCTCGACAGATTACCGGACGGGCTGTGGGCTGGTTCGAGCACGAGATCGATGAGTGGCTGCTCGCGCGCCCGGTGATGACAGCCATCGCAGGCAAGAAAGGGATTCGGCTAGCGCCTCCATCGAGTGGAACTCCTACCGAGGCTTGAATGGCAGGTACGGCTCATGGCCGCTGCCACACCGGTGGCCACAGCGCATCGCAGAGGAACCGTACATGCAGGATGCGCGCAGCACGGACAAGATGAGAATCATCAAGTAAGACGGCTTGTCGGCCATTGCGGACTTGGTGACTAGTCGCCTGGACAGTCCGCTTTGGTGATTGGAGCTGCCTCAAATGTCGCCTAAAATTGCGTTTTCCCAATAATCGTTATACCTCTACACTATAAAAAGCATGTATTCGACATACGAAAGAGAAAAACTAGCGTTTGACACGGGAATTATTTATCAATGGCCAAAATCAAC
>DATDDB010000092.1:0-12521 GCA_036524005.1 Gallionellaceae bacterium | reverse complement strand
GCGCAGCAGGGCGTGTTTTCTTTGATTACTTTCTTTACACGAGTAAAGAAAGTAATCGGCATGCGGGGCCGCTCCCCGCGCCAATCTGTGAGTACAGCCCAATCTCAGGAAATAAAAAAGGGCGGGCATGACGCCCGCCCTTCCAGACCAAAAAACTCCCCGTCAGACAGTCGCTTCCTCTTCCGAGAAATCAAGAGACACCTTCCCGTCCTTGACGTCGACGATCACCTTGCCGCCGTTGGCGAGCTTGCCGAACAGGAGTTCGTCGGCCAGGGCTGCGCGTATGGTGTCCTGGATCAGGCGCGCCATGGGGCGCGCGCCCATCAGGGGGTCGAAGCCGTTTTCGGCGAGGTGGCTCTTGAGCGCATCGGTGAAGATGGCTTCCACTTTCTTTTCGTGGAGCTGTTCTTCGAGCTGCATCAGGAATTTGTCCACCACGCGCAGGATGATTTCCTTCGACAGCGATGCGAAGGAGACGATGGCATCCAGGCGGTTGCGGAATTCCGGGGTGAACAGGCGCTTGATCTCGGCCATTTCGTCGCCCGCGGCGGAGCTCTTGGTGAAGCCGATCTGCACCTTGGAGAGTGCCTCTGCGCCGGCGTTGGTGGTCATGATGATCACCACGTTGCGGAAGTCGGCCTTGCGCCCGTTGTTGTCGGTGAGCGTGCCGTGGTCCATCACCTGCAGCAGGATGTTGAAGATGTCCGGGTGCGCCTTTTCGATTTCGTCCAGCAGCAGCACGCAGTGGGGCTGCTTGCTGATGGCCTCGGTGAGCAGGCCGCCCTGGTCGAAGCCGACATATCCCGGAGGTGCGCCGATCAGGCGCGCCACGGCATGGCGTTCCATGTATTCGGACATGTCGAAGCGGTGCAGCGGCATGCCCATGCTGTAGGCGAGCTGGCGCGCGACTTCGGTCTTGCCCACGCCGGTGGGGCCGGAGAACAGGAAGCTGCCGACCGGCTTTTGCGGGTTGCCCAGGCCGCTGCGCGACATCTTGATGGCGCGCGACAGCGCTTCGATGGCCTTGTCCTGGCCGAATACGGTGGCCTTCAGGTCGCGCTCCAGGTTCTTGAGGGTGTTGCGGTCGTCACTGGAGACGGTGCGCGGCGGGATGCGCGCGATCTTGGAGATGATGTCCTCGATCTCGTGCTTGCCGACCACTTTCTTCTGGCGCGACTTGGGCAGGATGCGCTGGGCGGCGCCCGCTTCATCCAGCACGTCGATGGCCTTGTCCGGCAAATGGCGGTCGTTGATGAAGCGCGCGGAAAGCTCCACGGCGGAAGTCAGCGCGGCGGCGCTGAATTTGACGCTGTGATGCTCCTCGAAGCGCGATTTCAGGCCCTTCAGGATTTCGATGGTCTGTTCCACAGAGGGTTCGGGCACGTCGATTTTCTGGAAGCGGCGCGAAAGCGCGTGGTCTTTCTCGAATATGGTGCGGTATTCCTGGTAGGTGGTGGCACCTATGCACTTGAGCGCGCCGCTGGAGAGCGCAGGCTTCAGCAGGTTGGAGGCGTCCATGGTGCCGCCCGAGGCCGCGCCCGCGCCGATCAGGGTGTGGATCTCGTCGATGAACAGGATGGCGTTCTTGGATTCGGACAGTTCCTTGAGCAGGGCCTTCAGGCGCTGCTCGAAATCGCCGCGATATTTGGTGCCTGCCAGCAGCGAGCCCATGTCGAGCGCATACACCTGGGCATCCTGCAGGATTTCCGGGACGTCGTTTTCCACGATGCGGCGCGCCAAGCCCTCGGCGATGGCGGTCTTGCCCACGCCGGCCTCGCCCACCAGCAGCGGGTTGTTCTTGCGGCGGCGGCACAGGGTCTGGATCACGCGCTCCAGTTCGTCCTCGCGCCCGATCAGCGGGTCGATCTTGCCGGCCAGCGCCTGGGCGTTGAGGTGCTGCGCGTATTCCTTCAGCGCGGCCCCTTCCACGGCGGCATCGCCTTCGGTTTCGCTTTCGGCAGCGGCCTTTTGCGCGCTGGCCGGGGTGCTCTTGTTGATGCCGTGGGCGATGTAGTTCACCACGTCCAGGCGGGAAAGATTGCGCTGGTTGAGGAAATACACGGCGTGCGAATCCTTTTCGCCGAACAGGGCCACCAGGATGTTCGCGCCATTCACCTCTTTCTTGTTGGTGGATTGCACATGCAGGATGGCGCGCTGGATCACGCGCTGGAACCCCACCGTGGGCTGGGTGTCTTCCTCGGTGTTTTCCGGGAGGATGGGGGTGTTGCTGTCGATGAACTTGACCAGCGTGGCGCGCAGTTCCTCGATGTCCGCGCCGCAGGCGGTGAGCACCTGCGCGGCAGACGGGTTATCCAGCATGGCCAGCAGCAGGTGCTCGACCGTGATGAATTGATGCCGTTTCTGCCTCGCCTCGACAAAGGCCAGGTGCAGGCTGACTTCAAGTTCTTGCGCAATCATGATTCAACTCTCCTGTGTGATGCACTGTAGCGGATGTTCGTGCTGCCTGGCAAGCGCCATCACCTGCGCCACCTTGGTTTCCGCCAGGTCCCGGGTGTAAATGCCGCACACTGCGGAACCCTCCTGATGTACTTTGAGCATGACTTGGTTTGCGCGTTCAAAATCCATGCCAAAAATAGTTTGCAGAACCTCGACCACGAAATCCATCGTGGTGTAATCATCGTTCAGCAGCAGCACCTTGTACAGCCGCGGCGGCTTGATTTTTTCCTGTTCCAGCAGTGCCGCGTTTTCCTGCTTTGTCGCCATTGCATGCCCATTTATGCACCCTATATGTTGTATATTTGACGATTGCTTTGGGTTTTTCAAGGGGGAACCGCCAAAATACATAAAAAACCCCAAACAAAAAAATTTCATTAACCCCTTGACGATACCGCTTGAACCGGAGTACAAAGCGCACGGGTGTTTGGTTCATCGTATCTCGCAGTACCGGTCATGCCGTGTGCGGTTCCTTGGATTCAAACAGTTCAAAGGGGGCTATCCCGTTTTTTATGCAAGGAAGTTACACAATGGCAACTGGTACAGTAAAGTGGTTCAACGACGCTAAAGGTTTTGGTTTCATCACTCCGGATGATGGCAGCGAAGACCTGTTTGCACATTTCTCCGCGATCAACATGAGCGGATTCAAGTCCCTGAAGGAAGGCCAGAAGGTTTCCTTCGAGGTGGTTCAAGGCCCGAAAGGCAAACAAGCCTCCAACATCCAGACTGCGTAAGCAACTGGTCAAGACCTTCAGAAACCCGCGCCAATAACCAACAAATTACGAGTTGCCGCGGGTTTTTTAATTCCGCTGCCCTGGCAAGGAGGCCGGGGCGGCGGAATAGGTCGCCGGGCTACGTTCGCGGTTCTGCGGTTGTTTCCTTGCCCCTGGGGCAGGGCGGGGCGGTTGTAGGGCTTCTGTTTCCCCGTCTGCGCTGCACCCTGCGGTGCATGTTCACCGGCCTGTCCTTCCTGGCCGTCGGTAGCTTCTCCCCCTTCTATATGCGTTTTGGCTAAATCCCCGGCAGGCTGGCCCGGCGTGTGAGGCAAAGGCCGGATAATCGGTTTCCGGTATCAGGCATTACCTGCTTGTGCCAGTTTTTCCCGCTGCACTTCCCATGTGCCGTCTATTCCAATACCATAGGGCCGTCTAGAACATCAGCCTATTGGCCGCTGCCCATGGAATTCAACTTTCACCAGAACGCTTCCGACCAACAGACTGCACAGCTGCATGTGCAGGAGCGGCTGCGCGGGCGCAGCCTGCGCCAGGGCTTCTGGCGCGCGCTGGTGGCAGGCGTCCTGATCGGTTTGCTGTTGATCATGCGGGGAGGCGGCTATCCCGGATGGCAGTGGGCGCTGGTCATTCTGGCGCTGCTGGCGCAGGCCGCCTGGGTCATGCTGGCGGCGCGCAACGAACGCAATGCGGGGCAGGCGCCGGAGGGCGGCTATACGCTGAATCTGGTTCCGGCGGGCATTTCCCGCAGCCTGCCGGACGGCCATGTGGAGTTTTATGCCTGGCCGGAAGTCGCAGCACTCGAAACCACCGACAGCCATTGGTATTTTCACCTGCACCGCGGTGCGCCCTTTGCCGTGCCGCGTGCGGCCCGATCCACGGAACCGGAAGCGCACGCGGGCGAGCCTGATCTGGCCGAGGCGGCGCGCAGGCTGTGGGCGGCGCATCCCGGCCATGCCGGGCAAACCTTGCCCAGCCTTCCGCCCGTCCCGGAAACGCCTGTCTACCAGGCCCTGGCCAATCTGGGCGCTGCGGCGCGCCTGGTGTTTTTCTTCAAGTTCGACCCCCTGCATTTCCGCGCCACCTGGGGCGCGCTGGCCGTGTTGCTGCTGGCCGATGTCGGCTGGGAGGGCCTGACCGACTATATCCAGGCGCAGCCCATGCCCCTGTTCAACCTGACCGGGGTGGCGATATACGGCGTATCGCTGCTGCTGTTCTTCGGCTGGGCGCTGGCAGTCAGCAGCCTGCTCGCCGCGCGCGCCAGCCGCTTGCGCCTGCTGGTGATGGCGCAATCATCATTGCTGCTGATCAGCGTGATCTACCTTTCGTTCTACATCAGGCTGGAGAAGCTGCTGCCGGAAGGCGACGGCTGGCTGCTGGCCGTATTGCTGGCCGGCCTGCTGTGGATGGTGCTGGCGCTGGTCAGGGTGGTGCGGCGCCTGTATGGAAAGGGCTATTTCGTCGCATTGCTGCTGGGCGGTTCCCTGTTGCTGTTCAGCATGACGCTGAGCTCGCTGTTTCCCGAGGAGAGCATCTACGTCAATGCGGCCAACGTGCAGGCCGCACATGCCGGCACACTCCCTGCGCACAAGAAACCCGGCAAGGCAAATATGCCAGCCACAACCCGGCCCGTACCCGGCCCGGCCAAGCTGCAGGATGATGATGACGATGACCCTGCGGATCCCGGCGATGACGGCGGCGACGATGAGGGCGATGAGCTCGATGATGCCTACGTATCCACGAAGCTGGACGTGGAGGACATCTATTACCGCCAGCCGGGGATGGTGAGGCAGGTGCTGGATGGCGTGAAGCCGCGCCGGGCAGGCGAGACCGCCCTGTATTTCGTGGGCTTTGCCGGGGATGCCAGCGAGCATGAATTCGGCAACGAGGTGCGCTACGCGCGCAACCTGCTGGACCGCCGCTTCAATACCGCCGGGCGCTCGCTGCTGCTGATCAACAGCTACGATTCGGTGGAAAACACGCCGCTGGCCAACACGCATAACATGGAAGCCGTGCTTCAGGGCCTCTCCACCCGCATGGACCGGCAAAACGACGTGCTGTTCGTGTTTCTCAGCTCGCATGGCGCGCAGGACCACCGTCTGGCCGTCTCGTTCCATCCGCTGGAAATGAACGACCTCAAGGCCGAAAAGCTCAAGCAGCTGCTGGACAAGAGCGGCATCCGCAACCGCGTGATCGTGGTCTCGGCCTGCTACTCGGGCGGCTTCCTCGACGTGCTCAAAGACGACAACACCCTGATCCTCACCGCCTCGCGCCGCGACCACGTGGCCTACGGCTGCGGCGACATCACCCAATATACCTATTTCGGAGAAGCCTACTTCGTGAAGGCGCTGGAACACAACGATTCCTTCATCGACGCCTTCGACGAGGCGCGCAACAGCATCGCCTACCGCGAAAAGACCGAAGGCATGGAAGCCTCCGCCCCGCAAATCCACGTGGGGCGCAACATCGGCAGGGTGCTGCAAAAGCTCAAGGTCGTCCCGGCGCGAGCGAAGGCGCGACCGGTGAAAAGCAAGCCGCAGGAATGCCCGGATGACTGCCCCGGCGAGCCGGGGTAGGGATCGCGCCCTGGAGGGATCGCCCGGAGAGCACGGCTAACTGACCACGCGCGCGTTTTAGGGTATCATGCGCGCCTTCGGAAGCGTGGCAGAGTGGTCGATTGCACCGGTCTTGAAAACCGGCAACGGGCAACCGTTCGTGAGTTCGAATCTCACCGCTTCCGCCACCTCTAAAATCCCATCTTGAGTCGCCTGGCCAAATCCTTGCTCGCTTTGTGTTGTGCCGCATCGGCCTTGGCGCATGCAGGCACGGCTTCGTCCGTTGACGCGCAGCAGGCAAGCGATGCCCTCATTGTTAAGCCGGTGGAGATCAAGGCGGGCTTTGAGCAGATTGCGCTGCCCGGCAACGAGGCGATGGGCCTGGTTGGCACAAGCTATCTGATCGGGATGGGCGCATCGGGCCTTTATTTGGGCCCGGCGGCCTATGGCGCGATAACCGGGCAGCGCGGCGGTTTTTTTACCGTTGGCGGCGAGCTGGCCTGGCATCGGCCGCTGTTCTCCAGGCTGGAGATGGCGGCCGGCCTTTACGCTGGCGGCGGCGGCGGGGGTGGCTCTTCCGTGGGTGGCGGGCTGATGGTGCGGCCACACCTGGATTTGCTTTGGGATCTCGGCGGCTACCATGCCGGCATTTCCGCTTCCAATGTGCGTTTTCCCAACGGCAACATCAACAGCAACCAGCTGGGGTTGGTGTTTTCTGCCGACAGTGACTTCTCCTATTACCGCCCAAACCGCATCGGACAAAAAGTCGAGGCGCTGGGGCGTAGCGGGGTTGGATTTGACCGTGTGCTCATCACCCTGGGCGCTTATCGTCAAAAATCAGGCGGCGCGGCCGCCCCTGGCAGCTTTGGATTTGTCGGCGCGAGAATGGAGCAGTTCTATTCTCAGCATCTGTATCGCGGGATAGAGGTTGTCGGCGGCGCCGGTGGCGGGGTGGCTGGGTACGCCGAGTATCTGGGCACGCTGGGCGCGGAGACACCGGTGTGGGACGGCCAACTCGCCGTTGGTACCAGAATGTCGGTCGGGATGGGCGGCGGCGGCGGGGTCTCCGTGGGCGGCGGGGCGCTCGCCAAGCTGGGTGCCTATGCCACGGCCGATCTGAGCCGCGATGCTCATCTGTCACTCGAAGGTGGCTATGCCAATGCCCCTGCGGGAAATTTTCGCGCAACCTATGGTGCGGCGAATTTCGTGTGGGATATGGATCATCCCTATGCCTCAGGCGGTGAACCGGAAATGGTGGGCAACGAGTGGGTGCTTGGCTCGGAACATTATTTTGGCGCGGCACGCAAGGGCGGCAGCAGGCGTGACCTCGATGCCGTTGTGATCAAGCTCAATCGCTATCTGACACCTTCATTCTATCTGACCGGGCAGGCGCACAGCGCATATAGCGGCAATGCGGGTGCATATTCGGCCGGGCTGGTTGGGGCGGGATACCATAGCGCGAAATTTGCGCATGGTTTATCCGCGGGTGCTGAATTATTGCTGGGCGTGAGCGGCGGCGGTGCTGTGGACACGGGCGGCGGTGCGGCAATCCAGCCCATGGTCTTTCTCGCTATGGATCTGGCCGATGAAGCAAGTCTGCGGCTGGACGCGGGAAGGATCAAATCGCTTAACGGCGCGCTGAATAGCAGAATCCTGGGTTTCTCAATAAGCTTTTCTTTCGGTACGGCCAAGCGTTAAGGCCATCAAAAATTTTCGCCTGCCGGTGCACAAATAATGGATGCAGTCCATATGCCTTTGGGCATATTCCCAATGTGCTTAAATTCGGTAAAAATTAACTCACGATGATGAGGTTGTATTGAGGGCAAGACGATGACCGCTTTCTGCGCTCGCCTTGGGGAATATCCTTTGCTTGAGGGCAAATAGGGTGCAAAAACCACAATTCGATTGGAAAATCAAAAAGGTGTGCTAAAATAAGTAGTTAATGCATTAAGCATGATATGGTTAATGCATGGCTCGAATCGCAATGTGCGGGTAATTAGTTCTAGCGAGGGTGATATGAAAAAAATCATAATGGGCGTTGCTGCGGTTGTTTCTTTGATTTTCGCGGCACAGGTTGAGGCACGCGGGTTTGATGGTTTTTATGTGGGTGCCAAGGCTGGCTATAACGATTCGAGTACTTCCGGCAGCCTGGTTTCCAAGGTGGGCCGGCCCTTTCTGGGTGTCGAGGCGGGCTACAACTGGATCATGAATGATCGCATCCTGCTCGGTGCGAATGTTTGGGGTGACGACCACAAGCAAACGGTTACCGGGCGCGATTATGGCGTGGACCTGAAGGTGGGCGGGCTGAAGGACAACATGTTGTACTACGCAAAGCTTGGTGTGGCGCAAACCCATCCGGGATCGCGCCCGCATTATGGTTTGGGCGCCGAGAATGTGTTCGATCGGCACTGGGGCGCGGTGATTGAGTACGCCTATGATTCCACCCCCAAGGGCGGCATCACTTACACCAACAATAAGTTTATGGTGGGCGTGAATTACCATTTCTAGGCCGTTTGCGGGGAGGTTGTCTGAAACATGCGGGCAGGTCGCTTTTCTGCGACCTGCTCGTGCTTTTGGGGCTGGCGGTGTTCTGTCGGGGCGGCTGGGTCGGGCTTGAGTGGTGAAGTAATCAAAAGATGAATTTGCATTTCAAAAAATTCGTGGTTTTTCGACACATGAAGGTCTTGTCCATTGCCGCGCTGGTATTGTCCGTTTCGGCTTGCAGCCTGACGCCCGGCATGAAAATGGATGGCGGGGAAGCGCAGCCGGGCGTTGAGCCGGTGCTGAAGGAAATCACGCCACAGCTGCTTCAGGAAGAGCGGGATGCGCGGAGCAAGCTGATCGACACGGAGGCCAGTGCGCTGTTTGCCGAGCCCCAACCCTACCGGGTGGGAATCGGCGACGTACTTTCCATCAACCTGATGGGGCAGGCGGAATTGCCCTCCATCTCGGTGATGATGGCGCCCATCCCGAACAGCCAGGCCGACAGCATGGTGACTTCCGGATTCGCAGTGGACCAGGATGGGCAGGTTTACCTGCCTTACGTCGGGGCGGTCAAGGTGGTCGGCCTCACCATGCGCGACCTGCATAATGAACTTGAGCGGCAGTTCACGAAATATATCAGGAAGCCTGATTTCACCGTGCAGATTTCCTCTTACCGCAGCAAGCGCGTCTTCATCGCGGGAGAGGTCAAGTCTCCGGGCGTGGTTCCCATCATTGATATTCCCATGACGCTGCCCGAGGCACTGGGCTTGGCAGGTGGCTGGACGAATGCCGGCGACCCGGGCGCCGTCGAGATCAATCGCGATGGCAAGCAGTATGTCGTGAACATACCGCAGATGACGGCGCATGGGCTCAACCCCTCGCGTATTCTGCTGCAACATGGCGACCTGGTGCGAGTGCCTTCGCTGGAAGAAAGCAAGGTTTTTGTCATTGGCGATGTGGTGAAGCCTGCCGCGCTGCTGCGTCCCAACAGCCGGTTGACGCTCAACGATGCGCTGAGCGGGGTGGGCGGCATAGATCCTTCGAGCGGAAATCCGCGCCAGGTTTATGTGGTGCGCCGTGCCGCCGACAAGAAGCCCGAGGTCTATCACCTGGATGCGGCCTCGCCGGTTGCGCTGGCCCTTGCCGAAAGCTTCGAGCTGCAGGGCAAGGATGTGGTTTATGTCGATGCCGCGCCGCTGGCGCGCTGGAACCGCATCGTCAGCCTGATCCTCCCGACCGCGCAGCTGGTGGTGGATTCCAAGTACCTTAATATCATCAAATGATAGACAGGATCTTGGTGGTCTGCGTGGGCAATATTTGCCGGAGCCCCATGGCGGAAGGCATGTTGAGGCAGGCCCTGCCCGGCAGGATGCTGTCTTCGGCCGGCATAGGGGCGCTGGTAGGGCAGCCTGCGGACCCGATTGCCATCGAACTGATGCAGGATCGCCAGGTGGACATCACCCAGCACCGCGCGCGCCAGTTGCTGGGCACGATGGTTGCCGCGTCCGACCTGGTGCTGGTTATGGAGCTGAATCAGCAACGCCATCTGGAACAGCAGTACCCGCTTGCGCGCGGCAAGATATTCAGGCTGTGCGAGAGTGTCAGGGCGGATGTGGCGGATCCCTACCGGCAGGGGCGGAAGGCCTTTGAAGAATCGCTGAGGCTCATTGCTCAGGGGGTGGAGTCGTGGACCACGCGCATCAAGGCACTGGATGCAAAGCGGGATAGTCAAGCCTTAAATAAGTAGCGATGATGGAAAATAACGAAATCAATCTTGCGGATATTCTGGATACGCTCTATTTGCAGCGTTTCCTGATCGCCGCCGTTGCGGCGGTTTTTGTCCTGCTGGGGGCTGTCTATGCCATCACTGCCACGCCGATCTACCAGGCGGATCTGCTGATTCAGATCGAAAACACCGAAAACCCTGCCAAAGCCGCGCTGGGCGGACTTTCCCAGCTGTTCGAGAACAAGAGCGAGGCCGCCGCGGAAATCGAGATTCTGCGCTCGCGCCTGGTGGTATCCAAGGCCATCGACAACCTGCACCTCGATATTGAGGCGCATCCCAGGTATTTCCCGGTTATCGGCAAATGGATTGCGAAGCGGAATTCCGAACTTTCCACACCTGGCTTCATGGGCATGGGGGGCTATGCATGGGGCAGTGAAAAGATTGCCGTCGGCGAATTCAAGGTACCGGAATCCTGGCAGGGAAGGCCTTTTGAGCTGAGGGTGGAGGAGAGCGGGAGCTTCCGGCTGTTGGGAGACGGGGTGGACGCCAGGGGCCGCGCTGGCGAACCCTTGAAACTCGATACCCAAGCCGGAACCATCGAGCTGCGGGTGGAGAAAATCGATGCCAACCCCGAGACCCGTTTTGTGCTTGTGCACCGCTCCCACCTGAAAGCAGTAGAATCGCTGCAAAGCCAGCTCAACATCGCCGAGAAGGTAAGGCAGTCCGGCATGCTGAGCGTCAAGCTTGAAGGGGCGGACCGGCAACGCATCACCAATGTGCTTAACGAAGTCGGCACGCAATATGTGCTGCAGAACATCGAGCGCAAATCCGCCGAGGCGGAGAAGACCCTTGAATTCCTCGACAAGTTTCTCCCGAACCTGAAATCCAGCCTGGATGAAGCAGAAGCGCGCTATATCTCGGTGAGCAATGCCCATGGCACAGTGGACATTGCGGAGGAGGTGAAGCTCATCCTCAAGCGCCTGGTCGAGGCCAAGACCAAGGGGGGCGAATTGAAGGTCAAGCGCGAGGAATTGCTCAACCGCCTGACGCCCGCCCATCCTTCGGTGCGGGCGGTAGACGCGCAAATCGAGGGTGTGCAGCGGGAAATTGCCGGCATCAATACCGAAATCGGGAAAATGCCCGGCCTGGAGCGCGAAGTGCTCGGCCTGACGCGCGATGTCAAGATCGATTCCGAGCTCTACACCAACCTTCTGACCACCGCGCAGCAGCTGCGCCTGCTCAAGGCGGGCCGGGTGGGCAACGTGCGGATCGTCGACAATGCGGTCGTCCCGGAAGAGCCTGTGAAGCCCAAGCGGACTATGGTATTTTCCCTGTTTTCCCTGGCGGGGGTACTGCTGGGCATCGCCGTGGCCTTCATCAGGAAACACATGTTCGGCGGCATCCATAATGCGCATGAGATCGAAGAGCGCACAGGGCTCACGGTATTCGCCAGCGTCCCGCAAAGCGAAAAGCAAAAGCTAATGTATGAAAGCATACAGGCCAAGGCGAGCGGGCTATATGTGCTGGAGCATGTGGATACGCACGACCCCGCCATCGAAAGCCTGCGCAGCTTCAGCACTGCCCTGCAGTTCAGCATGCAGGATGCCAGAAACAATCTGATCATGATTACTGGCGCCACTCCTGGCGTCGGAAAATCCTTTGTCTCCGTCAATTTTGCCGCCGTGATGGCGGCTGCCGGCAAGCGCGTGTTGCTGATCGACCTGGATTTGCGCAAGGGTTACCTCAATCAATATTTCGGGATTCCGCGCGACCATGGCGTGGCAGAACTGACAGCCGGCAATATCTCGTTTGAGCAAGCCGTGCGCCGCGATGTGCTGCCAAACCTGGATTTCATCCCGACAGGCGTGCTGCCGGCCAACCCCAACCCGCTGCTTGTCCATGACAATATGACCTTATTCCTGGAAAAGGCCTCCAAGGAATACGACATCGTCCTGGTAGACACCCCGCCCGTGCTGGCTGTCACGGATGCCATGGTGTTGTCAGCGCACATCGGCTCGACCTTTTTGATTGCGCGAGAAAGCGTCACCATGCTCGGCGACCTCAACGAGTCTGCCAAACGCTTTATCCAGGCAGGAAAAAATGTTACGGGGGTGGTGTTCAACGGCGTGCGTCCGCGTCCCGGCAAGTATGGGTACGGCGACGGCAAATACCGTTATACCAGCCATGCTTATGAACAGTATCGCGCAGTGGAGCATAGTGAAAGATCCTAGATGCAAAGCTGTTTGCTTTTGGCTATCAGCATGCTTGCGCTGGACATGATTCAGACTTTGTGCGCATGAATAGATCAAACACCACCTTGCCTTTGGCATCGGGACGCCTCTCATGGTGGGGGCCGATGTTGACCTTTGCGTGCTTTGGGGCGTTGCTGCAACTTTCGTTGTCCCGACTTAATCCGGATTGGTTGTCCTACCAGCTCATCTATGAAACCGGCGGGGCTTGGTTGAGTGATCAAAACCGGGATCTCGCTTTTTTGGCCCTGAACTCCTTCGTGTCGGGAATTCTTGGGAGTGATAGTTATGAGACCTACCGTACTTTGCTGGCTCTCTACTT
>DATDDB010000091.1:0-1722 GCA_036524005.1 Gallionellaceae bacterium | reverse complement strand
GGTGCCCACCGGCCTGCTGGCCAGCGTGGCATTCAATGAATTCCCCATCCCGCTGCACATCAGCGGCACGCGCGAGGCGCACAGCAGCCTGTTCCAACGTCTTAATCAGGCCGCCGATGCGGCCATGGCGGCGCGCACCTTCCAGGACTACATGGCCGTGGTATTCGGCCTCGACCATGCACCGGAACCGGGCGAACGCCGCCGCTACCGCACCAGTTATTTGCGCCTGCTGAAGGATTGGGGGTTCGATGCCAATAGCCCGGCGGGGGCGGTGCTGAAAGGATGGGTGGAAAGCCGTTTTGGGCTTTTTCCCAGCTTCCACAAGGAGCCGCTGCGGCGCTTCAATTCACACGCGTGGTTCGGCTATATCGAGGAAAAGATGTCCAGCCGCTTCCACAACAACAGCATCTACATGCAGCTCGACGTGCTGTACGAATTTTGCCAATGGTCGCTGGCGCGCTTCCATGCTCCCGGCAAGAAGCACCTGGCCCTGTTCCGGGGCACCAACGACCTGCGCGAACACCGGCTGCTGCAAAGCCTGAAGGGGCGCGAAGCCATCATCCGCCTGAACAACCTGGTGTCGTTCACCTCGCGGCCGGAAATCGCCGATGAATTCGGCGATACCATCATCGAGGCGGCAGTGCCTCTGCCGAAAATCCTGTTCTACAACGACCTGCTGCTGCAACACCCCCTGCGCGGCGAAGCTGAATTCCTGGTGATTGGCGGGGATTACCGGGTGAATATGTCTTATTGGAGGAAAACAGTATGAATGCTGAACTGCATGACCTGGCGCTCGGCGCCTACCTCGGGCTGGCCGTGGGCGATGCGCTGGGGGCCACGGTGGAATTCATGCTGCCGCGCGAGATTCAATGCCAATATGGCGTACATAAAGACATCATCGGCGGCGGCTGGCTGAAACTGAAACCGGGCCGGGTGACCGACGATACCGAAATGTCCCTGGCGCTGGGGCGAGCGCTGGTAGCCTCGGGCGGCTGGGATGCTTATGCAGTGGCCGATGCATACGCCGCCTGGCTCAAGTCACGGCCCATAGACATCGGCAACACCTGCCGCCGCGGCATCCAGCGCTATATCCTCAGCAGCACCCTGAGCAGCCCGCCGAGCGAAAGCGAAGCGGGCAACGGCGCCGCCATGCGCAACCTGCCCCTGGTGCTGCTCACCCTGAACGACGAACAAGCGTTTGTCGAACAAACATTGGCACAAAGCCACATCACCCACAACAACCCGCTGTCGGATGCGGCAACGCTGGCGCTGGGGAGAATGCTGCGCAGTTTGCTGGCTGGTGGAGGTGTAGAGGAATGCCGCGAAATAGTGAACGCACTGCTGATCGAACAACCTCAATTCAAGTTCGACCCCTATCCCGGACGCGCCTCCGGCTACATCGTGGACACCATGCAGACCGTGCTGCACCATTTCTTCAATACGAATTCGTTCGAAAGCCTGGTGGTGGATACGGTGAATTGCGGCGAGGATGCCGATACCACCGGCGCCATCGCCGGCATGCTGGGCGGTGCTATGTACGGGGCCGGGGCGATACCGGCGCGCTGGCTCAGCAAGCTGGAGCCGCAGGTGGTGTTCGAAATACGGCGACAGGTGTTTGAGTTGCTGCGGTTGGCGGGGAAGTGACGGCCGTGTGCACCTAAGTCGACGTAAAGAAGACAGTGCCCCCTAGGTGTCTAGTCAAAGACGCAATTCACGCAGCTC
>DATDDB010000090.1:0-25353 GCA_036524005.1 Gallionellaceae bacterium | reverse complement strand
ACCGGGGATTCGGCGACGGTTTCCAGGTTGGCATCGGTAATGACCATGGCGACCTCGATGATACGGTCGGTGTCGGGATTGAGGCCGGTCATTTCCATGTCCAGCCAGACGAGGTGGTTCTGATTTTGTGCCATAATTCCGCTACACCTGAAAACTCTGCGAACCGTATTGTGTCATATTAGCAGGCCGTCTTGCCAATCAAAAATTTCAGATTCCCATATCGCATAGGTATATTCCCGACCCATGACTGCTTCCCTGTTTACCGGTTTATTCGTTGCAGCCCTGGCGCTGACCACCCTGGCCAAGCTGTGGCTGGCACGGCGCCATCTGGCCCACATTGCGGCGCATCGCGCCGAAGTGCCAGCCGCGTTTAGCGCCCAGATCGATCTGGGCGCACACCAGAAAGCCGCCGATTACACCAGCGCCAAGACCCGGCTCTCCATGCTGGAGGCGGTTTTCGAGGCTGTGGTGCTGCTGGGCTTCACGCTGGGCGGCAGCATAGGCTGGCTGGCCGGATTCTGGGAACATGTCTTCGGCTCGACCATCTTGCAGGGCATTGCCCTGTTCGCCTCGGTGCTGCTGCTTTCCGGGCTGCTGGAAGCGCCATTCGGGCTGTACCAGACTTTCGTGATCGAGGCGCGCTTCGGCTTCAACAAGATGACGCTCGCGCTCTACCTGATCGACGCGCTCAAGGGTGTGCTGCTCGGCGCGCTGTTCGGGCTGCCCCTGCTCGCCGGCGTGCTTTGGATGATGGAACGCATGGGCAGCAACTGGTGGCTGTATGTATGGGCGGTGTGGATCGGCTTTGTCCTGCTGCTGCAGTTCATCTACCCCTCATTCATCGCGCCCTTCTTCAACAAATTCACCCCCTTGCAGGATGAGGCGCTCAAGGCGCGCATCGAGGCGCTGCTGCGCAAATGCGGCTTCACCGCCAGCGGGCTGTTCGTGATGGACGGCTCAAAACGCAGCGCCCACGGCAACGCCTATTTCACCGGCTTCGGCAAGACCAAGCGCATCGTGTTCTTCGACACGCTGCTGGAGCGGCTTTCCGGCGGCGAGATCGAGGCGGTGCTGGCGCACGAGTTGGGGCATTTCAAGCATCGCCATGTGCTGAAGCGTCTGGCGTCCATGTTCCTGCTGAGCCTGGGTTTCCTGTGGCTGCTGGCGCAGCTGATGCAATCCCCCTGGTTCTACCACGGGCTGGGCGCGGCCATGCCCGCCACTGCGCTTTCCACCGCGCTCGCGCTGCTGCTGCTGTTCATGGTGCTGCCGGTGTTCAGCTTCCTGCTGCATCCCTTGACCAGCTACTTCTCGCGCCGCCATGAATTCGAGGCCGACCGCTATGCCGCGAAGCAGACAGCCGCCGCCGACCTCGCCAGTGCGCTGGTGAAAATGTACCAGGATAATGCCGCGACGCTGACCCCCGATCCGCTGTATTCTACGTTTTACGACTCGCACCCGCCCGCGCCGGTGCGCATCAGCCGCCTGCAATCGTTATAAGGACCAGAACCATGAAACACATGTCTATTGCCGCCGCCCTGCTTGCGCTTTTTCTGATGGGCAGCGCCCATGCCGCCCCCTTCCCCAAGGGGGACGCCGAGGCTGGCAAGAAATTCTTCACCCAGAACAACTGCAACCGCTGCCATGACGGGATCATGGGCGGAGACGGCAACAAGATCTTCACCCGCCCCAACCGCAAGGTGAGCGACCCGCAACAACTGGTCGCCCAGTTGCGCCGCTGTAGCGGCGGCGCAGGCATAACCATGACCGCGCAGGACGAACAGAATCTTGGGGCGTATCTGAGCAGGGAGTACTACCACTTCAAGTAGGAGGATGCCATGGACAATGCAACCTGTGACTTGACCAACAAAAGCTGCAAACCCTGCGAAGGCGGCGTGCCGCCGCTGACGCCGGATGAAGCGAAGAAACTGCTGGCGCAGCTCGAAGGCTGGACGCTGCATGCTAAGACGATAGACAAGACCTTCGAGTTCAAGAACTATTACCAGACCATGGCCTTCGTCAATGCCGCGGCCTGGGTGTCGCACCGCGAAGACCACCACCCCGACATGACGGTGGGCTACAACAAGTGCCGCGTGGAATATTCCACCCACGCCATCGGCGGCCTGTCGGAAAACGATTTCATCTGCGCCGCCAAGGTGGATGCGCTGCTGAAGATTTGAAGCAGCAGGCACGCATCATCGCCGCCTACGGGCGCCACTACCTGGCCGAACTGGCCGGCGGCGAGCAGCTTTCCTGCGTGCCGCGCGGCAAGAAGAGCGAGGTGGCCTGCGGCGACTGGGTCGAGCTGCAGCGCACGTCGGGTGACCAGGCCGTGATCGAGGCCATCCTGCCGCGCAAGACCCTGCTCTACCGCTCGGTCGCCCACCGCGAAAAACTCATCGCCGCCAACGTCACCCAAGTGGTCGTCGTCGTGGCGGTCGAGCCCTCTTTCGACGATGAACTGCTGGCGCGCTGCCTGATCGCCGCGCACTCGCAAAACGCACGGGCGCTGATCGTGCTGAACAAGTGCGACCTGGCTGGACAAATCGAGCGCGCGCGCGCGCAACTCGCGCCCTACCGCGCCATCGGCTATACCGTGCTGGAGCTTGCCGCCAAAGAGTCAGCCGCACCGCTGCGCCCCTACCTGCAAGGCCACACCAGCGTGCTGGTGGGTCAATCCGGCATGGGCAAGTCAACCCTGATCAACGCGCTGGCGCCCGAGGCGCAGGCCGCCACGCGCGAAATCTCCAGCGCGCTGGATTCCGGCAAGCACACCACCACCCATGCCAGGCTTTACCACCTCGACGCGGAAAGCGACCTGATAGACTGTCCCGGCGTGCAGGCCTTCGGCCTGCACCACCTGAGCGCCAGCGAAATCGAGCAAAGCTTCCCCGAATTCTCCCCCTATCAAGGCCAGTGCCGCTTCTATAACTGCAGCCACTCGCACGAGCCCGATTGCGCCCTGCTCAAGGCCGCCGCCGAGGGGAAGATCAGTGCGCGCAGGCTGCAACTGTTCCAGCAGATACGCCAGGGAAGCTGAAGTTTTGCCGGGCTAATGGAAGGAATATACCGCGCAGGCGACGATGACGAGGCTGGTGGCAAAACTCAGCTTTCCGGCATGGCCCAGCATCTTGAAGGCGTTGTTGTCCGCGCTCTGCTTTGCTCGCCGCATCTGGTACCACCCGAAAACGCTGAGAGCCACCAAAACGCCGACCAAGGTCAGCTTGGCCATCAGCCAGGGCATCTGCGTCAGGCTGGGCACAAAAGGGGGGATCAGCATCCCGCCGGAAATGATGAGCAGCAGCAATCCCAGATATGAGATATAGCGCAGCGGAAACAGCTTGATCAGAACATTGCGCTTATAGGCAACATCGAAATTGGCGGCAAGATGACCGATCACAAAAAGCGCAAATGCCGAACCTGCCCCGATTATCAGCGCCGTAAAATGCAGCAGCAACCCAATATCTTTCATCGGAGTCTCCACACTCTTAAATTATTGGCATGGCGCGCACGGCGGATCAGTCCTCGTAATTGCGCAAACGCGGCAGGTGAATATGCCAACGTATCGCGGCGAGCCTGATAGCGACGGTGCTGACCATTGCGCTCAAAATGGCAATATTATGCTCCAAGCCAATACGTTCCAGGACTATCAGCAATAAAGCGCCGGCTAATGATGCCGTGGCATAAATATCGGTGCGGAAAATCAGTGGAATTTCATTGCACAGAATGTCGCGGATCACGCCGCCAAACACGCCGGTAATGACCCCCATCAATGCCGCAATCAGCCAGGGCGCTTCCAGTTTCAGTGCGATGCTGGTGCCGATCACGGTAAACAGCGCCATTCCCACCGCATCAGGAATAAGAAAGAAATTCTTTGGCAATTTCAGGCCGCGTCCGAGAAAAAAAGTCAGCGTACCGGACAGCATGCCGACCACCACATAGATCGGATCGTGTATCCAGTACACGGGCAACCGGCCCAGCAATAAGTCTCGCAGCGTGCCGCCTCCGATGCCAGAAATAATTGCGACGACAACCACACCGAACAAATCGAGTTCTCGGCGGCGCGCCTCAATGGTCGCGGTGATCGCACACACAGCAACGGCGCATAAATCCAGGACGTAGATCAAATTCACGGGCGCCTCCTTACGGCGGCGAGAATGCCTTGCGATTCAATTTGCGGTTCAAAAGCGGCCAAAATACTCAAAGCCATAAGCCCCATGCACAAAACAGGTGTATTTCTTTTCACGGCTTTCCATACAACATGACAATTATCGCATCCGCCAATTCTGCGGACGTCCTGCTATTGGGCATGGCTGCCGGGCCGCCCGCTGAATAATTCAGTCACTGTTTCTATAAAATCGGGAGTCAAAAGAAGAAATGCGAACAGAATTTTCGCCCAAAACAACAAGGCTCCCATCGCCGAAAGCCCGTGGTGGTGCCCGGGACCGGAATCGAACCGGTACGCTGGTTTTACCCTAGCGACGGATTTTAAGTCCGTTGTGTCTACCAATTTCACCACCCGGGCAGAGTGCTGAAACGCACGCTACGCGCGCTTTGCGCAGGCCGCATTATACAGAGCGAAGAGTTCGTTATGCGCAAAAAGTTGACAGCCGGTTCGACATCTATAATAATTGCGGTCTTGAATCACTGCGGGAATAGCTCAGCTGGTAGAGCGCAACCTTGCCAAGGTTGAGGTCGCGAGTTCGAACCTCGTTTCCCGCTCCAAATTTTCCGGGAAAGCTTCGTCGCTTTCCCTTGTTTTTTGTTCTTGGTTTTTTGTTCCGGGTTTTTGTACACCTCGGCGCGATAGCAAAGCGGTTATGCACCGGATTGCAAATCCGTGTAGGTCGGTTCGACTCCGGCTCGCGCCTCCAACACCCCTCTTTTATCTGCCCCTCGAATTCCGTTAAGCGCAGCGCTTAGCGTGTATGCCATTCAGGCGGGGAAATGCATCGCGCAAAACAAAAGGCCTGCATTTCTGCAAGCCTTTGTTTGACATCTGGTGGGCCGTGAGTGATTCGAACACTCGACCAACGGATTAAGAGTCCGCTGCTCTACCAGCTGAGCTAACAGCCCGTGAGGTGCGCATTGTACGCATCTTGAGCGCCATGTCAATTCCAATTTCAACGCCCCACTGCTCAACAACATGAATTAGCGGAATATTTTCCGCAAAGTCGCTGCGCATTCATGGAATAAATATTCAGGCAGCCGGCCCAGGTCTATATATGTATGTATAACCATCTATATCCATTGGCATATTGACCATCTTTGCCCGCAGCGTAGCATGTCGCCATCAAAATTTTGTGGCCGCGCGCCAGTCAGGGGATTGAACATGGCTCTGCAAGCCCATGGCGTCATCAACATCAGCGGAATGCCAACCGGCACGCCGGGTTTCCAGCTGGATGAAAGCGCATTCCATGAGATCTACCGGCTGGTTTGTCTCAAATCCCTCCCTGTGGCCGGGCGCTCGCGCTTTGCCAGCCATCTCGCGCTCCATTTCCCGGAAGCGGCGGCGCGGATAGACGATGGCGACTTCGGCATCCTGCATCTCGAAGTGGGCGCGCTGAAGCTGGAAACCCGCGGCGCCATCAACCGGCGCAACTGGGATGTGCTGCGCAATCATTTTGCCTTCGTTTCGGAACTGATGGAGGATGGCGGGGCAGAACTGCGCGATGCCCTCAAGGTTTCCTATCTGGGCAACCTGTTTTACGGCGAAACCTCGCTCAATTATGCAAAAGCCCGCAGCCTGTTGCCACGCAACCTGGCCGTCCTCCTGGACGCGGTCGAAAATCACTACGAAAGCCAGGTAGCCTGAGCTATCTTTCCGCCTGCCGCTGCAGCGCCCACGCAACATGCTCGCGCACCAGCGCGGAGGGGTGTCCGGCGCGGCTTTGCAGGGCAGCAATTATTTCCGCTTTTCTTGGCGCGTTGCCCAGCGCCACCGCCAGGTTGCGCAGCCATTGCTCGTAGCCGATGCGATACACCGGGCTGCCTGAGAATTTTTCCCTGAACCTGGCTTCATCCCACGCGAATAATTCCGTCAGTTTGATGTTGTCCAGACCGTGGCGCACAGCGAAATCCGACTCGGCCGATATTTTTGCGAAGCGGTTCCACGGGCAGATCAGCTGGCAGTCGTCGCAGCCGTAAATGCGGTTGCCGATGAGCGGGCGCAGTTCCAGCGGAATGCTGCCCTTGAATTCGATGGTGAGGTAGGAGATGCAGCGCCGCGCGTCCAAGCGGTAGGGCGCGATGATGGCCTGTGTGGGACATATTTCGATGCAGCGCGTGCAGTTGCCGCAATGCCCGGATTCGGGCTGGTCCACCGGCAACGGCAGGTCGGTGTAAATCTCGCCCAGGAAGAACCAGGAGCCGCGCTCGCGCGTGAGCAGCAAGGTATGCTTGCCGCGCCAGCCGAGATTGGCCCTGGCTGCCAGCTCCACCTCCATCACCGGGGCGCTGTCGGTGAATACGCGATAGTTGAACTCGCCGATCTCGGCGCGGATTTTTTGTGCCAGCTGTTCCAGGCGGGCGCGCAGCACCTTGTGGTAATCGCGCCCCAGCGCATAGCGCGAAATAAAGGCGCGCTCGCCGTCGCGCAGGATCTCCCAGCTATCCGCGGCCTGCGGCGGCAGGTAGTCCATGCGCAGCGAGATGACGCGCTGCGTGCCAGGTATCAATTCGGCCGGACGGGCGCGTTTGGCGCCATGTTTTGCCATATAATCCATCTCGCCGTGGTAGCCGCACGCCAGCCATTCCATGAGGCGAGCTTCGGCCTCGGCCAGATCGGTGTTTCCGATGCCGACCGCCTGGAATCCGAGCGCCCTGCCCCATTCCTTGATGCGGGCAGCAAGCTGGACGTGATCGGTTACGCGAGGAACTGAGGTTTGCATAAAGTGGATGATAGCCGATTAACCGTGGAACTGGCCGACGAGGCCGCCACCTCCCGCCTCGCGGCCAAACTGGCACGGGCATTGCGACCCGGCATGGTGATTTATCTGCGCGGCGACCTGGGGGCGGGCAAGACCACACTGGTGCGTGCACTGCTGAAGTCACTGGGATATGCGGGCCGGGTCAAAAGCCCGACCTATACCCTGGTTGAGCAATATGAGGCATCCGGGTTAAACTTGCGCCACTTCGATCTTTACCGTTTTCGCGATCCGGACGAGTGGGAAACCGCAGGTTTCCGCGAAGAGTTCAACGGCAGCAACGTGTGCCTGATAGAATGGCCGGAGAAAGCGCAAGGATTGCTACCGCAGGAGGACATCGCCATCATGTTCGAGATTCTGCCGCAAGGCCGTCATGCAGTGCTTGCTGCACATACCGTCACCGGTAAAAAATGCCTGGAAACTTTGCACGTCTAGCTGGCCTGTTTCTACTGCTGCTCCTGCTCCCCCGGGCAGGAACGGCCATCACCATAGATGCCGCCCGCGTCTGGCCGGGCCAGGATTACACCCGCCTCACCCTGGAATCCGCGAAGCCCATCGGCTTCAACATGTTCACCCTGTCCAACCCTGATCGAGTGGTGATAGACCTCAACGATGTCGAACTGCACGGTGCGCTGGATGGCATCGCCAATAAGATCGGCAACGATGATCCCTACATCAAGAGCGTGCGCGTGGCGCAGCACAAGCCCGGCGTAGTGCGCCTGGTGCTGGACGTGAAGGTCGCCGCCAAGCCGCAATTATTCAGCCTCAACCCGGTGGCGCAATACGGCCACCGCCTGGTGCTGGATGTCTATCCCGTTGTTCCTGCCGACCCTTTGATGGCGCTGGTGAACGAGGCCGAGAAGAAATTGCCGCCCGATGCCGCAAGCTTGCCTCCTCGTGCCGCAAGCAGCGCAGCAGCGGCTTCGGCCCCTGCGGAAACCAGGAACCAGCCGGCTTCCGCAGCCCAACCTGCTCCCGCTAATGTGCTCGCAGCCGCGCCCCCGCCCGCGAAGCCGGGCGTCCCCGCGCCACCCCCTGGCGGTTCTTCACAGGCCAAAGGGCACAACGAACCCGGTTCGCGCATGCTAATCATCGTAATTGACGCCGGGCATGGCGGCGAAGACCCCGGCGCGCACGGACGCCACGGCACGCTGGAAAAACATGTCACCCTGGCGATCGCGCGCAGGCTGAAAAAATTGGTGGATGAGACGGGCAACATGCGCGCGGTGCTGACCCGCGACGGCGATTATTTCATCGAGCTGGGAAACCGCGTAGTGAAAGCGCGCAACGCCCATGCCGACCTGTTTGTTTCCATCCATGCCGATTCCTTCATAAAGCCCAAGGCCAGCGGGTCTTCGGTGTTTGCCCTCTCGGATCATGGCGCCACCAGCGCAGCCGCGAGATGGCTGGCCAAACATGAAAACGAGGCCGATTTGATCGGTGGCGTGAATATCAACGTGAAGGATCCCTACCTCGCGAAAACGCTGCTGGATCTCTCGCAGACCGCCACCATCAGCGACAGCCTCAAGCTGGGCGACCATGTGCTGAAAGAGCTGCGCGGCGTCAACACGCTGCACCACCATCATGTCGAACAGGCGGGGTTTGCCGTGCTGAAAGCGCCGGACATTCCCTCCATACTGGTGGAAACCGCATTCATCAGCAACCCCAAGGAAGAGCTGAAGCTGAAGGATGATGCCTACCAGGATAAGCTGGCACACGCCATACTGGGCGGCATCAAACGCTATTTCGCCCAGAATCCCGCGCTGGCCAGGCAGACGGTGGCCCAGACAGAATAAGTGCTATCCCTGGCGGGCGGGGAATTTTGAAACTTCCACCGGCGCCTTGTTCAGCTTGCGCTGCAGCGTGCGGCGGTGCATGTTGAGCGCGCGCGCCGTGGCGGAAATATTGCCCTGGTTTTCCTGCAACACGCGCTGGATATGCTCCCATTCCAGGCGTTCCACTGACTGCGGCTGGGCATTGACCGGCACCGCATCGGATGCGACATGGCCGAATGCCGCCATGATCTCGTCGGCATTGGCCGGCTTGGAAAGATACTGGGTCGCGCCCAGCTTGATCGCTTCAACCGCCGTGGCGATGCTGGCGTAGCCGGTAAGCACCACGATGCGCGTGGCCGGGTCCAGCTCGTGCAGCGCGCGTATCAGCACCAACCCCGAGGCGCCCTCCATTTTCATGTCCACCACGGCGTATTCCGGCGGGTTGGCCTGCGCCAGAGGAAGCGCCTGTTCCACGCTGTGCGCGATGGCCACGGCAAAGCCGCGCTTTTCCAGCGCCCTCCCCAGCACACTGCAAAAGGTGACGTCGTCATCCACCAGCAACAGCGAGGGTTGTTCGGCGTGCTGCAGGTTCATGCTGCAGCCCTCCGTATGGGAAGCGTCACTTCGGTGGTTGCCCCGCCGCCCTCGCGGTTATACAGCCGCACCTTGCCGCCCAGCCGTTCCAGCGTGGCGTTGGCAAGGAACAGCCCCAGCCCCCTCCCCTGGCGCTTGGTGGTGAAAAAGGCCGACCCGGCGCGAACTGCCGCTTCGGGGGTCAGCCCGGGTCCGTGGTCGTTGATGGTCAGGGTCAACTCCTGCGCTTCGCAGCGCACCGTCACTTCGATTTGCCTGGGGGAGGCATCGGCGGCATTGTTGAGCAGGTTGAGCAGCGCAGCGCGCAGGGCCGGATCGAACGCGGTCAACTCCGCCCAGTCGCATCCCTCGGCCAGATATAGACACTCGGTTGCCGGGCGCAGCAACCGCCACTCTTCCAGGGTCTCCGCGAGAAACTGGCCCAACGCCTGCCTGGGCGCGTTCTGGGTGTCGTCCAGCATCTTGTCGAGAATGCGGCGGCAGTTGCGCACCTGGCCGTCGAGCAGCGCCAGGCTTTCGCGCCAGTCGGGCGGAAGGTTGGCCTCATGCCCCAGTTCGCCTATAACCACCGCCATGGTGGAAAGCGGGGTGCCCATCTCATGCGCGGCACCGGCTGCCAGCGTTCCCAGTGCCACGATGCGCTCGTTGCGCAGAGTCTCTTCACGCACCCGCGCCAGGGATTCATCGCGTTGGCGCACCGCATGCGCCATGCGCACCACGAAAAAGGCGATGATCCCGGCGCTCAGCACAAAACCCAGCCACATGCCGATGACGTGCAGGTTGAAGATGCTGTCCGGCGAAACGCCGCCCATGCCGTGTTCCATCCCCTGCATGCCTGACATATCCGCCATGCCTGACATATCCGACACGCCTGATGACACCGTGTGCGGCAACGGCACGTAATACTTCATCAGCAGGGTGTAGCACAAAGTGGTCAGGGCGGCCATGCCCCAGGTGTACCCGCGCGGCAGGGTGGCAGCGGCGATCACCAGCGGCAGCAGGAACAGCGAAATGAAGGGGTTGGTCGAGCCGCCACTGAAGTAGATCAGCACTGCCAGCGCCAGCACGTCGGCACACAGCTGCGCAAACAATTCTGCATTGCCAACCGGGCGGCCGCTGCGCAGCCTCAGCCAGGTGAGCAGTTCGAGCAGGAGAAGCGCAGCAACGGTGGCAAACAGGGGCAGCCACGGCAATTGGATATCGAGGGCCATCCGGGCCAGCGCCAGGACAGCGCACTGCGCGGCAATGGTGATGCCGCGCAGTGCGGCGAGACGGCGCAGGTGGTGGTGGCCGGTTTGGCTGGCGAACAAGTTCATGGCTAATTATAACCGGGAGGTTGCCGCATCAGCCGGCTGCGACAATATGCCGCACTGGCAGCCGCCACCTGCCCGATAGAATCGTATGGTCAAATTTCCAAAAATAAAACCCGAGGAGAGTAACCATGCAATTCAGTAATCCCCGCACATCAGCCCGTGCCAGGCTGAAATTTTTGCCAGCCGCACTGGCGCTTGCAGCTGCCACCGCTTCGGGCGGTGCCCATGCCTGCGCGGCATGCGAAAGCACGCTGTCCCGCGACTGGGAAACGCAGGGCATTTCCGGCAGCCAGGGTTTTGTAGCCGACCTTTCTTATAGTTATCTGAACCAGAACCGGCAGCGCTATGGCACGGGCTCTGCCTCCCCCGCCCTGATCGACCGGCAGTTGAATGCAGGACAGGAAATTGAAGCTTATACCAGGACGCAAACGCTCACGGCCACACTGATGTATAACGACGATACCTGGGGCGCAGGCGTGCAGATTCCCTATCTGCAGCGGACTCACGGCACTTATGGCAATACTGCCCCCCTGGGGTCGGGCTATTCGACTTCATCCGACAGCGGCATCGGTGACATCAAGGTAACCGGCAGGTACTCCGGATTGTCCGACGACCGCTCCACTGGCGTCATTCTGGGCGTGAAACTGCCCACCGGCAACCATAGCGCCAATTTCAGCGCAGGTGTAGCCGCGGGCTCCCCCCTTGATGCCAGCTTGCAGATCGGCACAGGTTCGACCGACGTCGTCCTTGGGGGCTATACCACGGGCACGTTCGGGCACCATGGCTGGTTTGTGCAGGGCACGGTGCAACGCGCCGTGGCGATTCAGAACAATTTCCGTCCCGGCGACACAATTGCGCTGAATGCGGGCATCCGCTACGCAGGGTTCGGCGCCCGGGTTTCGCCCATGCTGCAACTGAACGTCATCAACCGCCAGGCGGATAACGGGGCAAACGCCACCCCGCCCGACCCGGTTACGGGAGGCCCCACTACCGGCGGCACCCTGGTTTACCTGGCACCCGGCGCCTCGGTACAGGTCGGCGGGGGGGGATCGGTGTATGCATTTTTACAACTCCCGGTACACCAGCGCGTCAGTTCACTGCAACTTGTGCCAAAATACACCCTGACGCTGGGCGCGAGAATGGCGTTTTAATTATTTTGCATTACACGGAACCAAATCACCGGGCTAGGGTCTTACCCTAGGTAATTGCATCCTCAACACAAGTTTCAAGCGCGCCTCGAGCGCGCTTTGTTTTTGATACAAACTGATAAAAATCAAATAGATCAAATGCAAAACGCAAATATAAATATGGGACATACCCCGGAGAGCGGGGGCAAGACAATAAAAGTGTGGGATTTGCCGACCCGGCTGTTTCACTGGACGCTGGTGCTCGGGTTCGCTTCGGCGTACCTGACGGCCGAATACCATTACGGGGACATACACACCCTGATCGGCTACGGCCTGTGCATCCTGCTGGCTGCGCGCGTCTATATGGGATTATTCGGCAGCCGCTACACGCGGTTCAGTTCGTTCATCTTTTCGCCCGGAGAGACCATCGCCTACATGCGCTCCATGTTCGGCAAGCACCCGGTCAAGCATTATCTGGGGCACAACCCGGCAGGCGCACTGATGGTGTTTTCGTTGCTGGGCGTGCTGACCGCGATATTTACCACGGGCCTGCTGACGCTGGCCACCATAGACTTCGAGGGGCCATTGCTGGCGCTGGAGCGCCATTTCAGCGATGAGGCCAGCTATGCCGTCCGCGAACTGCACGAATTCCTCAGCAACGCCACACTGGCCCTGGTTGTACTGCACCTGGGTGGCGTGGTTGGGGGCAGCATCCAGCACGGCGAAAACCTGGTGCGCGCGATGATTACCGGAAACAAGCGCGAACCATCGCACCCCGAATCCTGATTCACCGATTATTAGTCAATAAACCCACAGGAGCACTGAATGAAAGGCAGCACAAGATTAGTTGGATTACTTCTGGCCTTGATGGCCGGGATTGCACAGGCGGCTGACCCGCTACCGGAAATTACTCTGCAGCAGGACGCCCCGATATTCCACGGCGGCAGCCTGCAACCGTCGTTCCTGCTGGCGCAGGGCGATACCGGCACGTCTTCCAATGCGGCTCGCAATGTGGCCTCGGCGGCCCCCGCCAAGCCCGCTGCCGAATTCAAGGAGCCGACATTTACACTGGACAAGACCCACAAGTTCCTGGGTATCTCGACCATAGCCATGGCCCTGGCCACCGCGATGTCGGCGCCTGGCGAAGGGTGCGAGGCCAATTGCCCGCCCCCGTCCGCGCTGCCCCCGCGCGACCGCACCGGAACACACGCCAAACTGGCGCGTGCAACCGTCGCGCTGGCTTCGGCGACCATCCTGACCGGTATCCTGGCCCACTGGGATGACATCCACCCCTTCGACAACGGCCTCACCGATCCCGACAACCTGCACGCAATTCTGGGCGTGACCGGCGCCGTGCTGATGGCCAAGGCGGTGAATAAATCGGCGGGTTCCGCCACCCCGGTCGCCCACGCGGGACAGGCCGAGCTGGGCGCAGCCCTGATGGCAGTCGGCATCAAAATGGTTTGGTAATTGGAGAGTAAAATGAAAAAATTGCATACCCTGATATTTTGTTTGACCCTGGCCGCACCGGCTGTTGCGCTGGCCACCCCAGCAACCGATGCCGAATTCGCCCAATTCAAGAAGGAAGGCGCTACCACCTTTTCCGCCGAGAACGGCAAAAAGAACTGGAGCAAGGAAGTGACCAGCAAGGACGGCGACAAGCGTTCCTGCACCAGCTGCCATGATGCCGACCTGACCAAGGCCGGCCAGCACAACAAGACCAAGAAAGTGATCGATCCGATGGCGCCCAGCGTCAACGCTGATCGCTACACCGACCAGAAGAAAATCGAGAAATGGTTCAAGCGCAACTGCGAATGGACATGGGGCCGCGAGTGCACCGCACAGGAAAAAGGCGACTTCCTCAAGTTCCTGATGGGCGGAAACTAGGAGAATTATGATTATGATCATGCAGAAAAAGACCAAGTTCATCGCGCTGCTGTCCGCAGCCCTGTTGCTGACCGCCAGCACGGCCATCGCCGAGGAAGACTTCTGGGACTGGATCGGCCATGGCACAGTTCAGGGCTGGAGAGGTGTGGGCGTCAAGCCGGTTGATAACAAGCAATACAAGGAAGAATGTGGCTCCTGCCACTTCGCCTACCAGCCTGGCCTGCTGCCGGAAAAATCCTGGGAAAAGTTGCTGACCGCCGCCGGCCTGCACGACCACTTCGGCGAAGTTGCCGACCTGGACAAGGAAACCCTGCAAGCCATCCGCGAATACGTGCTGGCCAACTCTGCGGAAAAATCCTATTACAAGATTGCCCGCAAGATAACCATCGCCACGGAAGATGGTCCGGCGCCGCTGCGCATCACTGAAGTACGTTACATCAAGCGCAAGCACAACGACATTCCGGCGAAGATGGTGAAGGATAACAAGGACGTGAAGTCCCTGAGCTATTGCAACGCCTGCCACACCAAGGCGGAAAAGGGCATCTTCAAGGAAGACACCGTCTCCATCCCGAACTATCCCGACTACTGATCAAACCGGGTTTCGGACTCGCAGTAAAGCAAAAGCCGGGGCAACCCGGCTTTTTGTTTGGACGTTCATCCCCGGGCGGAGAATGTTGTCCCCTGCGCTTACGTGTCGATGTCGACCAGCACGCCAGGGTCTTCGCATTCGACCAGCACCAGCTCGCTGTCATATTGTTGCAGCAACGACCGAGCGCCCTGATCGCCGCGGAGCGCCAGCAGCTGGTCGCGATAGATTCCGGAAAATCCGACCGGGTGCCCACGCTGCCCCTTGTAGGCGGCGGCAGCCAGGCACGCTCCCGCCCTGAGCTGGTTGGCGACACTGGCAATTGTCTGCGGATGAATGAAGGGCATGTCCCCCAGTGCAACGATCCAGCCGCACGCTTGCGCGGTCGCCGCAATGCCTGCGGCCAGGCTTGCCCCCATGCCGGAGGCGGCGTTTTCGGCAACCGTGGTCTCGATGCCGTGCGCTGCGAATACTGCGGCCAGCGTTTCATTGTCCGCCCTGACCACAGCGATGGTGCGCGGCAAGACAGCGCGCAAGGCATAGGCACTTGCAATGGCCATGAGCGTTCCGTCGGCCAGGGGATGCAGCAGCTTGTCCCTGCCGAAGCGGCGCGAACGGCCTGCTGCCAGCAAGATTCCGACAACCTCATCGTTGGACTGCATGCGCTATGCACCGCACGCAAGCGGCACTGCAATGTACCCGGCATGGCGGCTTGGCCGCGGAAGCAGGCGGTTCTTGAGCGCGGTGATCTCCGCCATGATAGACAGGGCGATCTCGGGAGGGGTATGGCTGCCGATGGGCAGTCCGACCGGGGCGTGCAAGCGCTGCAATTCTTCCTCGCTCAGATCGAAATGCTGGCGCAGGCGCTCCTTGCGCTTGTCGGTACTGGTGCGCGAACCAAGACAGCCGATGTAGAAGGCAGAAGAGCGAAGCGCGTCGATCAATGCCAGGTCGTCCAATTTGGGGTCATGGGTCAGTGCTACGACCGCGCTGCGGCCGTCGAGCCCGAGGTTCAGCACGGCATCATCCGGCATCTCGGTAACCAGCTTCGCCCCATCGATGCGCCACGCGTCGCGGTATTCCGCGCGCGGATCGCAGACCACAACCTCATAGTCCAGTGCCAGTGCCAGGTGCGCAAGGTATTGCGATACCTGTCCTGCGCCTATGATCAGCAAACGCCACTGCGGTCCATGTATGGTCCGGAAATGAGTGCCATCGTAGTACAGGACATCATCCGGCCGCACCATATCCAGCTCCGCGCGGCCGCTGGCAATATGCAGCGTGCGCGCAAACACTTCGCGCTTTGCCAGCCGGAACGCCATTTCGCGCAGCACGCCTACCTCGGGCGCATGCTCGACCACCAGTTGCACCGTGCCTCCGCACGGCAAGCCGAAGCGTGCCGCATCGCCCGGTTTGACCCCATAGGTGACGATCTCCGGTGTTGACCTGGAACGCTCCACGCTTCGCGTGCGCTGAACCAGATCCTCTTCGATACAGCCGCCGGAAACCGAGCCGGCGATGGCGCCATCGTCGCGCAGCGCCATCCAGGCGCCGGGCGGGCGCGGCGACGAGCCCCAGGTTTGCGCCACCGTCGCCAGTGCGACGCGCCGGCCGCCATCGAGCCACGCGACGGCGGTCTTGAGAACCTGCTGATCGGTGCTATCCATCAGGCGAGGCGCAGCGGAAGTTTGCGCAGGCGCTGGCCGGTGGCCGCAAACAGTGCATTGGCGACCGCCGGGGCAATCGGCGGCACGCCGGGCTCGCCGACGCCGGTGGGCTTTTCCTGCGATTCCACAATGTATACTTCCACCCTGGGCATCTCGTTCATGCGCACCACCGGATAGTCCGGGAAGCTGGATTGCTCCACCTGTCCGTCGTGCAGCGTGATCTGCCCATAGAGCGCGGCGGAGAGCCCGAAGCCGATGCCGCCCTCCATCTGGGCATGAATCACGTCCGGGTTGACCGCCACGCCGCAGTCCACCGCGCACACCACGCGATCGACCGAGTACCGTCCTCCGGGACGCACCGTGACCTCCGCCACCTGCGCCACATAAGTGTTGAACGATTTGTGCAGGGCCACCCCGCGCCCGCGCTTCTCTCCTGCCTTGCCGGGCGCCAACGGCTGGCCCCAGCCCGACTTGCGCGCTACAAGTTCCAGCACGCCCAGGTGGCGTGGATGCTTGTTGAGCAGCGCGCGGCGGAATTCGACCGGGTCGCGGCCTGCCGCGTAGGCGGCCTCGTCGAGGAAGGTTTCGGTCGAGTACGCCGTGTGCGACGAGCCCACCGAGCGCCACCACTGCACCGGGACCTGAAGCCTGGGAGAATGCAGATCCACCGCAATGTTGGGGACAGCGTAAGGCAGGTTGTGCGCACCTTCGACTGAGGTCGCGTCTATGCCGTTTTTGACCATGCGCGGCTCCATGGCGGTGCCGCTCATGATGGACTGGCCGACGATGCGCTGCTGCCAGGCAACGAGGTTGCCCTGCCCGTCGAGCCCACCGGCAATCCGATGCAAATACATCGGGCGGTAGTAACCTGCGCGCATGTCGTCCTCGCGCGTCCATACCATCTTGACCGGGGCGCGTCCCTGGATGGCCTTGGCGATCTGCACTGCCTCCACCACGTAGTCCGAATGGGGATTGGCGCGTCGCCCGTAGCTGCCGCCCGCATACAGCATCTTGATCTTGACCTGCTCGGGCTTGATCCCGAGCACTGCCGCAACCGCGTGTTGATCTCCGGTCTGCGATTGCTCGCCGTTCCAGATTTCGCAGCCGTCCGCCCCCAGCCTGACCACACAGTTCAGCGGCTCCATGGACGCGTGCGCGAGATACGGGAACTCGTACTCCGCCTCCAGGCGCTTGGCGGCCTGGGCGATGGCCTGCTCGGCATTGCCGTCATTGCGCGCCAAAGCCCCTGGCTTGCCCGCCAGTTCGCGGTATTGCGCGAAGATTTCGCTGGTGCTGAGGCGAAAGGCGTCCGACTCATCCCATTCCACGCTCAGCGCATCGCGCCCTTTCTTCGCGCTCCAGAAATCGGGTGCCAGCACGGCCACTCCCGTGGGAATGGCGACCACGTCCACCACGCCCCTGATCGCCTTGGCGCGCTGGGCATCAAATGATTTCAGCCTGGCGCCAAACAGCGGCGGGTGTGCAACCACAGCCACCAGCATATTGGGCAGCTTGACGTCCTGGGTGTAGATGGCGCTGCCGTTGATTTTGTCATGCGTATCCTTGCGCGGGAAACGCTTGCCGATGTACTCGAATTGCTTGGGGTCCTTGAGCGCGACATTGTCCGGCACCGGCAGCCTGGACGCAGCCTCGGCCAGTTCGCCGAAAGTTGCATGGCGGCCGGAATGTGCGTGCGTGACCACGCCCTGGTGCACCGTGATGGAGTCAACCGGTACCTGCCAGCGCTGCGCCGCGGCGCTCACCAGCATGGCGCGCGCGGTGGCGCCGGCGCGGCGCATCTGCTCAAAGGAGTTTGCAATCGCCGAACTGCCGCCGGTGAGCTGTGCCCCAAGGAACAGGTTAGCGTAGCGCGTGACATCGGCAGGCGCGCCTTCGACACGCACCTGTGCCCAGGCGGCGTCAAGTTCCTCGGCCACCAGCGTGGAAAGACCGGTATAAGTGCCCTCTCCCATCTCCAGATGTTTGGAGATCACGGTCACCGTATTGTCCGTGCCGATGCGCACGAAGGCGTTCGGCTCCAGCACAGTACCGGCGTGCACGCCGCCCGGCGTGCCGGAAAATGCCAGACGCGGGGCAAGATAGAGGCCGAGCGTGAGCCCCAAACCGGCCTTGATAAACTCGCGGCGGTTTTCATTCTCGATGCGGATGTCGTCCATGTCGCGCTCCTATGCCAGATTCTTCGCCGCCTCGTGTATCGCAGCGCGGATGCGCGAATACGTATCGCAGCGGCAAATATTGCCCGACATGGCGTTGTCTATGTCGGCGTCGGTAGGCGCGCGGTTGTGGCTGAGCAGCGCCACGGCCGACATGATCTGCCCGGACTGGCAGTAGCCGCACTGCACCACATCGAGCTTTTCCCAGGCGGCCTGCACGGCGCGGGCTACATGGTCGCGCAAGCCTTCCACCGTGACGACCTGATGCCCGATGGCGGAGGATACCGGGGTCTGGCAGGCTCGCACCGGCACGCCATTCAGATGCACGGTGCAGGCGCCGCAGGCGCCCACGCCGCAGCCGTACTTGGTGCCGGTGTAGCCTATGGTATCGCGCAGCACCCACAGCAGCGGCATATCGGGTTCGACATCAACCTGATGGACTTTCCCATTCACATTCAGCTTCAGCATTGCACCCTCCCTGTCTATCACGTGGAACTCCGATTACACAATGCCGCCAGCCGCATACGCGCTCGTGCAACGCGGCCGATCACGGCGTTATCACTTCGTCATCTTGTCGTGGTCCATCATTCCACCCTTATTCACTGCTCCCTTGCTGAAGCTCAAGTAAACCTTGATTGCGTCGCCGGCCTTGAGGTCCTTGATGGAATCCGGCGGGAAATGCACCGTCATGCTGCCCTCGCCGGTTTTTACATGTACCCAGCCGGTTTTGAGGTCTACGCTCTCCACCGTGCCCTCCATCCCATGCTTGCCCATTATCATTCCGTGGTGGTCATCCTTGTGGTGCCAGGCTCGCGTGTCGCTGGATCCATATTCACCTGCAACCGCAAGGCTGGAGGTTAGACACGCCATGGTCATCGCCATTACGAAACACAGGGACTTGTTCATTTTGACCTCCATTTGCGGGTGCTCGATAAACATGATAAAGACCCGTCAATCTATTCGATTGCGCTACCGGCGTTGATACCCAAATCATGGTATTTCACTCAGTGGAACAGGGTAATGGCGTATGGTGATGCGGCAACAAAGCGTACCGGTCAGGGAACAGCGGCGGCAGGAATACTGCTATCCAAGGATGAGAATCTGGCGCCCCAGACAACCGGCAAGAGCTTTCGGAATGGCTTGCCGGCAATGCCGAGCGGCTCATCGTGCTGGATTCAAAAACAAGGTAACCGGGATGCGACGAAGCGGAATCCGCGCGATGCCTTGGGGTGCGCCCCTATTCGAGCTTGATCTTGGTCCAGATGCGCGAGAGCACGCGCCGCTGGTTGCGGTCCAGGTCGCGCAACATTTCCAGGCGCGCCAGTTGACGCTGGTCCGGGAAAACCGACTGGTTGCGCGCAATTTCCGGCTTGATGAAGCGCAGCGCGTCCTGGTTGGGGTTGCCGGAGCCGATCAGGTTGGTCAGCTCGGCGGAGTTGGCGCCTTCCAGCATGAAGTCAATGAACTGCAACGCGAGATCGGGGCGCGGCCCGCTCTTGTGCAGCACCATGGAATCGAGCGACAGCACGGCGCCCTCCTTCGGGATGCTGGCGGCAACATGGAATTTGCGCCCGGCCTTTTGCGCGTCGAGCCCGGCCTGGAAGATGTCGTTGGAATAGCCGTGCACCACCCAGATATTGCCCACCGTCAGTTCCTTGATGTAGCTGGAGGCGTTGAATGCCGCCCAGTATGGCTTGGCGCGGATGATCATTCTGCTCGCTTGTTCCCAATGATTCTCGTCGGTGTCGTTTGCCGAATAGCCGAGATACTTGAGCGCCGCCGCCATCAGCTCGCGCTGGGAGTCGAGCACGGTGACGCGGCCCTTGAGTTTTTCCAGGTATTGCGGCTCGAAGATAATCGCCCAGGTGTCGGTGGGCAGCCCTAGCTCGCGCGTCTTCTCCACGTTGTAGCCCAGCACCGTGAGGGTGTAGGCATAGGGCACGGAATAGCGGTTGCCCGGGTCAAATGGGGTGTTGAGATAGACAGGGTTGATGTTCTTCAGGTTGGGCAGCCTGGTCTTGTCGAGCGGGCGCAGGGCATGCTGCCTGATCAGCGATTCCATCGCATTGCCGGTGGGCACCAGGATGTCGTAGCCGGTCGCCCCCGCCGCGAGCTTTGCCAGCATCTCTTCGTTGTCGGAATAATAGTCCTGCACCACGCGGCAGCCGCACTGCTGCTCGAAGCGCTCCACCGTCTGCTCGGAGATGTAATTGTTCCAGTTGTACAGGTGCAACACATCGTCTGCCACAGCCTGAGCACAAAGGGCGAAAAGGCCAAGCGCGAGGAGGGTTTTCACGCTTTTCCCCGCAGCACTTCCGGCGAAAACCGGGTGGCCAGCACGATCATGGTCAGGGTGAGCAGCATCAGCAACGTGGATACCGCGTTGACCTCGGGCGTGACGGCGATCTTGATCATCGAATAAACGCGCAGCGGCAACGTGCTCACCCCTACTCCAGCGGTGAAGAAGGTGATGACGAAGTCGTCTATCGAGAGGGTGAATGCCATCAAGGCGCCCGACACCACGCCGGGCAGGATGAGCGGAAAAGTGATGTAGAGGAAGGTCTTCCAGGGCGTGGCGCCGCAATCGCGCGCTGCCTCGAAGATGCTTTCTTCTATGCCCGCCATGCGCGCGCGCACGATCACCGCGACAAAGCCGATGGAAAACGTGATGTGGGCCAGGATGATGGAGACAAACCCCAGTGTGAGGTTGAGCACCTGGATAAAGAACAGCAGCAGCGATACGCCCAGCAATATCTCGGGCATGGCCACTGGCGTCAGCACCATGAAGGTGAGCACCTTCATGCCATAGCGGTGCATGGCAATGCCAGCCATGGTGCCCAGCACCGTGGCCGCCAGGCTGGAAACCCCGGCGATGAACAGCGAGTTGCCTATCGCCTGAAGCATATCCTCGTCGTGCAGCAGCACGCCATACCAGTGCCAGGTAAAGCCGACCCATTCCGCGTTGAGCCGCGAATCGTTGAACGAATAGACGATGACGATGAGCAAGGGCGCGTACAAAAAGGCATATACGCCCAGTGCCGCCGCCCACAACCCCCATCCCCTACGCATGGCGCCTCCTAGGCATAATGTCCCCGTGTGCTGCCCAGCTTCGCAGCCGCCCACACGCACAACAGCACGGTGAGGGTGAGCATGATGGAAAGCGTGGAACCGAACGGCCAGTCGCGCGTCACCAGGAATTGCTCCTTGATCAGGTTGCCCACCAGCATGTCCCCGGTGCCGCCGAGGATATCTGGGATGGCGAACATGCCGAGCACCGGAATGAACACCAGCGCCGAGCCGGAATAAATGCCAGGCAAGGATAATGGGAACGTCACGCGCCAGAACCGGTGCCAGGCATTGGCTCCGCAATCCTGCGCCGCATCAAGCAGGGTGGGATCGTGTTTCTCCAGGTTGGTGTAGAGCGGCAGCACCATGAACGGCAGGTGCACATAGACCATGGCGGCCAGCACCGCGAACGGCGAAAACAGCAGGTGCACCGGAGCCATGCCCAGCGCCCCCAGCACCCCGTTCAGCGCCTGGCTCAGCGCCGCCTGCGGCCCGAGCAGGATCATCCAGGCATACACGCGGATCAGGAAGCTGCTGGCGAAGGGCAAAATCACCAGCAGCACCATGAAGTCGCGGCGCTTCTTCGGGCTGCGCGCGATCAGCAGCGCCAGCGGATAGGCCAGCGCCAGGCAGATCAGCGTGGTGGCCAGCGCCACCAGGAACGACTTGAACAGCACCCTAGCGTAGATGGCATCGCCGAAAAAGAACCGGTAGGTCTCCAGCGTCAACCCGTGCAGCGTTTCGGGCGTGGCCGAGACTATCGGGGCCAGCCCGCCGAACTCACCGGGATAGCGGAACGAGGCGATCACCATGATGATGCCGGGCAGCAGGAAAAACAGCAGCAGGAATACGAACGGCGGCCCGCTCACCGTCAATTTGGCGAGCCGCGCTCGGGAAAAGAAGCTGCGCACTTTGCTGTTCATTCCAAACGCCTCAGTGGTGAATTTTTTCCATTTTCTAAAAAACGTCGAACTCAATCCCGCAAAAACACCCCCGCATCATGCCGCCACCCCACGCTCACCGAATCGCCCACTTCAAACAGCTCGGCGCGTCCCGGCGCCGAATTGGGCAGCAGCGCCTCCATGATCACGCCGTTGGGCAGGCTCACCTTGAACACCGTCACGTCGCCGCGATACAGGAAATGGCGCACCGTGCCGCGGAAATGGTTCTTGAGCTCCTGGATTTCCTCATGGATGCCGATGCGCACCTGCTCGGGGCGGATGGCGAAGGTCCCCTTGCTGCCGGCTGGCACCCCGTGCAAATGCGAAGCCATGATATCGCCGATACCGGGCACGGCCAGGCGCGCCTGGCCGTGCAAAGGCTCCAGCACCTGTGCATCCAGCATGTTGATATGCCCGATGAAATCGGCGGCGAACCGGGTTTTCGGAAAGCCATACAGTTTCGCCGGTTCGTCCACCTGCTCCACGCGACCGTCGCGCATCACCGCGATGCGGTGTGACAAGGCCAGCGCCTCCACCTGCGCATGCGTGACGAACACGAAGGTGACGCCCACTTCCTTTTGCAGGTTAATCAGGTCCACCTGCATCTCCTCGCGCAGCTTGGCATCGAGCGCCCCCAGCGGCTCGTCCAGCAGCAGCACGGCAGGGCGGTTCACCAGCCCGCGCGCCAGTGCCACGCGCTGCTTCTGCCCGCCGGAGAGCTCATGCGGGTAGGCATCGGCCTTGTCGGACAGATGCACCAGCTCCAGCCCCTCCTTCAGCATCCTGTCTGCGTCGCTGCGGGGAAGGTGCGCCATCTTCAGCGGGAAAGCGATGTTTTGCGCAACTGTCATGTGCGGAAACAGCGCGTAGTTCTGGAACACCGTGCGCACTGGGCGCTTTTCCGAAGGCGTGTCGGCCAGGTCCGCGCCATTGAGGAATATCTGCCCGGCATCGGGCTGGTCGAAGCCCGCGATCATGCGCAGGATGGTGGTCTTGCCGCAGCCGGAAGGGCCGAGCAGGGTGAAAAACTCCCCGGCCTCGATGCTCAGGCTGACATCGTTCACGGCGACGAAATCGCCGAAGCGGCGCGTGACGTTCCTGAGTTCCAGAAGAGCCATATAAGCCCCAATGCCGGAGGAGATGTTCGCATTTTATACCCAAGCGGCCGAGCCTGCCCGAGATGTAAGACCTGGCCCGGGCCGAGCTTCACCCGGAGCCATGGGCCGAAATCCCGCATTTCGTGCCTTTCCCGCCCGCATGGTAAAATGCGTTTTTTACCCTATAGCATTTGGAAGGCTGCCATGTTCTCTAGAAAAAATACCATTTCCGTCGTCGACCCGGACCTGTGGGCCGCGATCCAGAATGAAACCCGCCGCCAGGAAGATCACATCGAGCTGATCGCCTCGGAAAACTATACCAGCCCCGCAGTCATGGAGGCACAGGGCAGCCAGCTCACCAACAAGTACGCCGAAGGCTATCCCGGCAAGCGCTATTACGGCGGCTGCGAATACGTGGACGTCGCCGAACAACTGGCGATAGACCGCGCCAAGGCGCTGTTCGGCGCAGAATATGCCAACGTGCAGCCGCATTCCGGCTCGCAGGCCAACCAGGCGGTGTACGTATCGGTGCTAAAGCCCGGCGACACCATCCTGGGCATGTCTCTCGCGCACGGCGGCCACCTGACCCACGGCGCTTCGGTCAACATCAGCGGCAAGCTATACAACGCCATCACCTACGGCCTGAACGAGAAGGAAGAAATCGATTACGACCAGGTGCAGAAGCTGGCCAACGAGCACAAGCCAAAGATGATCGTGGCGGGCGCTTCCGCCTACGCCCTGGTGATAGACTGGAAACGCTTCCGCGAAATCGCGGACAGCGTGGGCGCGTATCTTTTCGTGGACATGGCGCACTACGCGGGCCTGGTGGCGGCAGGCTATTACCCCAGCCCGGTGGGCATAGCGGATTTCGTGACCACCACCACCCACAAGACTTTGCGCGGCCCGCGCGGCGGCCTGATCCTGGCAAAAGCGGAACACGAGAAGGCGCTCAATTCGGCGATCTTCCCCCAGCTGCAGGGTGGCCCGCTGATGCACGTGATCGCCGCCAAGGCGGTGGCGTTCAAGGAAGCAGCCAGCAAGGAATTCAAGGCATACCAGATGCAGGTGATCGACAACGCGCGCGTGATGGCGCGCGTGCTGACGGAGCGCGGCGTGCGCATCGTTTCCGGCCGCACCGACAGCCATGTGTTCCTGGTGGACCTGCGCGCCAAGAAACTCACCGGCAAGGATGCCGAGGCCGCCCTGGGCCGTGCCCATATCACGGTGAACAAGAACGCCATCCCCAATGATCCGGAAAAGCCCTTCGTCACCAGCGGCATCCGCATCGGCTCGCCCGCCATGACCACGCGCGGCTTCAAGGAACTGGAAGCTGAAAAGCTCGCCCACCTGATCGCCGACGTGCTGGACGCACCGAACGACGATGCGGTGATTGCACGCGTTGTGGGTGAAGTGAAGAAGCTGACCGCGGCGTTCCCGGTGTATGGGGCATAGCCAATCCGCTGTTCACCCCTGAAAATCGTAGCGAGCAGCCAGAGTGCAAGGAACCGCGCAGTGAATGACGAGACATACCAAATAGGTAGGCGAGGAATGAACGAGCACGTGACGCAGCAATCTGGCTGCGCAGCAGATTTGCAGGGGTGAACAGTGAAGTGTCCGTTCTGTAAGCACCCCGACACCCAGGTCGTTGACACCCGGGAAAGCGATGAAGGCGACAGCATCCGCCGCCGCCGCCGCTGCCTGTCGTGCGACAAGCGCTTCACCACCTACGAGATGGTGGAGTTGCGCATGCCGCAGGTGGTGAAGCAGAACGGCACTCGCACCGAATTCGATGACGAAAAGCTGCGCACCAGCTTTACCCGCGCCCTGCACAAACGCCCGGTGTCCACCGAGCTGGTGGACGCGGCGATCGACCGCGTCACGCAAAAAATCTTCGAACTGGGCGAGCGCGAAATCGGCTCGCGCCAGGTCGGCGAGATGGTGATGAAGGAGCTGCTCAAGCTGGACAAGGTGGCCTATATCCGTTTTGCCTCGGTATACAAGAGCTTCCAGGACGTGGGCGATTTCACCGAAGCGGTCGAGGCTGTGCGCAAGCCCCCCGTCAAACGCCGCAACAAAACCGAGTAACCATGCTGACAGCGGCAGACAGCCAGTGGATGGCGCATGCGCTGCGGCTGGCCGAACGCGGCCTGTACAGCACCAGCCCCAATCCGCGCGTCGGCTGCGTGCTGGTGAAGGATGA
>DATDDB010000089.1:0-2426 GCA_036524005.1 Gallionellaceae bacterium | reverse complement strand
GCGCGCCGCAAGCACGAAGGAGAAAATGCCGACCGGCAGGTTGATGTAGAACGTCCAGCGCCAGCTGATTTGCTCGGTGAGCCAGCCGCCCAGGGTGGGGCCCATCACCGGCGCGACCATCACGCCCATCGCCCAGATCGCCATCGCCTTGCCGCGCTGCTCGCCCGGGAAGAGGTGCAGCATGATGGTTTGCGACAGCGGCACCAGCGATGCGCCAAACAGCCCCTGCATGAAACGGAACAGCACGATCTGGAGCAGCGAAGTGGCCATGCCGCACAACGCGGAGGTGATCACGAATCCGGCAATGCTGATGAGCAAAAAGCGCTTCTGCCCGATGCGGTCCGAAATATAGCCGGTGAGCGGCATGACGATAGCTGAGCCAATCAGGTAGGAGGTAAGCACCCAGCTGATGTTGTCCGGCGTGGCGTCCAGCTCGCCCGCCATGTTGGGCAGCGCGACGTTGGTGATGGTGGTGTCCAGCACCTGCATGATGGTGGCGGCCATCACGGCAATGCTGGTTAGAAGCCGGTTGGAGTTCATGTAAAAAACAATTCCACCACAGAGACACAGAGGCACAGAGACAGCACGGAGTAAAAAGGATTAAGCGGATGCCCGGTCTTCCGGCGCATCGGCAAAGCATTGGTTTTCACAATCCAACTCATTGGTTTTGGTATTGTTTTTCTCTGTGTCTCTGTGGTGAGGTTTTGACGTTCACCTGCTTACTGGAGGCGTACCGTCACCGTCGCCGTCGCGCCTATGCGCAGCGGATGGCCGGCTTCGGCAGGGGCAAGCTTGATGCGCACCGGCACGCGCTGGGCGATTTTCACCCAGTTGCCGGTGGCGTTCTGCGGCGGCAGCAGCGAGAAGGCGGTTCCGGTGCCGCCGGAAAGGCTTTCCACCGTACCCTTGAAGGGCTGGCCGGGATACATGTCTATCTTGATGTCCACCTCCTGGCCGGGATGGATGCCGGGCAGTTCGGTTTCCTTGAAATTGGCGTCGATATGGAAGCTGTTGTCCGCGATCAGGGCAAACAGCGGCGCACCCACGCCGACCAGCGAGCCCGGGGTGAGGCTGAGGTTGCTGATCTGTCCATCCACCATGGCGGTCACATGCGCGTGCCCCAGATCCAGCTTGGCCTGGGCGATTTCGGCCTGCGCCTTCAGCACGTCCGCGCGCTCCTGCGGCTTGGCGGGTGCGGAAAGCGCCTTGGCCAGCTTGGCACGCGCCTGTTGCAGAGACGCCTCCAGGGTTTGCACGCGAGTCTGGGCGTCATCCGCCGATTGTTGCGAGGTGAAATGCTGGCCAACCAGTTCCTTGGCGCGCACGTAACTGGCGCGCGCATTGTTCAGGTCCATGCTGGTCTGGTCGACCTGGGCACGTGCAGCGGCAACTTCCGCAGCATCCTCCCTCGAGTTCTGCATGGCCTGCGCCAGGTTGGCTTCCGCGCGCGCCAGCGCAATGCGGAACGGCTCCGGGTCTATGTCGAACAGGTCATCGCCCTTGTGCACCTGCTGGTTGTCCTTCACATAAACATTGGTGATGCGCCCTGCCACCTGTGCTGCGACCGGAACCACGTCCGCATTGAGGTAGGCGTTCTCGGTGCTGCGGTAGTGCGAGCTGTATTGCTGATAACCGATCCCGCCCAGCACGGCGACGACGAGCAGTGCGATGGCGATAGGTTTCCTGTTTTCGGCAATGCGTTTCATTCCAGATTCTCCAGGGTGGTGCGTATTTTCTTCAGTATTTTCAGGGTGGCGCTGATCTCGGCCTGGTCCAGCCCCGCCAGGGCTTCCATGCGCACCTCGGCGGCGCTGGCGCGGATGCGCGCGACTTCCTTGCGTCCCGCAGGGGAAAGGTGCAAATGCTTCACGCGGCGGTCGACCTCGGAAGCGCGGCGGCTGATCAGGCCTTCGCCCTCCATGCGGTCAACCAGGCGCACCAGGGTGGGCGCTTCGATGCCGAGACGGTCGGCCAGTTCGCGGTGACTGATGCCGTCCTTGAGCGAGACATGCAGCAGCACCATCCAGCGCGAACGCGAATAGCCCAGCGGGCGCAAGCGCCGGTCCAGCGCGATGCGCCAGCCGTGCGCCGCCAAGTGCAGCGATTCGGCAAATTGTTCGTCCAGTGCTTTCAAATGACGCGCTCTTATGCTTTGAGAGTTGAAATTGTAGGCCAGCACGATAACCGTTAGCAAGCTAACCTTTTATGGGCTCAATCCGTTTCCTCGTCTTTCAGGTTGGGGGTGCCGTCAATCCAAATAGGCGCTATGATGCAGACATGTGGCAGTTTGAGGAGCACTATCATGCGTTTTCTCAATCGTGACGACGCGGCCGACAAGCTCGCGGAAAAGCTGCAAACCTATCGCGGCCAGAACCCGCTGGTGCTGGCCATCCCGCGCGGGGCGGTGCCGATGGCCCGGATTCTCG
>DATDDB010000088.1:0-10787 GCA_036524005.1 Gallionellaceae bacterium | reverse complement strand
ACCTGCGACATTTCCTCGGCGATGGCGGGACGGGCGTGCAGGATTTCCTCGAACATATCCTTGTCCACCCGGTAGCATTCCACGTCGGTCTTGGCCATCACGGTGGCAGAGCGCTGCGCCCCGGTCATCAGGCCCATCTCGCCGAAAAAGCTGCCGCGCCCCAGGTCGCGCAGCACATGCTTTCCGCCCCCGGGCAGCTCCAGATAGACTTCCGCTTCCCCGCTGATGATGACATACAGCCAGTGCGCGGTCGCCCCTTGCTTGGAGATGATGTCGCCCCGCGCAAACTGGGAAAATCTCAGGCGCTCCGCCAGCACCCGCAGCTCTTCGTCGGTCATCTGCGAGAACAGCTCCACCTTGCGCAGGATTTTCAGGCGCAGGGTAACCTCGCGATGGCGCACCGCCTCCTCGTACTTTTCGGTTTCCTTGGTGAGATGGACGCTGCGCTCGTCCAGCGCCAGCTTGATGCCTTCGCGCTGCAGCGCCGTCACCACGTGCCAGCGCATCGCGGCATCGGTGGGGTCGTCTATCGCAATGTCGGTCAGCCAGTAGCGCACCGCGTAGCGCAGATAGCCCTTGTCATCCATGTCCATCAGCACGCAATTGGGCACCGGCTCCTTCGCGACGTTGCGGATATCCACCTCGTGCAGCGCCTCCTCTATGGTCTTGATCACCCTGGGGGCGGCCACTTCCGAGCTCACGTTAAACCACACCCAGCGGCGCAACTGCACCGGCTGCCCGGTGCGCCTGCCCAGCACCACGAACTTGCTCTTCATCAGCTGGCTGTTGGGGAACACCACGGTTTCCCAGTTGCGCGTCTCGACCAGGGTGGCACGCCAGCGGATGTCCACCACCCTGCCGGAGATGTCGTCCACCTTGATCCAGTCGCCGATCTCGATGGAATTGTCCATTTGCAGCGCCACCCCGCCCAGGATATTGCCCAGCGTATCCTGCATGGCGAACGCCACCACGGCGGTGATCATCGCCGAAGTCGCGATGATGCCGCTCAGTTCCAGCCCGGCATAGCGCAGCCGCACCATGCCCCAGGCGATATAGACGACGATGACGGAAATATCCTCGGTGATGCGCGGCGGGGACAGCTTGAGGGCGGGGAGGACGGAGCGGAATATCAGCAGCCCCCACAGGCGGATGATTGCAATGCCGCTGCCGATCACGAAAGCTTCGCGGAGTATCTCGGCGCCCTGAGTGAACTCGGCTGCATGCAGCAGCCCGCTGACGAATTGCCCGACCAGACAGACAAGAAACACCACCAGCGTATTGGCTATGGTCTTGCGCTCTTCCTTGTCATCGCGATGGAAGTGGAACAGCATGGCGGTCAGCACCAGCGCCATCACCAGCACCAGGGTGGATTCCTCGCGCCAGAAAAACCCGAAAAGCGAATTCCAGAATGCCATCGCTTTCAACCCTTTATATCGTCCCCATCACCATTATGGCCCAATTCTACACTACCGCGCGCTTCCGAACCCGCCCGCTTTGCACACAGTTTCGCTCATAGCCCCTGCCCGGATGGTCAGCCAGGCAAAAACTGCCGCTCGTCGAAATAAAACTGCCGTTCGTCGGCTTTTTACCTGCCGCTTGTCATTCCTGGCGCTCCGTTCGTCCCCGGGGGATTGCATTTAACTTCGCGCCACCTTATCGTGCACACGTACCAAATTTAACGAGAGGAGTCATAATCATGAAAATTCAACATAAGCACATAGCGGCAGCAACCATACTGTCAGCATTGTCTTTTTCTACGGCTGCTTTTGGTCAATCCCTGACAATCAGCGGCACCTCGGCTCCGGCGCCCTCGACAACGTCGACGAGTAGCAGCACGAGCACATCGATTGCTCCTCCTCCCGCTCCGTCGATGACCTCGACCACAACGACAACCACTGCTGCGCCTGCTCCGTCTGCCCCCCTGTCCGAGACCGTTGCCCCCGCAGCGACCCCCATCTCGGCCACCATGGGTGCAGGGCATGGCAAGGGCCGTGATGAAGGCCACGAACATGGCAAGGGCGATGGTGACGACTCTTATGCTCTGAGCGGCACCTACTCCGGCGATGTGTTGACCGTCACCTCCATCAGCCACGGTCGCCTGAAGGTTGGCACCAAGCTGTCCGGCATGGGCCTGCCCGGCAAAGGCATCGTCATCACCGAAATGCTGACCGGCACTGGCGGCGTTGGCACCTACAGGTTCAAGCCCCTGTAAAGCCGGTTTTCACGTACCTGAGCAGCAAAAAACCCCCGGCATGCCGGGGGTTTTGTTTTATGCCCTCGAATCCGCGGCTGATAGTCTTGCATGGGCTTCCGCCTGGGACATGCTAGGCGGCGTATTTGCCCAGGCCCTTGGCCCAGCGCCAGAATTGCCAGGCGCCGCCGCGCCTGAGTGTGTAGCGCCGCCCACCCTGCTCCGGTGCCATCCCCTGGCCCTGCACGACATCCAGCGTGACTTTTTCGATGCGCCCAAGACGCAGGTCATGCAGCAAGGGCTGTGCGCAGTGATCCTCGAAGCGCTGCAGCGAAACACGCCATTCGCCCAGATCGCCATGCTGCAAGGCATGGCGCAAGCCATCCCAGACCATGAGTATGATGCCCGCCTCCCCGGTCCGCCACCCTGCCCCGTCCCCCGGGAGGGACAGGGGCGTCATCCCCGCCGCCCGTGCAAAGGCAGCGGCCAGCCCGCTGTCGGTATACATCCGGGCGCAGGGTTGCACCAGCTTTTCCGGCGCAAAGCCCCCGCCCCACGGCCAGATGCTGTTGATCAACCAGCCCCCCCTGGCCTCGCGCGCAGCATTCACCGGATGCGCCGTGAGCAGCATCTGGATTTCATTGAGCAGCCTGTGCCAGTGCAGAGCATCCCCGCCATGCGGCAGAAAATCGCGGATGTCACGGCCGGCAACCTGCGCCAGCGGGTGCGTGGCAAGATTTGGAGCTCGCTCCAGGCGTAAATACCAGTGATCCGGATGAGGGGCGATGAAATGCAGCCCGTCATCGGAGAAATGCCGGTTCAGGCTGTCGCAGAATTGCCCTGCCTCATCCACACTGAGCGAAGCCACGGGGTGCAGGACGACTTCGCTCCCCCTGAGCATCAGGTGCACAGGGTCGGCACGCAGCCAGTATGCCGTGCCGGGATGGCCGCCCTCCGCCAGCAGGCTGACCGGGGCGACCGCTTCCGCGCCGAAAGCCGCACAAAGCCAGGTTTCGAGCGTGGCCACCGGCAAGGCGGTGGCTGCACTGCGTGCCAGCAGCTTTTCCAGAGCCGGCAGGCGCAGGCCTGAATAGGCTTTGGACGCAGCCTCGTGCTGCAGGAATAGGTCAGGGATTACCAGGTGGACTTGCATCGAATCTTCCTGCTGGTCGCAGCAGCCATGTTGATATTGTAAGTTTAGCATCCCATTTTCCCCGCGCTTGTGGCAAACTATCGTCTATCCACATTTCCAGTCCATCAATTTTGCGCCCCTACGAACTTTTCATCGGTCTGCGCTACACCCGCGCCAAGCGGCGCAATCACTTTATTTCCTTCATTTCGCTGATTTCCATGCTCGGCATTGCGCTGGGCGTGATGGCGCTGATTGTCGTGCTGTCGGTGATGAACGGCTTCCAGAAGGAGATCCGCGCGCGCACCCTGGGCATCGCCCCGCACTTGCAGATCGCCAGCGAGAATGGACAAATCGCCGACTGGCAGCCGGTACTGGATGGGTTATCCAAAAACCCCGAAGTCAGCGCTGCGGCGCCCTACGTCGACGGCGAAGGCATGCTGACGCTGGGCGACCGTGCGCAGGGCGTGATGGTGCGCGGCATCCTGCCCGATGCGGAAAACCGCCTCACCGGCCTGGCCTCGAAAGTAAGGCCGGGCAGCCTGGCAAGCCTGCGTCCCGGGGAATTCGGCATCGTGCTGGGCGTGGACCTCGCGCACAAGCTGGATGCCCAGGTTGGCGACAAGGTGCTGCTCCTGATTCCGCAAGGGCAGATCACCCCCGCGGGGACGCTGCCGCGCGTCAAGCAATTCCGCGTGACCGGCATTTTCGAGGTCGGCATGTTCCCGTATGACCTCACCATGGCCCTGATCCACCTGAACGACGCGCAAAAGCTGTACCGCTTGGAAAACACGGTCAGCGGCATCGGCGCGCACCTGCATGACGTGGACCGCGCGCCGGAAGTGGCGCACGCGCTCAACGGCAAGCTGCCGAACGGCCTGTATGCCAGCGACTGGACGCGGCAGAACGCCAATTATTTCCGCGCGGTGCAGATGGAAAAGAAGATGATGTTCATCATCCTCTCGCTCATCGTCGCAGTGGCCGCATTCAACATCGTCTCCACGCTGGTGATGGCAGTCACCGACAAGCAGGCCGACATCGCCATCCTGCGCACGCTGGGCGCATCACCGCTCTCCATCATGAAAATCTTCATGGTGCAGGGCGTGGTCATCGGTTTGGTGGGCACGCTGCTCGGCGTATTCAGCGGCGTGCTCATCGCACTCAATATCGAGACCATCGTGCCCTTCATCGAGCACCTGTTCGGCATCCAGTTCTTCTCCAAGGACGTCTACCTGATCAGCGAGCTGCCTTCCGACCTGCACGAGAGCGACGTGCTGACGGTGGCGTATTTCTCCTTCCTGATCAGCCTGCTGGCCACGATTTACCCAAGCTGGCGCGCCTCCCGCACCCAGCCCGCTGAAGCACTGAGGTACGAATGATGACGGACGAAACAGCCGAAACAAACGAGACCGTCGCGCCTGCAGCGCCCCGCGCCGAAACCGTGCTTGCCTGCCACGACCTGCGCAAGATCTACTCGCAGGGCCACCTCAATGTGCTGGTGCTGAACGGGATAAAACTGGAAGTCGCGCGTGGCGAAAGCGTCGCCATCACCGGCGCATCCGGTTCGGGCAAAAGCACCCTGCTGCATCTCCTGGGCGGGCTGGACGAAGCCAGCGCGGGCAGCATCTCCATACTGGGCCAGGAGCTGGAAGCCATGAACGAGGTGCAGCGCGGCCAATTGCGCAACCGCCACCTGGGTTTTGTTTACCAATTCCACCACCTGCTGCCCGAATTCACCGCGCTGGAAAATGTCGCCATGCCGTTGCTGATTCGCGGCGTCAGGAAGGAAAAGGCCTATCCGCGCGCCGCCATCCTGCTCGAACAGGTGGGCCTGTCCAAGCGCATCGACCACATGCCTGCCGAGCTATCCGGCGGCGAGCGCCAGCGTGCCGCCGTGGCGCGCGCCCTGGTCACCGAACCCGACTGCGTGCTGGCCGACGAACCCACCGGCAACCTGGACCGCATCAGCGCCAATGCCCTGTTCAACCTGATGCAGGAACTCAATGACCGCCTCAACACCAGCTTCATTGTCGCCACGCACGACCTCGATCTCGCCAGCAAGATGCAGCGCCAGCTCAAGCTGGTGGATGGTCTGCTGATCGAATAGCCTGCCCCCTTAGCTATTCGATCCGCATAGGATTTGGACGATCGCGGGAACTGGGTTAACATCGTTCCCCCGTTTTGAAACAATGCCAGGCTATGGATAAGGACACCGAATCGCAAGCCATCAGTAAACTGGTGTTCGAGCTGACCGTGTCCACCGGCTTCAGCGCCGACCTGGATACCCTGCTGGACCGGTTGTTCGGCATACTCAGCCTGCATTACGACCTGCCCCTGGAACCGCGCGGGGCGATCCTGCTGCTCAATCCGCGAAAAAAGCATTTCCAGGTGGCCCAGTCGGGCATGGATCCATACTGGAAAAGCAGCTTCCAGTGGGACATGGGACCGTTCGCCAATGGCACGATCAGCGAAACCTGCCTGCTTGAAGACATGGAACTCCCCGCTCCAGGCGGAACCAGGCTGACCCGCCTGATTTTGCTCCCCTTGCGCATCGAGAACCATGGCGTCGGCTATGCCGTGCTGTTCGCTCCTGCCGGCTACCAGCCCGGCCCGGCACACATGAATTTCCTGATTGACCTGGGGCATGCCCTTTCCGGCCTGGTCAACCGTGCACTTACCCTGGAAACCCTGCGCGTGCGCGAAGTCGAGCTGGAGGATGCACGCACCAACGCCATCCGCGCACTGGGCGTGGCCGCCGAATACCGCGACAACGAAACCGGCTGGCACATCATGCGCATGACCAATGTCGCGCAGGCCATCTCCAAGTCCATGGGCATCTCCGAGGCCATGCGCGAACTGCTGTATATCGCCGCCCCGATGCACGATGTCGGCAAGATCGGCATTGCCGACTCGATCCTGCTCAAGCCGGAAAAGCTGTCCCCCGCGGAATTCGAGGTGATGAAGACGCACACCACGATAGGCGTCACCATACTCACCGGCAATGACCCATTGATCGAGGCGGCGCGCGAAATCGCCGGTTCCCACCACGAACGCTGGGACGGCAGCGGCTACCCTAAAGGCCTCAAGGGCGAACAGATACCCATCCTGGCGCGCATCTGTGCGGTCGCGGACGTATTCGACGCCCTGACCTCAACCCGCCCCTACAAGAAACCCTGGACTGTGGAGGAAGCGGCGGCATGGATCGTCAGCCAGTCCGGGCAGCACTTCGACCCAGAGGTGGTGACCGCATTCCAGCATGCCATGCCCGAAATCGTGCGCATCCGCGAACTCTACCGCGACGACATCATCGACCCCAAGCAGGAGCTGTCGTTGCCGCCGGTCGAGCACGCAAAGGAAAACTGGGTACGCTGGTCCGACAGCCTGAGCGTGGGCATCGGCGTGATAGACGAGCACCACCGCTACCTGTTCGACCTGGTCAACGACCTGCACGATGTGGTGGTGCACAAGCGCGGTGCGCGCAACGTGGCCCGCCTGATCAAGGCGCTGGAAGCCTATGCCAAGGTGCACTTCCGCGCCGAAGAATCCATGATGGGGTATTATCACTTTGCCGACATCCAGCGCCAGGAGAATCAGCACCACGCCTTCGAGGAAAAGGTGCAGGAATTCTACCAGGAGCTGCACAACAACCCGCTGGTGGCGCAGTTCGACATCCTGCTCTATCTGCGCGCCTGGCTGGTGAGCCACATCCAGCAGGAAGACGCCAAGCTGCGCTCGCTGGTCGACGCCTGAGAAACCCCGCCGCGCTAAACAGCTGACATTTCCCGCCACCCCAGGCCTTCGTCCTGCGTCGCCACCGCGATCCATTCCTTCTCGCACCCCAGCGCGGCACTCAGGGCCTCCACGGCCAGTTCCGGCGTGTTGTTCTTGCTGCTCAGGTGGGCAGCGGCAATGTGCTTCAGGCGCGAGGTGTCGAGCCGTGCCAGCAGGCGCGCCGCCTCGGTATTGCTCAGGTGGCCCAGGCGCCCGGCCACGCGCTGCTTGAGAAAGTAGGGATAGTCGCCATTGGCCAGCATGGCTTCGTCATGGTTGCATTCCAGCACCAGCGCATCGCAGCCATTCAGCATGGCTTCGATGTGCGGGGTGGCGCAGCCCGCATCGGTGAGCACGCCCAGCCTGGGCGCACCAGCGCCGCCAAATACGTATTGCACGGGCTCGGCGGCGTCATGCGGAACGATGTAGGGATGCACTTGCAGCTCGCCAATGTCAAACGCGGCATGCGGGTCTATTTCGGTGACCTCGGGCATTTCGCCAGATATACCAAACCGGCCCGCCTGGCCCAGGTGCATGCGCAGCGTGCCGTGGGTCATCCATACGGGAATGCCATGCTGGCGCGAAAGGCGCGCCACGCCGCTGATATGGTCGCTGTGTTCGTGGGTGACGATGATGCCGGAAAGCTGCGCGGGTTCCAGCCCCAGCCGGGACAGGCGCGCCGCCGTTTCGGCCACGGAAAAACCGCAATCCATCAGCACGACGGTACGCCCTGCCTGCACCACCAGCCCGTTGCCTTCGCTGCCGCTGCCTAATAACGCGAACCGCATGGGTGAAATGGCCCCTGCCGAGGTTCCTTACTTGCTCAGCGCCTTGTAAAGTGCATCCAGGGTGATCGCGGCTTCTCCGCCGGATGAGCCTTTGCCATTGCTGGCGGTGACTTCGCAGACCGTTGCCGACTTGCCCTGCACGCTCAGCTGGTTGCGATTCTTGAGGTAAAACACGCCCTTGCTGCGATCCTTGTCTTCCACGGCAATGCCAGCCTGGTCCAGCCCCTGGCTGACCCTGAGCCAGCAGCGGTCAAACGGTTCGGCGATGGTGATGACCTTACCGCCGCCATTCTCCTTCATCACCGGGGGCACGGCCGCCGCAACCGGCGGCTTGGAGATTGCGGGAGCCGGAGCGACGGCTTCGCCATTTGGGCAAGTGCAGGACTGCTTCTGGGCAGCGTTGCCCTTCGCATAATCGGAATAAGTCGCCGTGGTCTCAGTTCCGCCGTCCGGAACGACATACTTCGCATCCCCCTTGGGCAGCACCAGGTCGGGCGGCATGTCCAGCGGGCGCCCCTTGTCCGAGGCGGCCGACTTGTAATCGGTGCGCTCCGGCACGCTGCACGCGGCCAATGCCAAAAGGGCGAACATCAATAAGGCTGTGGTTTTCATGCTGGTTTTCATTTAATCTGAAGTTTCCTTGAAATGGCCAGGTTGCCCGGCATCAAATGATCCCGGCCTGGCGCATGGCGTTTTCCACCGCTGGCTGAGCGGCGGCGGAAAGCGGCGTAAGCGGCAGGCGCAATACGTTTTTCATCTTGCCCATGCGCGCCACCGCCCACTTCACCGGGATCGGGTTGGCCTCGATGAACAGGTGGCGATGCAGCCCCAGCAGGCGGTAATTGATCTCGCGCGCCTTTTCCACCTCGCCCGCCAGCGCCGCCATGCACATTTCGTGCATCAGCTTCGGCGCAACGTTGGCGGTGACCGAAATCGTGCCCGCCGCGCCCAGCAGCATCAGCGCCAGGGTGCTGGCGTCATCGCCGCTGTATACCGCGAAGTCTTTCGGCGCGCGCTGCAAGAGATCGCTGCCGCGCTCGATGCCGCCGGTGGCATCCTTGATGCCGACGATATTGGGGACCTGCGCCAGGCGCAGCACCGTATCGTTGTTCATGTCCGCACCGGTGCGCCCGGGGACGTTGTACAGGATGTGCGGCATGTCCACCGCCTCGGCGATGGCCTTGAAGTGCTGATACAGCCCTTCCTGGGTGGGCTTGTTGTAATACGGCACCACGGTCAGGCTGGCATCCGCCCCCGCCTTCTTCGAGAAGGCCGCCAGTTCGATGGCCTCGCGGGTGGAATTGGCGCCGGTGCCCGCAATGATGGGGATGCGCTTGGCGGCATGCTTCACCGCCTCGGCGATCAGCTTCTCATGCTCTTCCACGTCCACGGTGGGGGATTCGCCGGTGGTGCCCACCACCACGATGCCGTCCGTACCCTGCGCAATGTGGAAATCGATCAATGCGCGGAACGCGGCCATATCCAGGCTGCCGTCTTCCTGCATCGGCGTGACGATTGCAACGATACTGCCCTTGATCATGATGCCCTGCCAACAATGATGAAGCGCATATTTTACCCTAATCATCCGCCGTTACGCGACAAAAGCCTGAAAGAAACATAAAATCCTGCCGGGCATCGCGCTTTAAGGGGAGGATGGCAATGGGCAATAAAACCGCAGTCATCACGGGTGCATCCAGCGGCATCGGGGTGGAATTGGCGCGCCTGCTGGCAAGGGACGGCTATGACCTGGTCATCACCGCGCGCCGCGCCGAACGCCTGCGCGACCTGGCCGACGAACTCAGCCTGGCCAGCGATGTCGCGGTGCACATCATCCAGCTGGACCTGGCGCAGCCCGGCGCCGCCGTTTCCCTGTGGCGGGAAATCAGCGCCTGCGCCCCGGAAATCGAGGTGCTGGTGAACAACGCCGGCTTCGGGGATGCGGGCGAGTTTGCCCATGAGCAGCCGGAGCGCATCGAAAGCATGATCCAGCTCAATATCGCGGCATTGACTGCGCTCACCCGCCTCGCGCTGCCCGGCATGATCGCCAGGCAAAGCGGCAAGATACTCAATATCGCCTCGCTTGCCGGGCTTTCCCCGGGTGGCCCTTGCATGTCGGTATATTTCGCCAGCAAAAGCTATGTGCTCTCCTTCTCGCGCGGCATCCGCCGCGAACTGCGCGGCACCGGGGTGAGCGTCACCGCCCTGTGCCCCGGGCCGACGCGCACCGGGTTCGAAGAGGCCGCCAGGGCGCAAAACACGCTGCTGTTCAAATGGACCACGCCGATGGAGCCCAGCGCCGTGGCGCGCGCGGGATACCTGGGCATGCAGCGCGGCGCGGCCGTGGTGCTGCCAGGCTGGCTGAACAAGCTGATGGCGCTGAGCGTAAGGCTTTCCCCGGCAGCAGCCGTACTGGAGGTAAACCGCTATTTGCTGGCCGAACGGCGCTAATACCCATTGCAGTATCGCGCGACCAGGCGGAAAATATCGCCAGGTCTCTGATTAATGCCTGTTTCTGATGCACCCACTTAATAACTATAACGGGGAAAAACATGGGACAACCCGGAAACCGGAAGAGCTGGCCGTTTCTCATCGGCTGCCTGCTGGCGCTGCTGGCCGTGGCGTTTCCGGTCTTAGGCCAGGGCCGTGCGGACAAGCCATCCGGCCCTGATTACACCACCCGGCAGCCAGCCGGGAAAGAATATATCTTCGCCGTCCACCCGTTGCACAACCCCGCGCGCCTGTTCGAGGTCTACGGCCCGCTGATCGACTACCTCAACCGCAACATTCCCGGCGTGACTTTCCGTCTGGAAGCCTCACGCAATTACGAGGCATTCGAGGAAAAACTCTACGGGCGCAAGTTCGGCTTCGCCCTGCCCAATCCCTACCAGACGCTGAAGTCGCTGGACCA
>DATDDB010000087.1:0-41424 GCA_036524005.1 Gallionellaceae bacterium | reverse complement strand
CACGCGTTTCCTCAAGCGTTTTATCGAGCACGAAACGCCGTGGCTGCATGTGGACCTGTCGGCCAGCCGCTGCGAGGGCGGGCTGGGCATCGTGGCGAGCGAGGTCACCGGTTTCGGCGTGGCGTGGGGGCTGGCCATGCTTGCTGAATGAGCCGAAAAAAGGCGGCCTCTATAAGAATAATTTAGCGTCAATGGACCGCCGTACGGGAGGAGGGGAGTGATGAAAAACTGGATTGCATGCCTGGTGTTGCTGGCGGTCTGCGCTGGCGCGACCGCGGCAGAAGTCTATGGTACGGTGGATGCGCTAACCGGCAGCGCGACCGTTACCGGGCAGGATGGTTCATCCACGGCGGTCACGACCGGCCTGAAAATCTACGAGCAAGACACAGTCACCACCGGGCACGAAGGCGAGGTGCATATCGTCACCGAAGACGGGGGCATCATCGCGCTCCGCCCCGGTACCGTGTTCCGCGTAGACGAATATAAGGCCGAGGGGGGCGAAAACGACAGAACTTTCGTGTCGCTGCTCACCGGGGGGCTGCGCTCCATCACCGGGTGGATAGGCAAGCACAATAATTCAGCGTATCGTGTGACTACACCCACCGCCACGGTAGGGGTGCGCGGCACCGACCACGAAGTTACCGTGATCGAAAAGGGCGACGGCGACGAGCCGGGCACTTACGATACGGTCAACGAAGGCGCCACGGTGATGAAGACCCCGCACGGCGAAGTTCAGGGCGAGCCCGGAAAGTTTGTATTTGCCCCCAAGGGCAGGGCAGCCGCCCCCGTCGTGCTGGTGCAGCATCCGCGCTTCTGGGCGGCACGCAGGCTGAGGATGGAAGAGCGCATCCAGCAGCGCAAGGAATATTTCCGCGCACGCCATGAACAAATGCGCGAGGAACGAATCAGGCATTTTCAGCAAGTGCGCACCGAACGGAGGCAGGAGCGGCAAGCCGAGGGGCGCAACCGCCAGGAACCGGCCATGGAGAAGCGCAATGAATCGCGTGGGGAACGGGCGCAACGGCTTCAGCAACGGCGTGAGGAAATGCGCGAACGCCGGCGGGAAAAGCTGCAAAAGGAACACAAGCGGCACAAGGAGCTCGAACGTGAATAGATTTTTCGGTGCGGCCTGCATGCTGGCGGCGGGATGCCTCCTCGCTGCATGCGGTGGCGACACGGTGGCCGACAAGGAGCAGGCGGTGCTCAAGGAGGCGCAGGCGGCTTATTACAAAAAGGATTACTCCACCGCTTTGCAGGGCTTCCGGATACTTTCCGAGCGCGGCAACGCCCGCGCACAGTTCTTCCTGGCCGAAATGTACCTGAGCGGTGCAGGCGTGACGCGGGATTTTGACATGGCGCTCAAGCTGGCGCGTGCGGCGGCGGAACAGGGCAGCGCCGAGGCGCAATATACCCTGGGCGGCATGTATGAACGCGGGCAGGGCGTACCCCAGGACATGCAGCAAGCGCTGATGTGGTATAGCCTGAGTGCCGCCACCGGCGACGAGCAGGCGCTGCGCAAGAAGGCAACGCTGGAAACGGCGCTGCCCGCAGGGCAGGTGGCCGAGGCAAGGCGATTGGAAAAGGAGTGGATTAGCACGCACAAGAAGTAGCATTTTTGCCTTGCGCTTGACTTGATCGGAATATTAGCATATTCTAATATGCAATTTCCTTTTTATATGGTGGGGGTGTGATGAAAATGCGAAATCTCATAATGCTTTGCGCATGCGCCGGGCTGGCCCCGGCGGCGTGGGCGGCCGATGGGGCATTGCCCACGGTCACGGTGCAATACCGCGATGTGCCCGAAACATACAGCGTGGAAGGCGTGGTGGAAGCGACCCGCCAATCCACGGTATCGGCCCAGATCAATGGCCGGGTGAAGGAAATCCTGTTCGATGTGGGCGACACGGTCAAAAAAGGCCAGGTCATCCTGCGCATAGACGAGCGCGAGGCGCAGCAGGCGGTTTCCGGCAGCCAGGCCCAGGTGATGCAGGCGCAGGCCGCACTGCAGAACGCCAAGGCCAATTACGAGCGCGCGCGCCAGTTGTTTGCGCAGAAATTCATCAGCCAGTCCGCGCTGGACAAGGCGCAGGCCGATTACCAGGTGGCGCTGGCGCAGGCGGCGGCCAGCGAGGCCAGCGCCGGGCAATCCAGGATCGAGCATGGCTATACCGCGGTCGTGGCCCCGTATGGCGGCCTGGTGGCGGTGCGCCATGTGGAAGTCGGCGAAATGGTCACGGTGGGCAAGCCGCTGATGACGGGTTTCGACCCCTCCCAGATGCGCGTGATCGTGAACGTCCCCCAATACAAGCTGGCGGACATCGGCAAGCAGCCCCAGGTTTCGGTGGAGTTCCCTTCCCTGAAGCGCAGGACCAAGGCGGAATCGGTAACCGTGCAGCCGGTGGCCGATCCGCGCACGCACAGCACCCAGGTGCGCATCGCCTTGTCCGCCAATGAGGCCGGGGTCTACCCCGGCATGTTTGTGCGCGCTTACTTTACCGTTGGCAAGGCCAGCAAGCTGCTTGTGCCTTCCAGCGCCGTGCTGCATCGCGGCGAAGTGGAAGCGGTATACGTGATGGCGGGCGAAGGCCGCCTGGAATTGCGCCAGGTCCGGCTGGGCGAGGCCTCCGGGCAGAATGAGATTGAAATCCTTGCGGGCCTGAATCCTGGCGAGCGCGTCGTGGTGGACGCGGTCAAGGCCGGCATGACCCAGGCGGGGCAAAGCAAATGATGGGCATCTCGGGTCGCATCGCCAGGATATTCCTGCACTCGCAGATGACGCCCCTGCTGGCGCTGGTGGCGGTGCTGCTCGCGGTGTTCGCGGTACTGGTCACTCCGCGTGAGGAAGAGCCGCAGATCAACGTGACCATGGCCAACGTGCTGATCGCTTATCCGGGCGCGTCAGCGCAGGATGTGGCCAGCACAGTGGCCACCCCGGCGGAGCAGGTGTTGTCGCAGGTTTCCGGCGTGGATCACGTGTATTCGGTTTCCCAGCCCGGCATGGCGATCCTCACCGTGCAGTTCAAGGTGGGCGAGCAGCACATACCCTCGCTGGTCAAGCTCTACGATGTGATTCATTCACATGCCGACTGGCTGCCGCCCACACTGGGCGTGGCGCAGCCCATCATCAAGGCCAAGGGGATAGACGATGTGCCGGTGATGGCCTTTACCCTGTGGCGCGATAAGCCAGCCTCCAGCGGGCTGGAGCTGACCCAGGTGGCGCATGCCATCGAAGCGGAATTGAAGCGCGTGGACGGCACGCGCGAAGTGACCACGCTGGGCACGACCCCGCGCATGGTGCGCATCCAGCTGGTGCCAGAGGCGCTGAATGCCTACCAGCTGACGGTGCAGGATGTGGCGGGCGCCTTGCAGGCCTCCAACGTGTCGCACAATTCCGGCAACCTGGTGCAGGGCAACCGCGAAATCCAGGTGCAGACCGGCGACTTCCTGAGCAACGCGAACGAAGTCAGCCAACTGGTGGTGGGCGTATCCGGCGGCAAACCGGTATACCTGCGCGACGTGGCGCAGGTGAAGGATGGCGCAGACCAGCCTTCCAGCTACGTCTGGCTGGGCGCGGGGGCGGGTGCTTCCGACAAGGGCATCAAGGCTAAGGGCGAGTACACAGCGGTCACCCTGGAGGTGAGCAAGAAACCGGGCGTCAATGCGGTGGACGTATCGCGCACGCTGCTCAAGCGCATCGAGGAGCTGAAGGGCAGCGTGATCCCGTCCGATGTGCAGGTGACCACCACGCGCAACTACGGCGAGACTGCCAACGACAAGGCGATGAAGCTGATCCAGAAGCTGTTTTTTGCCACGGGTGCGGTAGTGGCGCTGGTTTGGTTCGCGTTGGGCCGCCGCGAGGCATTCATCGTGGGCGTGGCGGTGCTGCTCACGCTGGCGGTGACGCTGTTCGCCTCCTGGGCCTACGGCTTCACGCTCAACCGCGTGTCGCTGTTCGCGCTGATCTTTTCCATCGGCATCCTGGTGGATGACGCCATCGTGGTGGTGGAGAACATTCACCGCAGGCGCGAACTGGCGCAGCACCAGCCGCTTTCCGAAATCATTCCCGAGGCGGTGGACGAAGTCGGCAGCCCAACCATCCTCGCCACCTTTACTGTGATCGCGGCCCTGCTGCCCATGGCCTTCGTCAGCGGCCTGATGGGGCCGTACATGAGCCCGATCCCGATTAATGCCAGCATGGGCATGCTGATCTCGCTCGCCGTGGCGTTCATCATCACGCCCTGGCTGGCGCACAAGTTTGCCGGGGCGCACCACGCGGTGGTGAAGGACGAGCGCGACACCAAGTTGCACCGCTTCTTCCGCGAGCGCCTGACGCCCTTCCTGAACAAGCAGCACGGCAAGCCGATGCGGCGCAAGCTGTGGCTGGGGATAGGCGCCGGTCTGCTGCTGGCGGTCTCGCTGGCGGTGGTGAAGCTGGTGGTGCTGAAAATGCTGCCGTTCGACAACAAATCGGAGTTCCAGGTGGTGGTGGACATGCCCACCGGAACCGCGCTGGAACAGACGGCGGCGGTGCTGCACGACATGGGGGCTTATCTTGCCACCGTGCCTGAGGTGACCGACTACGAAGGTTATGCCGGCAGCGCCTCGCCGATCAATTTCAATGGCCTGGTGCGCCAGTACTACCTGAGGTCCGGCCCCGAGCAGGGCGACTTGCAGGTGAACCTGAAGGACAAGCATGCGCGCAAGCGCAGCAGCCACCAGATTGCAACCGCGGTGCTGGAACCGCTGCAGGCAATCGCCAAAAAATGGGGCGCCAAGGTGAAGGTGGTTGAAGTGCCGCCGGGGCCGCCGGTGATGTCGCCCATCGTCGCAGAAATCTACGGCCCGGATTACGAGGGTGCGCGCAAGATTGCCGGAAAAGTGCGCGAGCAGTTCGGCAAGACCGAAGGTATCGTGGGCATGGACGACACGGCGGGCGAGGACGCGCAGAAACTCACCCTGCATGTGCTGCAAACCAAGGCCGCGCTGATGGGAATTTCCCAGCGCGACATCGTGGACACGGTGCAGGTCGCGCTGTCGGGCCAGGATGTGACTTCATTGCACGACAACACGGCCAAGTATGCGCCTCCGCTGCACCTGGGCCTGCCGGTCGCGCAGCGCAGCCGCATCGATGACGTGCTCAAGCTCAGGGTGCGCGCGCGCGACGGGGTGCTGGTGCCGCTTTCGGAGCTGGTGCAGGTGGTGTCAGGCGGGCGCGATCATCCCATCTATCACAAGGACTTGCTGCCGGTGGTGTACGTGTTCGGCGACATGGCGGGTAAGCTGGACAGCCCGCTGTATGGCATGTTCGCCATCAATTCCAGGGTGAGCGGCATGGCGCTGGAGGAAGGGGGCAAGCTGGAGTCGTATTTCTTCAGCCTGCCATCCAACCCCTACGCCGGCTACTCGTTGCGCTGGGACGGCGAATGGAAAGTCACCTACGAAACCTTCCGCGACATGGGGCTGGCCTATGGCGTGGGGCTGGTGCTGATCTACCTGCTGGTGGTGGCGCAATTCAGGAGCTACCTGGTGCCGCTCATCATCATGGCGCCGATTCCGCTGACCGTGATCGGCGTGATGCCGGGCCACGCGCTGCTGGGCTCGCAATTCACCGCCACCTCGATGATAGGCATGATTGCGCTGGCGGGTATCATCGTGCGCAATTCCATCCTGCTGGTGGATTTCGTCAACCAGCAGCTGAAGGAGGGCGTGGATTTGCAGCATGCGGTGATCAACGCCGCCGCAGCACGCTCCAAGCCCATCCTGCTGACCGGGCTGGCGGCGATGCTGGGCGCGTTCTTCATCCTGGATGACCCGATATTCAACGGCCTGGCGATTGCCCTGATATTCGGCATCCTGGTTTCCACCCTGCTGACGCTGGTGGTGATCCCGGTGCTGTATTACGCCACGCTGTACAAAAAGTTCCCGTAGTCCCCGGGTTTGAATGTGAGAACCTTGGGGGCCGGCGGGTGTCAAATCGGCCAGTGGCTAAAGCAGCCGGATTGGCCGTTTGATTTGTGGAACCAAGTTAATAATCATCGTTTGATAGGAGAGTAGTAGCAATGAATCAAGAACGCATCGTTCGCATCGTAGCGGGTTTTTTTGTCATGATGTCGCTGGCGCTCGGGTTGCAGGGCAGCCCGCTGTTTATCAGCCAGTATTTCCTGTTTTTTACGGCATTCGTGGGGTTCAATCTGTTCCAGAGCGGCTTCACCCGGTTTTGCCCGCTGAACACCATCCTGTCCAAGGCGGGCGTGAAACGCGGCTGCTGACAGCCAGCAGGACATTGCCGCCCCTGGGGGCGGCAATAATATTTGGGATGAGTGCGGACTCCATGTAAACTTGGAGTTTTTGCGCATAGCCACCCCATGCGGTCCCCCAAAAAATCATCCAGCACAGCGGCTGCCGCCGGGCCGCGGGCCAAACGTGCGTCCGAGACGCTCATTGCCTACACCAGTCTGGTGCTGGCAGGGGTGATGTGGGTATATTCCTTCCTGAATTATCACCACACCAATCCCATCACCACGTTCTACCAGGAATGGGGCACGGCAGTGCTGGGCCTGGCCGCCATGATCCTGCTGCTGGGCAAAGGCTACTGGCAACAGGCGGAAATACCAAGAATAGTGCTGCTGCCGATAGGCATCATGCTGCTGGTGGTCCTGCAGTTCCTGCTGGGCAAGGTGGTGTATTTCGGGCAGATGCTGCTCTACACCCTGTATTTGATGTGGGCGGCGCTGCTCATCCTGCTGGGAGCGCGTCTGCGCGAAGTGCTGGGCTTGCCATTAGTGGCCACGGTGCTGGCGGCATTTCTGCTGGTTGGCGCGGAACTGAATGCATTTGCCGGCTTGCATCAGCATTACCACTGGCATACCTTCCTGGAGCCCTTTATCACGGTGAAGGTTTCAGCGGCAGTATTCGGGAACGTAGCGCAGCCCAACCATTACGCCGACTATCTGGTGCTCGGCCTGGCTTCGCTTGGGCTGCTTTATGCGCGCGGCGCTTTGCGCGCCTGGCAGGCGGCGCCGCTGGCCCTGCCCATCCTGTACGTGCTGCCGCTGACCGGTTCGCGCGGAACGTGGTTCTTTCTGGCGTGGCTGGTCGTGTCGGCGTTTGTCTGGCAGTGGCGCGACCGCGCCAAGCGCCCGCTGCTGTACTACGCCCTGTTCGTGTTCATCGGCTTCGGCCTGATGCACAGCGTGATCCAGTTGTCGTGGCTGGGGACCGATACGGGCGCGGTCGACACCGTGCAGCGCATGTTTGCCGAAAACGTGCAGAGCGGCGGCATCCGGCTCCATCTGATGCACGAGGCCTGGGTCATATTTACCCAGTACCCGCTACTGGGCGCGGGCTTCGGGCAATATGGCTGGCAGCACTACGTCCTGGCGCCGCAGATGAATAACGGCCTGCTCGGCTTGTACAACAATGCGCACAATTTGGTCATGGATCTGGCTGCGGAAGGCGGCTTGGCCGCCCTGCTGGTGCTGGCGGGCACCTCGCTGCTGTGGCTGCGCCAGGCATTGCGCGCCGAGCGCACGATCTATCACTGGTGGGGCTACGCGCTGCTGGCCGTGCTGGCGATGCACAGCATGCTTGAGTACCCGCTGTGGTACACCTATTTCATGGGGATAGCGGCGCTGACGCTGGGCCTGCTGGATAACAGCCGTTATCGCCTGGAATTTGGCGTGGTGGGAAGGATGCTGGTGCTGTTTACCCTGGTGCTTGGCGCCATGTCATTGCAGCAGTTGTACACAGGCTACCACGCATACGTGCGCTTGATGAGTTTGCGTCCCGATCCGCAAGATACCGCAGCTTATTACGCCTCCATGAACCGCGGGATTGCCGAAATGCAGAAAAATGCATTGCTGAAGCCATATGCCGACATGACGGTCAGTTCGATGATAGAAGTCAGCCCGGAACGCCTGGATGACAAATTGAAGCTCAACAGCGATGTGGTGCGTTTTGTGCCGTTCGGCGCGGTGGTATACCGCCAGTCCATGCTGCTGGCGCAGAACGGGGATTTGCCGGAGGCCAAGGCGGAAATGGAGCGTTCCATCTGGTCCTACCCTGGAGATTTCCCGTGGGCGCAGGAAATGCTGGGGAATTTGGCCAGCAGGGACCCCGATCGCTTCCGCGCTCTGTTAGAATTCGCGATTCAGAAACATGAGGAGTATTTAGGTGCAGTTCATACAAAATAATATCTGGCTGGTGCTGATTGCGGTGACCAGCGGGCTCATGCTGTTGTGGTCGTTTTTCGGCAACAAGCTGCGCGGCGTGAAGGAAGTGGATAGTGCGGGAGCGCTCCAGTTGATCAACCACAAGGAAGCCTGCGTCCTGGATGTGCGCGAGCCGAATGAGTTCAAGTCCGGGCATCTGCTGAACGCCAAATCCATCCCCTTGGGCAAGCTGAGGGAGCGCATAGGGGAAATTGAGCGGTGGCGCGACAAGCCCATCGTGGTGGTCTGCCGCAGCGGAAACCGCTCCGCCACGGCCTGCGCCCTGCTCGGGCGGGAGGGGTTCGCCCAGGCGTATAATCTTGCTGGCGGCGTAACCGCCTGGCAAAAAGCCAACCTGCCTCTGGAGAAATAACGGTTTGCCAGGAGCGATGATGGAAAAGGTGACGATGTACTGCACCGAAGTTTGCCCTTACTGCGTGCGGGCGGAGCAGCTGCTCAAGGCAAGGGGGGTGGTGCATATCGAGAAAATCAGGGTGGACCTGCAACCCGACCTGCGCGTTGTCATGACCGAGAAGACTGGGCGCCGCACCGTGCCGCAAATCTATATAGGCGAGCGCCATGTCGGCGGTTACGACGACCTGGCGGCGCTGGATCGGGCTGGCGAATTGAACAAGCTGCTGGCCGGCTGAACAAATAACACCAAGGGGGAATCACAATGACTGAAGCAACCGCGTCACAAACGCAACCGCAATTCAACATCGAAAAGCTGTATGTAAAAGACCTGTCGGTTGAAGTGCCGCACGCCCCGGAAATTTTCCTCGAGCGCGAAGCGCCCAGGATAGACTTGCAACTGAACACTCAGCACAGCACGATCAGTGAAGGGGTGTTTGACGTGACCGTAACGGCAATTGTAACGGCCAAGCTTAAGGAGCGCGTGGTATTCCTGATCGAAGCCAAGCAGTCCGGGATATTCATCGTGCGCAATGTCCCGCAGCAGGAAATGGAAACCGTGCTGGAAGTGGTCTGCCCGAATATCCTTTACCCCTATTTGCGCGAACTGGTGTCGGATAGCTCGGTGCGCGCCGGCTTTGTGCCAGCCCTGCTCAATCCGATTGATTTTGCGGCGCTACATGCGCAAAAACTTCAGGCACAGGCCGAAGCCCCCGTTACGCATTAACAGCATGAAGCGCTATCTGTCCCTTGCCTGCCTCTTTGCGCTGCTGCTGAGCGCGGGGAGTGCTGCAGCACTGGACTATGGATCGGTGGCCAGCCAGTCCGCCATTCTTTACGATGCGCCTTCCGCCAAGGCCAAAAAATTGTATGTGGTAAGCCGCTATACCCCGCTTGAGCTGGTGGTCACCCTGAATGACTGGGTCAAGGTGCGCGCCCAGGACGGCACGCTGGCGTGGGTGGAAAAGCGCTCCCTTGCCAATGCGCGTTACGTGGTGGTGACCGCCGCGCTGGCTGATGTGCGCAAGACGCCGGACAGTGCGGCCTCGCTGGTGTTCCAGGCGCGCAAGCAGGTGGCGCTCGAGTGGAAGGGAAATACCGGTACCGGCTGGATCAGGGTGCGGCATCCGGATGGCGCCGGCGGCTATGTCAAAATGAATGAAGTGTGGGGCGGCTGAGGTTGACGGGCCCTGAATGTCCCTGTTGACTCTGCGACGAATTTCCAAGAACTAATAATGTCGTGCTGAAATCATGAACATCACCGTACTGGGTGCCGGGGCCTGGGGAACCGCGCTGGCGGTCAGCCTCTCCAGCCAACATCGGGTCACGTTGTGGGGGCGCGATGGTGCACAAATGGCCGCCATGGCAGCCAGCCGTCGCAACCAGCAATACCTGGCGGAAATTACCCTGCCGCAACAGTTGCGCCTGACGCATGAATTGAACCATGCCCTGGCGGAAGCCGAATTGGTGCTGGTGGTCGTTCCCGTTTCTGCCCTGCGCGTCACGCTGCAGCAGGTCGGGAAATTGTCCAGGCCGCTGCCGGTGATCTGGGCATGCAAGGGGTTTGAGCCTGATACGTCGCTATTGCCGCACCAGGTGGTTGCGGAAACGCTGCCGCGCGAATTTTCCTATGGAGTGCTGTCCGGGCCCAGCTTTGCGCTGGAAGTGGCGCGCGGCCTGCCCACGGCCCTGACTCTGGCCTCACCTGACGGCGAACTGGCACGACGCATTGCACAGGCGCTGCACCATTCACGGCTGCGCGTCTATTCAAGCACCGATGTGATCGGCGTTGAGGTCGGCGGCGCAGTGAAAAACGTGCTGGCTATCGCAGCGGGCATAGCCGACGGCATGGGATTCGGCCACAATGCGCGCGCGGCGCTCATTACCCGCGGCCTGGCCGAAATGACGCGGCTCGGCCTCAAGCTGGGCGGGCGCGCCGAAACCCTGGGGGGGCTATCCGGTGCGGGCGACCTGATCCTGACCTGCACGGGCGACCTGTCGCGCAACCGCCAGGTGGGCATGCTGCTGGCGCAGCAAAAGGCCCTACCCGACATTCTGCAGCAACTCGGGCACGTTGCCGAGGGCGTATATACCGTGCGCGAAGTGCATCGCCTGGCACAGCGCCTGCAGGTGGATATGCCGATATGCGCGGCAGTCCATGCCGTGCTGTATGAAGGATTGGCAGCGGCAAAGGCCGTGGAGTCACTGCTGGGCCGGGCCCCGCAAGACGAATTTCACGCCTAGGACGCTGCTTCTGCCCGGAGCGGCACGCGGCCATTACCTATCAACCGGGGCGGGTTTGCCTTGCAGGTAACCCGCCTTTCATTTCGCCCCGTGAAAATCCGCACTGGCGCCAGGCTTCGAACACTGCGACAGCCACGGTATTGGACAGGTTGAGGCTGCGGCTATGAGGCAGCATGGGCAGGCGCAGGCGACGCTCAGGGGGAAATTCCAGCAACAGGTTTTCGGGCAGGCCGCGGCTCTCGGGGCCGAACAAAAAGGCGTCGCCTGGCTTGAAACTGGCCTCATGATAAGGCTGTGCGCCCTTGGTGGTGAACGCGTACGGCCGCACCCCGGGCAGCGATGCCAGGCACGCCTCGAGCGAATCATGTACGCGCACCTGGGCGTACTCATGATAGTCCAGACCGGCGCGCCGCAAATGACGGTCGTCCAGCTCGAAGCCGAGCGGACGTATCAGGTGCAGTTGTGAGCCGGTGTTGGCGCACAGGCGGATAACGTTGCCGGTGTTGGGCGGGATCTCAGGCTGAAACAGGATGACGTTAAACATCAGGTGGAATTGAGAGGGGTTGTCTGAGATTTTATCCAGCCTTGTCAGCAATATCAAAACAGGCTAACTTTCGCCTGCAAAGCTGCGCAAAGGAGCAGAGGAGCGCCAGCCTGCATATTCCGTGCAGGTGTTTCGTATATTCCGCTGCAATCTTGAATAATAGCTGGTTCAGCGTTTTCCTGACAGATATAGATTGATGCCGGTAGCCATATGAGCCAAACAGGGGGAACAAACATGCTCCAGAACACCGGGCGGTTTGAAAATTTGCTCGCGCGCCGGCCTTGGCTCCGCTATCTGCCGTGGGCCGTGCTGGCCGTTACCCTGGCGGGGAGCTGGCAGTTATGGCAAATCGCCGAGCGTCATGCAATGCAGGCCAGGCAGGTGGAATTCGACATGCGTGCGCAGGGGGTTGCAGAGCGCATAAGGCAGCGCATGCTGGATTACGAGCAGCTGCTGTATGGCGTGCGCGGGTTTGTTATCCACCAGCAAGCTGTCACGCACCGGGAATATTCCGGCTACATCGAGGCGCTGCAGCTGGCGCAAGAATTCCGCGGCATGCAAGATGTGAGCTATGTGCCGCTGATCACGCCACAGCGCAAGCAGCAGCATATTGCCGCCATGCGGCAGGACGGACTTGCGGGGTACGTCATTCGCACGGAAGGGGGGCGCGGAGAGCTTGCCCCGGTTGCCTATATCGCTCCGGGCACGGCGAGCAACCTGAGCGTCCTCGGGCTGGATTATTTCAGCAGCCCGCAGCGTCGTGCCAGCATGGAACAAGCGCGTGACCTGGACCGGGCCGTTGTTTCCGGCAAGCTTGCCCTGGCCCAGGACGAGGGGGCGGTATCCCGTCCGGCTTGCCAGATTTTCCTGCCGGTCTACAAGGCAGGCGCGGCCCATGCAACTCAAGCTGCGCGCCGAGCCGGCATATTAGGCTGGGTCGCGGCTTCTTTCCGGGTCAACGACTTGCTGGAAGGCTTGCTTTCCAGGGATGCGGGCGAGCTGGACATCGATGTCTACGACAGCGATGAAGCATCCGGACAGGTGCTGTTGTTCGGTTCTGGAATATCAGCAGAGGATTCTGCGGCCGCCCAATTCAAGGCTGAAAGGCAGTTGGAAATTGCCGGGAGGATCTGGCGGGTTACGGCGGCGTCCCGGCCTGCATTCGAAGAAGGGCTGGACAAATCAAAGGCTCGGCTGACCGCGCTCTCTGCATTTCTGCTCAGCATCGTGCTTTCCTGGGTCACCGCGGTGCTGGTGCGCGACCGTGGCCGTGCGCTTAGACTGGCCGAAGGGGCCAGCACCGAACTGCGCCAGAGCCAAAAATTCCAGTCCGCCTTGCAGGAAAGCGAGCGGCGTTGGAAGCTGGCACTCGAAGCAGCCGGACATGGGGTGTGGGACTGGGATATGCAAACAGACGCTGTAGTTTGCTCCGAGCTTTCCATGCGAATAATCGGATGTACTCCCGACGATTACCCCGATAGTTTTGCGGGATGGAAGAGGCTGGTCCACCCTGAAGACTTGCCGCAGGTGCTGGCGGCCTACGAATTGCATCTGCAAGGAAAGGCGCCGTTCTTCAATACCGAGTGCCGCGTACTGAACAAGGACGGGGGATGGACATGGATCATCTCGCGCGCCATGGTGGTTGAGCGCGACGAACGCGGCAAGCCATTGCGCATGCTGGGTACGCACACCGACATCGGCGAGCGCCGCGCAATGCAGGCTGCAATGGAGGAGCAAAAGCAGTTTTCGGACAGCATCATAGATAGTCTGCCCGGTAACTTTTACATGCTCGATGCAAATGGCCACCAGGTCAGATGGAATAAAAACGCAGAAATAGTGACGGGATACACCGCGGAAGAAATGGCCGGGTTGAGCGCACTGGATTTCTTCGAGGAAGACGAGCGGGCAGCCATACAGAAAGCACTGCAGGAAGTCTTCGAAAAAGGGGAAGTCGAAGTCGAGGCAGGGTTGCTGACCAAGGATGGCAGGAAAATCCCGTATCACTTCCGCGCGCGACGCAGCATTATCGGAGGAAAGCCCTATGTGATAGGCGTCGGCATCGATGTCAGCGAAAGCAAGGCATCCGAGATTGCGCTCCGTGAAAGCGAAGAGCGCTATCGCAGCATTTTCAACAGCGCAAATTACTTCGTTTTCACGCTCGACACCGCGAGCAGGATCACCTTTGCTCCCCCCATCGTCATGCAGGTGAGCGGATATGCGCCGGAAGAGCTCATCGGATCGCCCATCAGCAAAATACTCACGGCCGAGAGCTGGGAAAAGGCGCAGCGCATGCTGACCCTGAAATTGCGCGGGGAGGCGGAGTTGACGCAATATGAAAACGAGCTGATTTGCAAGGACGGGCGCATCATCCCCATAGAGGTAAACACCAGCCTGATATACAAGCAAGGCAAGGTGGTCGGCGTGCAAGGGGTGGGCAGGGATATTAGCGAGCGCTACCAGTTTGCACAGAGCCTGCGGGAAAACGAGGAAAAATACCGCGGGCTGTTCGAAAGCGCAGGTGACTTTGCCTACAGTACCGACCTGGGAGGGAATTTCACCGCGCTCAGCGAAACATTGTGGGTCGCGACCGGATACGGGCGCGGCGAACTGAAATCCATAGCCCAGATATTGTCGCCGGATCAATTGGCGCTGGCGCAGAAAATGACGGCCTTGAAGCTGGCCGGCGAGAAACAGACTACGCGCTACGAGCTGGAGCTGACCGCCAGGGATGGGCGGACCATCCCGATCGAGATCGTCAGCACGCTGGTCTACAAGAATGATGTGCCGATAGGCGTGCAGGGGATAGGGCGCGAGATCGCCGAACGCAAACGGGCAGAAGAGCTGCTGCGGAGCAGCGAGCGCAAATACCGTGAACTGATGGAACAGGCCGCAGAGGCAATTTTTGTCACCGACCGTGAATGGCGGCGTTGCGAGGAGGTGAACCAGGCAGCCTGCGACCTGCTTGGTTATACGCGCGAAGAAATGCTGAGGCTGGATGTAGGTGAAATCTTCCACCCTGGACAGATGGCAGGTGTATCGGGCAATCCGGGTGCGGAGAAAGCAGGGGTCAGCCATACGCTGCGCCGTTTCCGCCGCAAGGACGGGAGCTACATTCCGGTGGAGTTGAGCTCGCGCATGTTGCCCGATGGACGCCTGCAGGCATTCGCTCGTGACATCTCGCCCTGGGTAGAGCGCGAATCCGCTCTTCAGGAGGCCAACAACAAGGCGGAAGCGGCCAGTCATGCCAAGAGCGAATTCCTTGCCAACATGAGCCATGAAATACGCACACCGATGAACAGCGTCATCGGCATGGCACGCCTTGCTCTGTCCAGGGAGACGGATATGCGGCAAATCGGCTACCTGGAAAAAATCCTGATGTCAGGCGAGCATCTGTTGGACATCATTGACGACATCCTTGATTTCTCCAAGATCGAGGCAGGGAAGATGCACATCGAAAACACGGATTTCGAACTGCGCAGCGTGATGGACAACCTTGCCAGCCTGGTGGCGGACAAGGCGCTGGCGAAAGGTCTGGAGTTCGTCATGGAGCTGGACCCCGCCCTGCCGGCCAGGATACAGGGCGATCCGTTGAGGCTCCGCCAGGTCTTGCTGAATTTTGCCGACAACGCCATCAAGTTCACCGCGCGCGGCAAGGTGAGGGTCAGTGCCAGGAGGCTTAGCGGGCAGGTGAACGGATGCTCCGTGGTTTTTGAAGTGAGCGACACCGGCATCGGCATGACGCAGGAGGAGATAGCCAAGCTATTCCGGCCGTTCCAGCAAACCGATGGCTCCATTACACGGAAGTTCGGCGGGACCGGGCTGGGGCTCTCCATCAGCAAGCGGCTGGTGGAATTGATGGGGGGGAAAGCCGGGGTGGAGAGCGAGCCGGGGCGCGGCAGCAGATTCTGGTTCTGCCTGCGCCTGGACGAAGGGCGCCAGAATGACACCTCCTCGCCGGATTTTGGGGCCGATGGGCGCGATGCGCAGGCAGCCATCCGTCATGCGCGGATACTGCTGGCAGAAAACAACGTCTTCAACCAGCAAGTGGCGCGCGAATTCCTGGAGGCTGCCGGATGTGTGGTGCAAGTGGCCAACAATGGTGCCGAGGCGCAGGACTGGCTGCAGAGGGAACATTTCGACTGCGTCCTGATGGACGTGCAAATGCCGTTGATGGACGGCCTGGAAGCCACCCGGAGAATACGTGCCAACCAGGCCTATGCTTCGATGCCAGTGATAGCGGTGACGGCCAATGCACTGGAAGAAGAGCGCCAGCGCTGCCTGGAAGCAGGCATGAACGATTTCATCACCAAGCCGCTGCGGCCGGAAACGCTCTATGCAGTGCTGGCAAAATGGCTATCGCGCCAGGCGCCTCCCCTTGTGGCGCCGGAGCGCAGGAAGGAGCCGGGCGGGATGCCTGCTCAAGGAGGGGTGCTAAATCTTGCGGTGCTGGCCGAGCTGGTGGGCGACAACCGCGAAACAATGCATCAAATGGTGCGTAAATTCATGGATTGCACCCGGCGGGACATGGATAAGGTCGCGCAGGCGCTGGAGGGGAGCGACACCCGGCAACTCAAGGAATTGGCGCATCACATCAAGTCGCCTGCCGCCATGGTCGGGGCGGCGTACTTTGCCGAGCTGTGCAGCGCACTGGAAGGAAGCCAGGGCGACCTGGAGCATGCGCGCGCAGTGGTAGGCAGGATGCAGGCCATGCTGGAGGAAATCGAAATGGAGATCGAGGCGCAGTTCCCCTGATCCGGGCGCGAGAGTCAATCGCTGTGCGGCAGGGTGCGGGCGATCACCCATGCACTCACTTCTCGCGCGCCGCCACGGCGCAGCGCGAGCGCCAGTTCGTTCAGTGACGCCCCACTGGTCATCACGTCGTCAACCATGGCGACATGCTTGCCGGAAAAGTTTTCAACGCAACGGAATGCCTTGCGCATGTTCTTTTCGCGTTCTTTCCATTTCAATTCGGACTGGGGCGGGGTGTCGCGCACACGCTCACAGGCGCCGGACAGCAGGGGGATGTCCAGCCGGCGAGCCAGGCGCCTTGCGAGCTCAAGCGACTGGTTGTGGCCACGCTGCCGCAGGCGCGCAGGATGCAGGGGCATCGGCACGATGCAGTCGGGGAGCTTGGCGACGCGCAGGGAGAGCTGGTCTGCGAGGCCGCGCGCGAGGTGCAGTTGTTCGTTGAATTTGAGCGCCTGCACCAGCCGGTCCAGCGGGAAGCCATAGGAAAAAGCGGCAACGGTGCGGTCGAACATCGGCTGCTTTTTCAGGCAGCGCCCGCAAGGTGCGTCGTCCGGGGTGGGCAGGGCGCAAACCGGGCAGCGTGCGCCGTTCAGGTAGGGTAATGAGGCATTGCAGGCCGCGCACCAGGCGCCGTGGCGGCTCATCGCCCCGCACAGCAGGCAGGGCTGGGCGGGCAGAATCTGCTCAAGTTTTGTGCGGATGTTCAATATTCGCCGTGCTAGAATTGACATTTTGGACCATTCCCGTTCGTTCCCTATGCAGACCCAGACTATACATTTTGCGCGACTGGTACAACCGCAGTCCGGTGAACGCTGGAGCGTTGCCGAAATCGAGGCGCTGTTCCATCTGCCGTTCGCCGACCTGCTGTATCGCGCCCAGCAGGTACACCGCGAGCATTTCGATCCCAATGCGGTGCAGCTTTCCACGTTGCTCTCCATTAAGACCGGCGGCTGCTCCGAGGATTGCGGTTACTGCCCGCAGTCTGCTTTCCACCAGGCCGGGGTGGAAAACCGCAAGATGCTCGATGTCGCGGAGGTGGTGAAAGCCGCCAAGGCAGCGCAGGCAGCAGGTGCGGGGCGCTTCTGCATGGGCGCGGCCTGGCGCGAGCCGAGCGATGAGGACATGGCAAGCGTGGTTGAGATGGTGAAGGCGGTGCGCGACCTGGGCATGGAAACCTGCGCCACGCTGGGCATGCTGCGCGAGGAGCATGTCGCGCAACTGAGCAAGGCCGGTCTGGATTACTACAACCATAACCTCGATACGGCGCCGGAATTCTACGGCAAGATCATCAGCACGCGCGACTACCAGGACCGGCTGGATACCCTGGAGCGCGTGCGCCATGCCGGCATCAACGTGTGCAGCGGCGGCATAGTCGGAATGGGCGAGACGCTCACGCAGCGCGCCGGGCTGATCGCGCAGCTGGCAAACATGGATCCGTATCCCGAAAGCGTGCCGATCAACAACCTGGTCAAGGTGGAGGGCACGCCGCTGCAAGATGCGCAAGAACTCGACCCGCTCGATTTTGTGCGCACCATCGCGGTGGCGCGCATCACCATGCCCAAGGCGCGCGTGCGCCTGTCTGCGGGGCGGCAGCAGATGTCGGACGCAGTGCAGGCGCTGTGCTTCCTGGCCGGAGCGAATTCGATCTTCTATGGCGACCAGCTGCTGACCACCGGCAACCCGGACGTGGAACGCGACCGGGCATTGCTGGACAAGCTCGGCATGTACCCGTTCGCCGATTAGAAATCCAGATTTCATCTCAACTGCTGTGTTGCTCAGAAATTTGCTGGCTTACATATTCACGATATGCGGCGCTGCGCAAATTTCTTCGCGCCTTGCATTTGAGCGAAATCGGAATTTCTAGAAACACCGCACATGTTTTCCGACCTGCAGCAAGACCTCGACAAGCGCGCCGCACAAGGCTTGCTACGCCAGCGGCGCACGCTGGATAGCCCGCAGGCGCCGCATTGCGTGGTGGACGGCAAGGAATATCTCGCCTTCTGCAGCAACGATTACCTGGGGCTGGCCCATCATCCGCAACTCATCGCCGCTCTGCGGGGTGGCGCCGCACAATGGGGCGTGGGCGCGGGCGCAGCGCACCTGGTCAATGGGCATTTCGCCCCGCACCATCAGCTGGAGGAGGCGCTCGCAGCCTTCACCGGCAAGCCAGCCGCCTTGCTGTTTTCCACCGGCTATATGGCCAATCTCGGCGTGGTTCAGGCATTGGTGGGCAAGGGCGACACCGTATTCGCAGACAAGCTCAACCATGCCTCGCTGAACGATGCCATGCTGCTGTCGCGCGCGGAAGTCAGACGCTACCGTCATAACGATGTTGCCCAGCTGGCGCAAATGCTGGAAGGGGTAGCGAGCGGCAGAAAACTCGTCATCACCGACGCGGTGTTCAGCATGGACGGCGACATGGCGCCGCTGCCCAAACTGCTCGCGCTGTGCGAGCAACACGACGCCTGGCTGCTGGTGGACGATGCACACGGCTTCGGCGTGCTGGGCAGGCAGGGGCGCGGCACGCTGTCGCATTTCGGGCTGGCTTCGCCGCGCCTGATCCTGATGGGTACACTGGGCAAGGCGGCGGGCGTGTCCGGCGCGTTTGTTGCCGCTGAAGAAGTGGTCATCGACACGCTCATCAACCATGCGCGCAGCTATGTCTACACCACGGCAGCGCCGCCCGCGCTCGCGGTGGCACTATTGGCCAGCCTGCGCCTGATCGAGCAGGGCGATGCGCTGCGCGCGCACCTGTTCACGCTGGTGGAAAAGTTGCGCGCCGGGCTGGGCGGCCTGCCCTGGCGCCTGATGCCGTCCGCTACCGCTATCCAGCCGCTGCTGGTGGGCGATAACCGGCAGGCGCTGGCCCTGAGCGAGGGGCTGCGCGCGCGCGGCATCTGGGTGGCGGCGATACGCCCGCCCACGGTGCCTCAGGGCACCGCGCGGCTGCGCATCACCCTGTCGTCCGCGCACACCGAAGCCGACGTCGAAAAATTGCTGGAGGCCCTGCATGAGCTTGCACGTTGAGGTGAGCGGGCAGGGCGAGCCGCTGGTCATGCTGCATGGCTGGGGCATGCATGGCGGCATCTGGGCCGAGATGGCCACGCAGCTTGCGCAGGATTTCGAGGTGCACTGTGTGGACCTGCCGGGGCACGGGCTGAGTGCGAAGGGAGCAGCGGGGAGGGAGGGCTGCCTTTCTCCCGTCTCCCTTCTCCCTTCCCGTTATTCCCTGGATTCGATAGTGAATGAACTGTCCGGACGATTCACCGGGCCGTTCAACCTGCTCGGCTGGTCGCTCGGCGGAATCATTGCGCAGCGCTGGGCCGCGATGGAGCCGGAGAAAATAACGCGTCTGGCGTTGCTGGCAAGCACGCCCTGCTTTGCCAACCGCGCGGACTGGGAATGCGGCATGCCGCAGGAAACGCTGGCGCTGTTTTCCGGCGAGCTGGAAAGGGATTTCGACGCGACCCTGCGCCGCTTCCTGGCCCTGCAGGTGCGCGGCAGCGAGGGCGAGCGCGAATTGCTGGCGGCATTGCGCGAGCGCCTGTTCAGCCGCGGCGAGCCCGAACTGGCAGCGCTGCGCGGAGGGCTGGAAATATTGCGCGGCGCCGATCTGCGCGACCAGATTGCCGCCATCAGCCAGCCTGTGCTGCTGATAGCCGGCGAGCGCGACAAGCTCACTTTGCCGCAGGCTTCCAGATACATGGCCGAGGCGCTGCCAAAAGCGCGCCTGGTCGAGATCAAGGGGGCGGCGCATGCGCCGTTCCTGTCGCATCCGCATGTGGTGATTGAGCATTTGAAGAGCTTTTTGAATGAAAGAATATGAAATAGACAAACGCGAAGTGCGCCGCGCTTTCAGCCGTGCCGCCACGCAATACGATGCGGCTGCCGTGCTGCAGCGCGAGGTGTGCATGCGCATGCTGGAGAAGCTGGATTACATCAAGCTTCAGCCTGCAAGCATCCTGGATGTGGGTAGCGGGACGGGCTGGGGCGCGCGCCAGCTCGGCACGCGCTACAAGCACGCGGAAATCATCGCGCTCGACATCGCGCTCGGCATGTTGCAAGCGTCCAGGGGGACATCGGGCTGGTGGCACAAGCTGTTTTCCGGCAGCAAGCAGCGCTTTCTCTGCGCCGATGCCGAGGCACTGCCGCTGGCGGCGCAGAGCGTGGACATGGTTTGGTCCAATTTGGCGCTGCAGTGGTGCAACGACTTGCCGGCGACTTTTTCCGGATTGCAGCGCGTGCTGAAAACCGGCGGCCTGCTGATGTTTTCCACCTTCGGGCCGGACACGCTCAACGAACTGCGCGTGGCTTTCGGCGGAGTGGACGGCCACAGCCACATCAACCGCTTTGCCGACATGCATGATGTGGGCGACATGCTGGTGGCCGCAGGCTTTGCCGACCCGGTGATGGAGATGGAAAGGATCACGCTCACCTACAGCGACGTGAAAGCGGTGATGCAGGACCTGCGCAGCATAGGCGCGCACAATGCCACGGCAGGCCGCGCGCAGGGCATGATGGGCCGTGCGAAGTGGGCGCGCGTGGTGAGCAATTACGAAACTCTGCGCCGCGACGGCAAGCTGCCCGCCACCTTCGAGGTGATTTACGGCCATGCCTGGAAGGTGGCGCCGAAAAACACCGCCGACGGCAGGGCGGTGATCAGGACCGATTTCAAATTATGAAGCTTGCCCTGCAGGCGAATTCATGTTGCGGCGGCCGGGCATGAGCTATTTTGTCACAGGCACCGACACCGGCGTGGGCAAGACGCTGGTCAGTTGCGCGCTACTGCATGCACTTGCGGCACAGGGGCGGCGTGTGGCCGGTTTTAAGCCGGTGGCCGCCGGTTGCGAAGCGGATGGGCGCAACGAGGATGCTGTGGCGCTGCTGGCGGCGAGCAGCATGACGCTGAGTTACCGGCAGGTGAATCCGTATTGTTTCCAGCCTGCCATCGCGCCGCACATCGCGGCTGCGCAAGCCGGCGAGCGCATCGAGATAGCGCACATCCTCGCTGCCTACCGCGAGCTTGCCGCAAAGGCGGATGTGGTGGTCGTGGAAGGCGCTGGCGGATTTCGGGTGCCGCTCAACGAAGAGCAGGACAGCGCCGATCTTGCCCGTGAATTGAATCTTCCGGTCATTCTGGTGGTTGGGGTGCGGCTCGGCTGCCTGAACCACGCCCTGCTCACCGCGGAAGCGATTGCGGCGCGCGGCCTGGTGCTGGTCGGCTGGGTGGCAAATGTATTGGATGCACAGATGCACGCTTTGCAGGATAATGTCGCTGCACTGCGGGAACGCATGGATGCGCCGTTGCTGGGCACCGTGCCGCGCATGGCGCAGCCGGATGCGCGGCAGGCGGCACGACAATTGGATTTGTGCTTACTCAGGAATGAGCAGGAAAATCGGGCGGAAGGATGATGGCGTTGCGAGGAGTATGGTTATTGTTGCTGGCGATGTCGCTGGTTTCCTGCTCGAAGCCTGAATATCCTGCGCCACTGCATGCCATCGACGTGAGCTGGCAGCATCCCGAAGCCGATTTCCGCCTTGACGATGCTGGCGGGAAGCCGCGCAGCTTGGCGGATTTTCGCGGCAAGGTGGTGATCGTGTTTTTCGGCTACACCCACTGTCCGGAGGTATGCCCGACGGAAATGGCCGACCTGGCGCAGGCCATGCGCCAGCTGGGGCCGGATGCCAGGAATGTGCAGGTCGTTTTCGTCACCCTCGACCCGGCGCGCGATACTCCGCAAGTGCTGGGAAAATTCGTTCCCTATTTCGACGCTTCCTTTATCGGATTGTCCGGCGATGCCCAGGCTACGGCACGGGCGGCGCAGTCCTTCGGCGTGAATTACCAGAAGCATGAGGAAAAGAACGGCGGCTACACCATCGATCATTCCGATGGCACCTACCTGATCGGCAAGTCAGGCAAGCCGTTGTGGATGTCGCGCTACGGCCAGCGCACGGACTGGCTGGTCGAGGACATCCGGCGGCTGCTTGCCGCTCCGCAATAAGGAATGGCCGCAATGACCCGGTTTTTCAGGCAGCTGCGCGAAGAATTCTTCTTTCCGGTGAACGAAGAAAACCTGCGCGTCCGCGCCGACCAGTTGCGCGCCAGGTTGCAGATGTATCCCACCATGATGGGCGGCCAGGCATTGCTGTCCATGCTGTTTGTCTGGATGATGTGGGATGCGGTGCCGCATGCCGCCCTGCTGGCATGGATTGCGGCAGCCTATGCATTGTACGCCGCGGACATGCTGGGATGGCTGCTGAACCGCCACAAGCTCTATACCGTACAGGAGTGCAGGCGCTGGCACATCGCCTTTACGCTGTTCACCCTGGCCGGAGGGCTGGTGTGGGGTTCCACGGCACTCTGGATGTTCCCGCTGGATGCGGAGCACCAGGCACTGCTGGTCATGGTCATACTGGGGCTGTCGGCCGCGTCGGTCACCACCAATCCGTCCTATCCCTCCTCGTTCTACATTTATGCCCTGAGCGTCGCCCTGCCGCTGGTTTTTCGGTTTGCCCTGGGCGACAGCCGGGGGCATTGGGTGATGGCCTGCATCCTGTTGCTCTACTTGGCTGTGGTGTTGAGCGCGGGGAGGGACTTGGGCAAGGCATTCCGGGCTGCCCTGCGGCAGCGCCATGAAAATGATGCGCTGGTCGAGCAGTTGACCCGTCAGAAGGCCTATTCGGAAAATCTGCGCCAGCAGGCGGAAATGGCCAGCAGCGAGAAGTCGCGCTTTCTGGCGGCTGCCAGCCACGATTTGCGCCAGCCGCTGCAGGCGCTGACGCTGTTCAGCGAGGCGCTGAGCGTGCGGGCACAGGATCCGGATGTGCGCCAGCTTGCGCTGCAGATCGAAAAATCCGTGCATGCGCTGGGGGACATGTTCAACGAGCTGCTCGATCTTTCACGCCTGGATGCAGGCATGCTGACGCCGAACCGGCAGCATTTTGCCTTGCAGCCCCTGCTGGACAGGCTGTATGTGGATTTCGCGCCACTGGCCCAGGCCAAGGGGCTGGCCTGCGAAATACCCGCAAGCAGCAAGCAGCCGGATGAGGACGCGGTGATCTACAGCGACCCATTTTTGCTGGAGCGCGTACTGCGCAATCTGCTCTCCAATGCAATACGCTATACCGAGCAGGGAAAAGTGGCGCTGAGGTGGAACCGAACCGCCGCAGCCCTGAAATTCGAGGTGGCTGACACCGGCATCGGCATACGGGCAGACATCATTCCGCATATATTCGAGGAGTATTACCAGGCTGACAATCCCAACCGCGACCGGCGCAAGGGGCTGGGGCTGGGGCTGGCCATCGTCCGGCGCATCGAGCCGCTGCTCGGCTGCAAGGTCGAGGTGAGTTCCGAGCCGGGCCGGGGCTCGGTATTCGGCTTCAGCGTGCCGCTGGGGGATGCCGGCCAGCTGGCGCACCCCTTCACCATCACGCATTCACGCCATGATCTGAACGGCACGGTAGTGGCGCTGGTGGAGGATGATCCGGACATCAGGCGCATGACTGCCGAGTTGATGACGCAGTGGGGTTGTCGCGTCGTGGCGGGTGAATTGCCCGGCGATGCGATGCGGGAAATGGATCTGCTCGGCCTGCGCCCGGCATTGCTGGTATGCGACTACCGCTTGCCGCGGGGCATGACCGCGGTGCATGCCATACGCGAGATGCGCCAGCAGTGGGGGGGCGGCCTCCCCGCCATGGTGCTGACCGGGGATACCGCACCGGAAGTGCTGCATGAAATTCGGGAGTGTGATGCGATGTTGCTGCACAAGCCGGTCACGCCTGCGCGCCTGCGCTCACTCATGCACTTGGCGCTGCATGGGGGGTAGCCAACGGTGGTATATGCGGGGCCAAATGGTATATTATTGTATATAGGAGAATGAGGGAAAGTATAAAATAAAATGAAAATGACCATTTTGCTGGCGGATGACCACGCCCTGTTCCGCGATGGCATGCATTTCGTATTGCGGCAGCTGGCCGAAGAGGTGGAGATACTGGACGCCTCCAATTATTCCGAAATGCTCAAGCTGGCGGATACTGGCGCCCCGATCAGTCTGGTGCTGATGGATTTGCACATGCCCGGCAGCAGCGGTGCCCTGTCGGTGCGCGATTTTAACCTCAAGCACCCGGAAATGCCGCTTGTGGTGGTGTCCGGCTCGGAGCAGCGTGAAGACATGGAGCGCGTGATGGATTACGGCGCGATGGGTTTCATTTCCAAAATGACCTCAAGCAAGATCATGGTGGCCGCCTTGCGCATGGTGTTGGATGGCGGCATCTACCTGCCGCCGCAACTGCTGCAGCAGTCGGTCGAAAACATGGAGCAGGGCTCCACCGACAAGCGCAGCCGCCGTTCCAATGAATATGGCCTCACCGCGCGCCAGATCGACGTGCTGCAATACCTTTCCCAGGGCCTGTCGAACAAGGAAACCGCACTGAAAATGGGCCTGGCGGAAGGCACGGTGAAAATCCATGTCGCCGCCATCTTCCAGGTGTTGCACGTCAGCAACCGCATGGATGCCGTGCGCGCCGCACAGCGGCTTGGCGTGTTGCCCAATACGGAGACGGCATGACCTGCTTCCTGCCGGAATTTCCGTGGCACTGACCAGTTCGGCAAACAAATCATCCCCGCTTCCTGCGAGACTTGCAGCGCTGGTGCGTGAATCGCGCTGGCTGCTGTTTCTCGCGGCGGCATTGTACGTCGTGCTCGTCCTGTACGGCTTTGACCGCAACGATCCCGCCTGGTCGCACAGCGCCAGCGGCGCAGTGGCACATAACCCCGGCGGAGTGTTCGGCGCGTGGCTGGCGGATATGCTACTGTATATATTCGGCTTTTCTGCCTGGTGGTGGGTGGCGCTGCTGCTGCAGCGGGTCTGGCTGGGCTATCGCGGCATAGCCGCCGAGGAGCATGCACCGGGCCTGTTCGACCGTCGCGCGCTATGGGTGACATTGAGCGGTTTTGCCTTGCTGCTGCTCTCCTCGAGCGCGCTCGAGGCCCTGCGCTTGTATAACCTGAAAGTTGCCCTGCCGCAGGCGCCCGGCGGCATGCTGGGCGCGTCTCTCGGCCATGCGCTGTCGCACCTGCTGGGCTTCACCGGCTCCACCCTGTTTCTGCTGGCGCTGATTGCCGCCGGTTTCAGCCTGTTCAGCGGCCTGTCCTGGCTGCGTTTCATCGACTGGCTGGGATATGCTCTGGAAACCGGCTATATGCGCGCTGTCAATGCCGTGCAGACCATGCGCGACCGGCGCATCGGCGCGCAGGCCTCGAGCAAGCGCATGGCGGTGGTGGAGGAAGAAAAAAAGAAGCGCGTGGAGGATCACCAGCCCATTCATATCGAAATGCCGGTTCTGGAAGTCAGGCAATCGGTGCGCGCCAAGGAGGAAAAGCAGGCTCCCCTGTTCACCGACATCCCCGATTCACCCTTGCCTCCCCTGCGCCTGCTTGACCAGCCGGAACGCGAAATCGACACCATTTCCGCCGACACGCTGGAATTCACCTCGCGCCTGATCGAGCGCAAGCTCAAGGAATTCGGCGTGGAAGTGAAGGTGGTGGCGGCCTACCCGGGACCGGTGATCACGCGCTATGAGATCGATCCCGCAGTCGGGGTGAAGGGCAGCCAGATCACCAACCTGGTGAAAGACCTGGCGCGCGCCCTTTCCGTGGTGAGCATACGCGTGGTGGAAACCATCCCCGGCAAGGCCTACATGGCGCTGGAGCTGCCCAATCCGAAGCGCCAGGTGGTCAAGCTTTCCGAAATTCTCAGTTCGCAGGCCTATGCCGACATGCATGCGCCGCTGACCATCGCCATGGGCAAGGATATTTCCGGCAAACCCGTGGTGGCGGACCTCGCCCGGATGCCGCATGTGCTGGTGGCGGGCACCACCGGTTCCGGCAAGTCGGTGGCGATCAACGCCATGATCCTGAGCCTGCTGTACAAGGCGACGCCGCAGGAAGTGCGCGTGCTGCTGGTGGATCCCAAAATGCTGGAGCTCTCGGTATATGAAGGGATTCCGCATTTGCTGGCGCCGGTGGTCACCGACATGCGCCAGGCCGGCTCCGCGCTGAACTGGTGCGTGCAGGAAATGGACCGGCGTTACCGGCTGATGTCGGCCCTGGGCGTGCGCAACATTTCCGGGTACAACCAGAAAGTGCGCGATGCCATCAAGGCTGGGCAGCCGCTGACCAACCCCTTCACCCTGACGCCGGAACATCCGGAAGCCCTGGAAGAACTGCCCTATATCGTGGTGTTCATCGACGAACTGGCGGACCTGATGATGGTGGTGGGCAAGAAAATCGAGGAATTGATTGCGCGCCTGGCGCAAAAAGCGCGCGCTGCGGGCATCCACCTGGTGCTGGCGACGCAGCGCCCGTCGGTGGACGTGATCACCGGCCTGATCAAGGCCAACGTTCCCACGCGCGTGGCGTTCCAGGTTTCGAGCAAGATAGACTCGCGCACCATCCTCGACCAGATGGGTGCCGAGGCCTTGCTGGGCCAGGGCGACATGCTATATTTGCCGCCGGGCACAGGCTTTCCGCAGCGCGTGCACGGCGCATTCGTATCCGACCAGGAAGTGCATCGCGTGGCGGAACACCTCAAGGCGCAAGGTGCGCCGAATTATATCGAGGGCGTGCTGACATCTGCCGAAGAAGCGGAAGAGGGCGGCGAAGCCGCCGACGGTCCGGGCGGCGAAGCCGACCCGCTGTACGACCAGGCCGTGGACATCGTGCTGAAATCGCGCCGCGCCTCCATTTCGCTGGTACAGCGCCATCTGCGCATCGGTTACAACCGCGCAGCCCGGCTGGTCGAGGATATGGAGCGTGCCGGCCTGGTGTCGCCCATGCAGAGCAATGGCAATCGCGAAGTAATTGCACCCGCCAGGGCGGAGTGAAGTTCGCTCCACTCCCCGCTGGCGGGAAATCCCCCGTCTATTTTGATTGGATACCGAATGCTGAAATTTTCATACGTGATTCTGCTGGCGATTGCCGTGCCACTCGCTGCTTATGGCGACACCGCGCCTGATATGCCGGCAACTGCTGCGCCTGCCGAGTCCGCACCCGTCGAAACCGCCGCCCCGGTCGAGTCCGCACCTGGCGAATCCGCTCCAGCCGCTGCCCCGCAAGGCGAAAAGCCGCGTGCCGTTTCCCCGCGACCGGCGCCCCGCGGCAAGGTATCTCGCAGCGAAGCACCCCGTGCCGATGCCGCGCATGGCAAGGCAGTGGCCAGGCTGAGGGATTTCCTGGTCAACACCCACACTGCGCAGGCGGATTTCACCCAGGAGGTGCTGGATAAAAACGGCAAGCGCACTCAGAGAACTTCCGGTGTCATGCACTTTTCACGCCCCGGAAAGTTCCGCTGGAGTTACCTGACGCCGTATGAGCAAATCATCGTCGGCGATGGCGAGAAATTCTGGCTCTATGACGTGGACCTGAATCAGGTGACCGTGAAGAAACTCGATGCTGCGCTGGGCAGCAGTCCGGCGGCACTGCTGGCGGGCAGCTACGAGATGGAGCGGGATTTCGACCTGAAAGACATCGAATGCGCGCCACGCGCCCCGGCAGGCCAGCCGGCGTCAGGGGTGGCGGGCGAACGCGCGCCAGCCTGCGAGGACGCTTTGGAATGGCTGGAAGCCAGACCCAAAGGGCCTGAAAGCAGTTTCGAGAGAATACGCATGGCGTTCAACGCCAAATCGGACCTGGTGGTCATGGACCTGCGCGATTCGTTCGGGCATGTCACCGTGCTGCGTTTTTCCAACATGCAGCACAATCCGCGCTTGCCCGCGGTGCTGTTCAAGTTTGAGCCCCCCAAGGGTGCGGACGTGGTAGGGGACGAATAAGTCCTGGATGCTTGATGAGTCCCGCTCAGGATAGCCTGTTCGAACCGCCCGCGCCCGCCGCGCCCCTGGCCGAACGCCTGCGTCCCAAACACATCGACGAGGTCATCGGACAATCCCATTTGTTGGGTCCCGGCAGGCCATTGCGGCTCGCGTTCGAGTCCGGCAAGCTGCATTCCATGATCTTGTGGGGTCCGCCCGGCGTGGGCAAGACCACACTGGCGCGCCTGATGGCCTCGGCTTTCGATGCCGAATTCATTCCGCTGTCGGCGGTGCTCTCGGGAGTGAAGGACATCCGCGAAGCGGTCGCCCGTGCTCAGGAAGTGCTGCAGCAGAGCGGGCGCCATACCATCCTGTTCGTGGACGAAGTGCACCGTTTTAACAAGTCCCAGCAGGACGCCTTCCTGCCCTTCGTCGAACAAGGCCTGGTCACCTTCATCGGCGCGACGACCGAGAACCCTTCGTTCGAGGTGAACAGTGCGCTGCTGTCGCGCGCCCAGGTTTATGTGCTGCATGCGCTGTCGGCGGAAGAGTTGGGCCAGCTGTTTGACCAAGCGCTGAAAGCCGCCCTGCAGGGGCTGGAATTCGACGCTGCCGCGCGCGAGCGCCTGATTGGCTATGCTGATGGCGATGCGCGCCGCCTGCTCAACGTGCTGGAGCAGGTGCAGACCGCTGCCCGCACCGAGGGGGTGGGCAAGATTGACGGCGCCTTCCTCGACCGTACACTGGCGCAGAACCTGCGCCGCTTCGATAAGGGCGGTGAGGCGTTTTACGACCAGATTTCCGCGCTGCACAAATCGGTGCGCGGTTCCAACCCGGATGCCGCCTTGTACTGGTTTGCGCGCATGCTGGATGGCGGCGCCGACCCCAGGTATCTCGCGCGGCGCATCGTGCGCATGGCCTGGGAGGACATCGGACTGGCCGATCCGCGCGGCATTGAGATCGCACTGAATGCCGCCGAAACCTACGAGCGCCTGGGTTCGCCCGAGGGCGAGCTGGCGCTGGGACAGGCGGTGATCTATCTGGCTGTCTCCGCCAAGTCGAACGCGGGCTATGTCGCGTATAATGCCGTCCGCGCCTTCATTTCGCAGGACGGCTCGCGCGAAGTGCCGCTGCACTTGCGCAATGCGCCGACCAAATTGATGAAACAGCTCGATTACGGCAAGGGCTACCGCTACGCGCACGAGGAAGCAGGAGCCTATGCGGCGGGCGAGACTTACTTCCCGGAGGGCATGCCGGAAGTGAGTTTCTACGAGCCTACCGACCGCGGGCTGGAGGCGAAGATAGGCGAAAAGCTGGCGCACTTGCGCGCGCTGGATGAAAAGCACAGGAAAAGCTAGCCACAGAGTACACAGAGATCACAGAGAACGCTGTGGCAGACCACCTGACAGAGAACATTATTGCGGCAGCAATCGAGGTCCATAAAACCTTGGGGCCGGGACTGCTGGAATCAATTTACGAAGAAGCCTTGTGCGTTGAACTAGGATTGATGGCAGTTGGTTATCAAAGGCAAGTGGCTGTTGATGTGATATATAAAGGCCATGTTATACATGGGCCAGCGACTGGATTTGTTGGTTGAGCGCAAAGTTGTGGTTGAAATAAAGTCGCTGCGCGCGGTCCCCGAGGCGGCGACGGCGCAATTGCTGTCGTATTTGAAAGCAACAGGACTTAGGCGAGGGTTGTTGCTCAATTTTGGGGAAAAACAGCTAGTCAGTGGTATCAAGAGAATTTCTCTGTGACCTCTGTGTTCTCTGTGGCAAATGATTTTGATTTGAGGTTTTCATGTTAGATATACAACTATTGCGTAACGATTTGGCGGGTGTCGCGGCGCGTCTGGCGACGCGCGGGTTTGTTCTGGATACAGCGCGCTTCGAGAAATTGGAGGCCGAGCGCAAGACCATCCAGACGCGCACCCAGGAATTGCAGGCCAAGCGCAACGCAACTTCCAAGCAGATCGGCCAGGCCAAGGCCAAGGGCGAGGACGTGTCGGCCATCATGGCCGAGGTGGGCGCGCTGGGTGAGGAGCTGAAGCAGCTGGAATCGGAAGCCTTGCCCAAGGTGCTGGCGGAGATGGACGCGTTTCTTGCCGTCATCCCCAACCTGCCGCACGAGAGCGTGCCGGTAGGCAAATCGGAGGCGGACAACGTCAAGGTGCGCACAGTCGGTGCCCCCCCACAATTCGCCTTCGAGGTGAAGGATCATGTCAGCATCGGCGAAGGGCTGGGCGGGCTGGATTTCGAAACGGCTTCCAAGATTGCCGGCGCGCGCTTCTCGCTGCTGAAAGGCCCGCTCGCCCGGCTGCACCGCGCGCTGGCGCAGTTCATGCTGGACACGCACACCGAGCAGCACGGCTACACCGAGACCTACGTGCCTTACCTGGTGAACGCAGCTTCGATGCGCGGCACCGGCCAGTTGCCAAAGTTCGAGGAGGACCTGTTTCGTATCCCGCGCCAGATGGGCGAGGGGGAAGAGAATTTCTACCTGATTCCCACCGCCGAAGTCCCGGTCACCAACATGGTGCGCGACGAGATCGTGCCACTGGAAAAGCTGCCGATGAAGTTCGTAGCACACACGCCCTGCTTCCGCAGCGAGGCGGGCTCCTACGGGCGCGATACGCGCGGCATGATACGCCAGCACCAATTTGACAAGGTTGAGCTGGTGCAGATCGCGCATCCTGAGCAATCCTACGAGCTGCTGGAGCAGCTGCTGGGGCACGCCGAGACCATACTGCAAAAACTGGAACTGCCGTACCGCGTGATGGCGCTGTGCAGTGGCGACATGGGATTTTCCGCAGCCAAGACCTATGACATCGAGGTCTGGCTGCCCGCACAGAACACCTACCGCGAAATCTCGTCCTGCTCCAACTTTGAGTCGTTCCAGGCGCGGCGCATGCAGGCGCGCTTCCGCAATGCCGCAGGCAAGCCGGAACTGGTGCACACCCTGAACGGCTCCGGCCTGGCGGTGGGCCGCACCCTGGTTGCCATATTGGAGAACTACCAGCAGGCCGACGGCAGCGTCAAGATTCCCGCCGTGCTGCGCCCCTATATGGGCGGCAAGGAAGCCATACACGCGATCTGAGCTGTTTGTCGCGGACGGCGCACGGTATCCAGATGCGCCCGAAACTGGTAGAATGCGCGCCTTTCCGGAGAGGTGGCAGAGTGGTTGAATGTACCTGACTCGAAATCAGGCGTACGGTAACCCCGTACCGAGGGTTCGAATCCCTCCCTCTCCGCCAAAATTAAAAAGGCACCTCGCAAGGGGTGCCTTTTTAATTTTGACGAAGGGAGTGTGGACGAACCCTCCCGGGTTCGACCAGCGAGCACTGCTCGCGCAGGACGCCGCAGGCGGTCCCGAGCGCAGCGAGGGATGAGGGTTTCGCGGAGGCAACGCGAAACCCGAACAATCCCGACCCCAAGCTATGCTAACCACCGCACTGGAGAGGTGCGGCGGGGTGCCTTTTTAATTTTGACGAAGGGAGTGTGGACGAACCCTTTCGGTTTCGACCAGCGGGCACAGCCCGCGCAGGACGCCGCAGGCGGTCCCGAGCGGCGGCAGCGAGGGATGAGGAGGTCGCGAAGGCAACGCGACCAGCGAACAATCCCGTGCCGCCCTTCGATCTCTGCGTGCCTCTAAAGCGGTGAACTGGATGGGCGGCTTCTTAATTTGGGAGAGGTTCAGTCGAATATAGCATCTATCGCACTGTAATTTTGAAAATATCTAATTTATTGTCTTATACCCGCCAGCACCGAATAGGTGGGAGAGTCGGCTAATCGGCCATTGCGGACCTTATAGGTGAGGTGACAGAGTGGCTGCTATGTGCCGGTTAGCGGACGTTGCAGCTATGGGGCCTCACTTCCGTTGCCTAACCATACAAGCTGCTATCCAGATATGCCTGAGACAATCTGTATATGAATATACAATGCAATAGTAATATTCCCGTATATCAACCTGATCGGAATGGATAAACCTTGAGCAGCCGCAGAAATAGCCAGCTTTCCCTACATGCGTTGAAGAAATTCCGCATTATTTACGGCTCTGTTCGCCAGCATTTCCGTGAAATAGAAAAGACCTGTGGTATCACAGGTTCCCAACTGTGGATTCTTCAGGAGATACGCAACAACCCAAACATAGGGATTTCCGACCTGGCGGAACGGCTATCCATACACCAATCTACATGCAGTCAGCTCGTCGAGAAATTAGTTGGGCGCAGCCTGATAAAGAAGGAACGAAGCCACGAAGACCGGCGACGCGTCGGGTTATGTTTGACTGCGACGGCTATAGACATTCTCAAAAATGCCCCCGGCCCTGCTGAAGGCATCCTGCCAGAGGCATTACAAGCGTTGGATGAATCCGCGTTGCTTACTTTGGATAAAGCCTTGGTAGAGGTTATTGGTCAATTACGCCTTCGAGACGACAGACTTGCAGATAGACCGTTATCGGATTTATGACAGGGGGCTAGCGAAGTGCATAATGTTTCAGACATGATTATGTCCAAGCACTATAAACTGCACATACCAGACCCCAAGCGACACGAAAAAATTGGTTAGTATCGCAGGCAGAAATTTCAAATGCTTGCCGAAGCTATAGCTCTTGTCTAGAGACATTACCATCACCCCGGCAGCTGAGCCGATCACCGTGAAACTGCCGCCTATGCCCACCATCAACGCATTGAGTGCCCATTGCGAATTATCCAGTTGCGGGTTGGACATCAGCGCGGCTGCCTCCACCGGCACATTGTCCAGCACACCGGAAATCATGCCGAGTATCACGTTAACCGCAGTGGGCGAGAGCTTCTCGAACAATTGCGAGATGTAAGTCAGCCAACCGACATGGTTGAGCGCAGCGACGCCGCTGATGATGCCGATGAAAAAAAGCAGCGTGTTCCATTCCACCTTTTGCAGTTGCGCCAACAGAGCTACGCTGTGTCCGCGATGCTTTAGGCGCCACGCATACAGGCCGACTATGGACAGCCCCGCGCCAATGGCATATTCGATGTCTATGTGAAGCGCGATATTCATGACGACAGCAGCTGCGATTGCGGCAATGCTGAAGAAAATCATGCCGACCCCACCTGGTTTGATCTGTGCATTACTCGGCGTTGTATCAATCAAATCGCCTTGCAGCCGGTTCATATAAAATATTTGCAGTACGGCGGCGCTTGCCGCCCATCCAATGAGTCCGGCGGGCAGCAGTGCAAGCAACCCCACAATGCTGATTTTTCCCGCCAATACCACCATCAAGCTGGTGGCCGTGCCGAGAAACCACACCCCGGAATTGGAGGCGATAATCAGGTTGCACAGTGCGATGTGGCGGTAGTCCTGGTTGCGCGAAATATCCTTTATGGACTTGCCGAAAATCATTGCGGTAGTGATGTTGTTGATGAACGGGGAAAGCAGTGCGGCCAGCACGCCGGTGGCCCAGAACATCGCCGTGGCGCTAAGCCCTCGGCTGATAAGGGCGCTGTTGAGCGCACTGAATACGCCCCGTTCGCCTAGGATTTCCACGATCATCCACATGAATGCCATAAAGGCGATCAACGAAAATAGCTCGCTCTCGTTCTCCTTCTGAATCTCTATGAAATGCTCAAAACGATTCGGGGCGTCGCCGGAAAAATAGTAATACACCCCTATCACCAGAAAAGCCGTCAGCATGAACAATGCTGGCTTGAACTTATCCATGTGCAGCAGTGCTTCGAAGACAATGAGCAGCATGCCGATGCTGAATATCAACAATACGGAGATGCCCACCCATGAGGTTGGTTCGATGGTCATGGTGGTGAACGCAGATGAAAATTGTCGGGCGCCATTTTAGCACACGCCTAGAACGAGGTTTATGCGTCGGCGGCGCCCCCCATCAGTTACTGAGAAGACTCACGGAAGCGATTCAATGCGGCATCAACCACCCCTTCCAGACTGCCGCTATCGGCATATTGTTTGCGCAGGTAACTGGCATCGTTGCCTTCGCGAATGACCGCGTAGAGATATTCCAGCGCGGGCTGACTGCCAAGCGCTTGCGCATGCGGCTCGATGCGGCGCAACGTGGTCAGAATGTCCTCACGCAAGGACAGGGTGTCATGGGATTTAGGATGCACCAAGGTGCCGTCCAGCCCAAACCGGCATGCCTGGAAGCGGTTGTAGTTGTAAACAAGGTAATCATCCTCGGAGGGAAGCGGTTCCGCGCGGGTCAATAGATATGTGCAGAGCGCTTGCAGATAGCAGGCCAAAGCCGCCGCCCTTTCCACGGTCAGCGGCGTGTCGCAAACGCGAAGTTCTATCGTGCCGTATTCGGGCTTGGGGCGAATGTCCCAGTAGAAATCCTTCATGCTTCTGACTATGCCCGTGTGGCTCATCTTGGCAAAATAGTCGCGCTCGAATTCTGCCCAGTTCAACATGAATGGCGCTCTTCCGCTGAGCGGAAAGGCGAACACGGAGTTCAAACGCGCCGAATTGAACTGGGTGTCGACTCCCTGAAAATAGGGGGATGAGGCGGATAGGGCAATGAAGTGGGGAATGTAGCGGTTTAGCGAGTGCAGCAGGAAGAGCGCTTCATCGCCGGAGGTGCATCCGATGTGCACATGCTGGCCAAACACTGTGAATTGCTTGATGAGATAACCGTAAATGGCGGATACCTCCTTGAAACGCGGCTTGGCAAATATTGTGCGTTCGGACCAATGTTGGAATGGATGCGTACCTCCGCCACAGACGCCGACATTCAGAGTGTCGCCAGCGCGAACCAGGGTGTCGCGGATATGCTGCAATTGTGTCAGCAGCTCTGCGTGATTGGTATGTATGTCAGTGTTGATCTCAATCATGCTCTCTGTCACTTCTGGCGTGACATTGCCGGGAAACTTCGCGCGCTTCAGCAGATGCAGCATATCCGGACTGGCAGCGGTGAGATCGAGGTCGCTGAGGTTGATGAGCTGCAACTCCAGTTCAACACCCATCGTGAGCGCTGCCGACGTTTTGAATGGCTCTAGCGGCATGGTCAGTTCATTATTTCGAGTCAGGAACTTCTTTGGCCAACTGCAACGCCCATTGTGTGATGATTGGGCCGACAATCTCCAATACCAGCGTCATGGCCGCCAGTGCGGTCAATTCATCGATCAGACCAATGCCAAGATGGCGGGTCTGTTCCAATAGCAGTATGACGAAAGCGGATAAGGGTGTCAGCGCCATTCCGGTCAGCAGCCCTTTTCTCCAAGTGATGCCGCTGACGCGGGAAAAAATGGCAACGCCCGAGATTTTCACAATGAAGCGGATGACAACCAGCACGATTGCGAGACCGGCTCCGGCCACAACCTTGGGCCATTCCAGCGTGGACGCCATGAATACGAACAACAATACGGTCATCAGGTTTCCCAGCGCGCCAAAATTCTTTTCTGTCTGGCTCAAGGCGATGCGCCTGTGGCGCGCGATCAGCCCAAACGCCAATGTTGCCAGTATGGGTGAGAACTTGAGTGCGTGGGTCAGCGAAACCAGGATAATTACCGCAATTGCGAATGCAACGGTCGCGTCTCGCTCTGTGTTGTAGATTCTGGCGAGCAAGCCGGGAACGGCCATGCCGAACAGGCCACCCAAGGCGGCAGAAACCAACAAAAATACCAAACTGCTCCATAGCGCATGCAGAATATCCCCAGTGTTCTGGAACACCCAGAAACCCACGACTACTTTGAAGGTAAACACCGCCAATACGCAATTAAAGGCGGATAGATGTAACACCCGTTCGGTGACTTGCCCCGAGCTGTGCTGCTCGTTCACGACGCGCATCACTGCGGCCGGTGAGGTTGCCATGGCTAGCGAGGCTAGCAACAGGGACGTGATGAGCGGCAAACCGAATGCTTTAGCGACAAGAAATACGGACGCAAAGGTCGCGAGCGTCTCTGTCAGGCTCGTCACGCCAAGCCATCGGTTGGCGCGTAGCCAGCGTAGATTGATACGATAACCCAGTTCAAACAGGATTAAACCGAATGCGATGTTTGCCAGCAGCATGATGGACCCACCGTCTGAAGAGGGCAGAAATCCAGATTGAACGTGCGCAAGCAGGAAACCTACGACGCCGTAGCTGCTGATGCGGGGGATATGGATCAAACGATGGGCAAACTCGCCGGCCATCCATGCGAGAGCGAGGGCAAAAGGCCATGCGAGGTCAGGGTATAGAGGCAGTATTTCCGGCATCTTTAATGGTGAAATTGGCGGGCAATCGTGCGTTCAGGCTATAGGTGTGTTGTATGTCACGGTAGCGAGGTCCGTTCACTGATTGGGATAACACAAAACCAGTATTGGTCAGAAGGCGTAAACTTGCTACATTGTTCTTGCTGAACGTCTCGCACGTACCTTGATTTCATTCTTCCAGCTAAGTGTTAAGGGTATCATTATTGACCGAGATTAGGTCAAGCAATTCCGATCACTAATTGTGCGAAAAGTTTGAATACGGGTGTAAGCCTGACAACGCTACCATGTGGGAATTGACGTTATGGAACTGCATCAATTCTTCCTTTTCCTCGCCATCATCCTGATCGCGGCGCGGCTGCTCTCCGAGACGGTGGCGCGCTTCGGCGTGCCTTCCGTTATCGGCGAGTTGATAGCCGGCCTGCTGATCGGCCCGTCGCTACTAGGCTGGGTATCGCCCGATACCACGATGAAATTATTGGCCGAGATCGGCATCATCCTGTTATTGTTCGAGGTCGGCATGGACACCGACCTGAGCCGGTTGGCGCGCTCCGGCAGCAAGCCTGCCGTCGTGGCAGTAATCGGCTTTTGCTTTCCGTTCGCGCTAGGTTACGGCGTCAGTTCCTGGGTGTTCGGCCTGACCGGGCTGACCGCGCTATTCATTGGCGGTACGCTTACGGCCACCAGCATCGGCATCACCGTGCGAGTGCTGGAGGATTTGGGTAAACGCCAGTCAGACGAGGCGCAGATCGTGATCGGCGCGGCGGTGCTGGACGACATTCTCGGTGTGCTGGCGCTCGCGTTCCTGTACCAGTTCGCAGTGGAACAGCAAGTGTCATTCCAGGCGCTGGGCGAAGTTGGACTTTACATCCTGTTGTTCATGCTACTCGCTCCGCTGGTCGCCAAGCTGGCCTCGACGGTGATAGACCATTTCGACCAGCATGCTGCCACGCCCGGTTTGCTACTCACTATGGCGTTGTCGCTGATCCTGCTGTTCTCATGGCTGGCGCATGCGGTGGGCGCACCAGAGATCATGGGAGGCTTTGCCGCAGGTCTGGCATTCAGCCAACACTTCGGCTTCAGGCTCTGGATGGGAAGACATCCGGCTCTCGAATTCAACCCCAGCCCGAAACTGGCACACCGTCTTGAGGAGCAAGTGCGCCCTCTTATTCACACCTTCTCACCGATGTTTTTCGTGATGGTGGGGGTGTCGCTCAATCTCAAGGCTGTCAACTGGGGGTCTGCCTTCATCTGGGAGCTGGCCGCATTGCTACTGCTCGTCGCCTTTTTCGGCAAATTCGCATCCAGTTTTTTCATACGCGAGCCGCGCCGCAGTCAGATAGCCATCGGCTTGTCGATGGTACCGCGCGGGGAGGTGGGGCTGATCTTTGCTCAGTTGGGTTTCAGCCAAGGAATCCTGAATGGTGAACTGTACGCCGCACTGCTCCTCGTCATTGCGCTCACCACGGTGTGCCCTCCATTCATGCTCAAATGGTTCTACGGCGGAAAACGTAATATTTGAGCGTAACCGTCGTTGTTTGTGTGGTTAAGGACGGGAGGTCGACATGTATAATCTTTCTCAGGTAAGACCTGGGGGTGCAGCGGTGTATTGCGGACTGGCAATATTCAATCGGTACAGCTGACATGAAAGTGTCCACTGATATTACGGCGCCCATCAAACGGTCCTGTGATTGGCATAGCCTGTCGGTACAGGAAGTACTAAATACGCTAGCGACGGATCATGCCGGGCTGGCGCCAGAAGAAGCTGCGCAGCGTTTGCGGCAAAACGGCCCCAACCTGTTGCCCGCTGCCCCGCGCGATAGTCTGACGGTGCGCTTTGCGCGGCAGTTCCACAACGTGCTGATCTACGTGCTGCTGGCCTCGGCGCTGGTGACCGCGCTGCTGGCTCACTGGGTAGATTGCGGCGTGATCGTCGGCGTGGTACTGATTAACGCCATCATCGGTGTGATCCAGGAAGGCAAGGCGGAGCGCGCGCTGGACGCCATCCGCAACATGCTGTCGCTGAATGCCACGGTGTTGCGTGCCGGGCAGCGGCGCGAGATTCCGGCGGAACAATTGGTGGCGGGCGACGTGGTGGTGCTTGCTTCGGGCGACAAGGTGCCCGCCGACCTGCGCCTGATCGAAGTGCGCCAGTTGCGCGTGGACGAAGCCGCGCTGACAGGCGAATCCGAGCCAGTGGAAAAAAGCATCGCGGCGGTGGATGCGCATGCCGTGATCGCCGACCGCACCTGCATGGCTTATTCCGGCACGCTGGTGGTGTATGGCCAGGCGCGCGGCGTGGTGGTCGCCACCGGCGCTGTGACAGAGATAGGCCGAATCAGCAGCATGATTTCTTCCGTGGCTGTGCTGGAAACGCCGCTGCTGCGCCAGATGGAGCGCTTCGGCAGGCAGCTGACCATCGCCATCCTGCTGCTGGCCGCGCTGACTTTTTCCTTCGGCGTGTGGGTGCGCGACTACGGCTGGGCGGATATGTTCTTTGCCGCCGTTGGCCTGGCGGTGGCGGCGATACCGGAAGGGCTGCCCGCCATCATGACCATCACGCTTGCCATCGGCGTGCAGCGCATGGCGCGGCGCAACGCCATCATCCGGCGGCTCCCGGCGGTGGAGACGCTAGGCTCGGTGACGGTGATCTGCTCCGACAAAACCGGCACGCTCACCAAAAACGAAATGACCGTGCAGCGCATCATCACCGCTGGACAGGTGTTCGAAGTCAGCGGCGGCGGCTACGCGCCGCATGGCGGATTTGCCATCGCCGGACGCGAAGTGTCGGTGGATGACTATCCCGAGTTAAGCGAACTCGGGCGCGCTGCATTGTTGTGCAACGACGCAATCTTGCTTAAGGACAGCGGCGAGTGGAAAGTGGAAGGCGATCCCACCGAGGGCGCGCTGCTCACGCTGGCCGCCAAAGTCGGGCTGGATTCGCATTTCGAACACGAGGCGTTGCCGCGCATCGACCTGATCCCTTTCGAATCGCAGCACCGTTTCATGGCGACGCTGCATCATGATATGGATGGGCACGGCTTTATTTTCCTCAAGGGCGCGCCGGAACGCGTGCTGGATATGTGCCAATTTGAACGCGCACGCGGCGAGGGCCAGCCGCTGCATCCGGGCCATTGGCAGCAGGCAATGCGGGATGCCGCCCGGCAGGGCTTCCGCCTGCTGGCCGTGGCGATGCGCCCCGTAGCCAGCGCACAGCGCGGCCTGAACTTCGCTGACGTGCAGGGCGGTTTCGCGCTGCTGGGCGTTTTCGCCATCGGCGACCCGCCGCGCGAAGACGCCATCCTCGCTGTCCAGCGCTGCCGTGCGGCAGGTATCCGGGTGAAGATGATTACCGGCGACCATCTGGATACCGCGTGCGCCATCGGCGCCCGTTTCGGGCTGTCTGAGGAGGGGGCGCTTTCTGGCGAGGAGCTTGGTCAGATGGATGCGGCGGCTTTGCGCGCGGCTGTGGTGGGCGCCGACATCTTTGCCCGCGCCAGCCCGGAGCATAAACTTGCGCTGGTGCATGCCTTGCAGGCCAACGGCGAAGTGGTGGCGATGACCGGAGATGGCGTGAACGATGCGCCCGCGCTGAAACGCGCCGATGTCGGCGTGGCGATGGGGCACAAAGGCACCGAAGCCGCCAAGGAAGCCGCCGAGATGGTGCTGGCCGACGACAACTTCGCCTCGATAGCCGCAGCGGTGGAAGAGGGGCGCGCCGTCTATGACAACCTGAAAAAATCCATCGTATTCGTCCTGCCCACCAACGGCGGCGAAGCGGCGGTCATCGTCGCGGCGATTTTTTTGGGGCTGACATTGCCGATCACGCCGGTGCAGATACTGTGGGTGAACATGGTCACCGCCATCACGCTCTCGTTGGCGCTGGCCTTCGAGCCGCCCGAAGCGGATGTGATGGGCCGGCCGCCGCGCAACCCGGCGGAACCCCTGCTGAATAATTTCCTGCTATGGCGCATCGTCCTGGTTTCCTTCCTGATGGTGGTAGGCGGAGTCGGCTTCTTCCTGTGGGAACAAGCGCGCGGCGCCAGCATAGAGGCCGCGCGCACCGTGGCGGTGAACGCGCTGGTGATGGGCGAAATCTTCTACCTGATAAATTGCCGTTTCTTGCTCGAACCCTCTGGACTGCGCGAGTTTACGCATTCTCGCCCGGTGCTTGTTTCGATATTCTCAGTCGCGGCGCTGCAAGCCCTGTTCACTTACGTCCCGCTAATGCAGAAAATGTTTGGCACTTCCGAGATTGATGTGGCGGCGTGGTGGCGAATTTCTCTGTTTGGAGTTGCGACGTTCGCCGCAGTAGAAATGGAAAAGGCATGGATGCGGCGCCGGAACAAGCGACAACATTCCAAACGTGTATAGTTTGCCAGGCTGGAACCACGTCCCCCGGTATCTATCACATATCAGGCGGCGCCCGTAACGTCATCAGTCAGCTTACCTGCGCGGAGCAGACATCTCGACAGTTTGCCCCGGACTTCCGCATTGGCCGATTCTCTGCCGGTTCGGGATTGACGGCCTCTCGGCCATAGCGGCCAACTCATCATGCAGTGGGAACTGGCAGCTTAGCCGACCAAGGCAGACATCAACGTTGAGCCGGGGCGTATTCTAGGAAGATGCGTTAACGACCTTTGGCCACAACAAGGCTACTCGCAAAACAAATTGTCAGCACAGGTAGCCAGACGATCCTTTCCCAAAAGCTCGGTGTTATCGCGTTGGCGATAACGCCGAGAGCACAGTATGCGACCACAGCCCACGCGAGTTTTCTGGAAATTGCCTGCCAAGCAGGAAAAACAAGTTCAGCTCGTATTAAGACGACCAATACGAACGCTAGAAGTAGGAATGCTTGAGCCAGGGATGCAACTCGCATATCGGCAGGCAGTGCGCCAGGATAACTTCCTCCCCATGCAAATTCACCCCACGGCATACCAGCGGCCAATGCAATCTCGAAGAGAATGGAAAAAACAGTAAATGTTGCGAAGATGCAGGCTGCAATGACTGATTTCAAAGGCGCACCGCAGGAGTAGCGGCTATTCGAATAGCCCGACATTCGGCATTAGTGGCGGCGCAAAGTTCCGTCTGCCGCATGCCGTTGTTACGCAGTTATTAATTCAGATGATCAGTTTGGCATGAGCACGATCTTGCCTGTCACGCTTCCTTTCCCAAGCAACTCATGCGCCTGTCTTGCCTGGGCAAGAGGAAAACGTTGCGCTATTAGCGGCTTGATCTTTTTCTGTTGAAGGAGGTCAAAAAGGGTAATCAA
>DATDDB010000086.1:0-6495 GCA_036524005.1 Gallionellaceae bacterium | reverse complement strand
CAGTGCGACATCCGCACCCCGGAGAAGGCCAGGTTCCTCGCCGACGTGGGATTTTCCCAACTGGTGCTGGCGCGCGAGCTGACCCTGGACGAGATCGCCAAAGTGCGCGCTGCCGTGCCCAACGACACGGTGATCGAGCATTTCATCCACGGGGCACTGTGCGTGGCCTATTCCGGCCAGTGCTACATTAGCCATGCCCACACCGGGCGCAGCGCCAACCGCGGCGATTGCTCGCAGGCCTGCCGCCTACCCTACACGCTGGAGGATGGCGAGGGGCGCGTGGTGGCGTTCGAAAAACACCTGCTCTCGGTGAAGGACAACAACCAGAGCGCGAACCTGCGCGCGCTGATCGCCGCCGGGGTGCGCAGCTTCAAGATCGAGGGGCGCTACAAGGACGCGCCCTACGTGAAGAACATCACCGGGCACTACCGCAAGCTGCTCGATGGCATACTGGAAGGGCGTTCCGACCTGGGTTCCGCCTCAAGCGGCAAGACCACCTTGTTTTTCACGCCCGACCCGGACAAGACCTTCCATCGCGGAGCGACGGACTATTTCGCGCATGGCCGCAAGGATGACATCGGCGCTTTCGACACGCCAACCTTTGCCGGCACGCCGCTCGGCAGCGTGAGCAAGATCGGGCCGGACTGGTTCGAGATCGAGACCCATGAAACGCTCGCCAACGGCGATGGCCTCAACTACCTGCACAAGCGCGAAACCCGCGGCATACGCGCGAATACGGTAAAACAAATCGGCAAGGCATGGCGCGTGTGGCCGAATGAAAAGCTGCACGAGCTGGCCGGCCTGCGTGTGGGCCTCAACATCAACCGCAACAGCGACCATGCCTGGGAACTGGCGCTGGCGAAGAAATCCGCAGAGCGCAGGATCGGCCTGAGCGCGGCTTTCGCCGAGACCGCGGAAGGCTTTGCGCTCACGCTGACCGATGAAGACGGCATTGCGGCGAGCGCAGCCGCCCCCTTCGACAAGCAGCCCGCGCAGCACCCGGAACAGGCCGAAGGCGCGGTGCGCGAGCAGCTCGCGCGCTTCGGCAACACCGATTTCGAACTGACCGAACTCGGTGTGGCATGGCAGCAGCCGTGGTTCGTGCCCGGCTCGGTGCTCAACAAACTGCGGCGCGACGCGGTGGAAAAGCTCGAAGCCGCGCGCCTGGCATCCTACACCCGCATCCCGCGCAAACCCGAGACCAATCCTTCGCCCGTCTACCCTGAGGAATCGCTCAGCTATCTCGCCAACGTGTACAACAGCGCGGCGCAGGCTTTCTACACGAAACACGGCGTGAAGCTGATCGAGGCCGCCTACGAGGCGCACCATGAGGCGGGCGAAGTCTCGCTGATGATCACGCGCCACTGCATCCGCTACAGCTTGAGCCTGTGCCCCAAGCAGGCCAAGGGGGTCACCGGGGTGCAGGGCCAGGTGCGCGCCGAGCCGATGACGCTGGTCAACGGCAGCGAAAAGCTCAGGCTTGAATTCGACTGCAAGAAGTGCGAAATGCACGTGCTTGGCAAGATGAAGAAGCACATCCTCAAGAGTCCGCCGCCAACGTCGGCGCCCGTTACTTTTCACAAGAGCAGGCCCAATCTCCAAGGCAGGTGATTAGGCACGCTTTCTGGCTTCCATTTTGCGAAAGCGCCCTTAATGCAGGCTGCACATGCAATATTTCCGGCGTCTCCAACTGTTCTATAGCTGCCAGCGTTTGATCGGAATGCTAGAATCGGACAAGTGGAGAGCGTTCACCGACAAAATATGGATAGGAGTTGGGGCAGGATTAACGGGAAACGTGAACATACCGCACGCCATGAAGGAGAAGGAACGCTCGGAATGGGTGTTGCAGGGATTAACTGACGCTTACGACAAACTATGCAAGAAATGAATGCACCGAAGCCGCAGATCAGTAGAAGCAGTCCTGTCGCATTCGCCGGCTTCTGGCTCCTGTTCACGGTTCAGATTTTCCTGATGTATGTTGCTGTAGAACCGGATTTTGCAATTCTGCATCATATTCCCGAAATAACACCAAGAGAATGCATGGTGGGCGGCGCCTCTTTCTCATTCATTTCAACATTGTCGATTGCGGCATGCGAAAAGCTCTTCAATAGAAAGCTGCTGCATAGCTTGGCCCTCATTATTCTCGGGATATGGGGGATTGCGCTCATCTATGTGATTTACTTCACACCGTTGGTGATGATGGTCCCGGCCTGAAAGACCCAGCATTTTCCCCACCAGCGGGACAAAATGAAGAAGCACATCCTCAAGAGTCCGCCGCCCTCGGCCGTGCCGGTGACTTTCCACAAGAGCAGGCCGGCAGCGGGCTAACCCCATACAAACAATCCTGCACCGGCATTTACCCACTACGGTGTATTGAGTTATGCGGTGCGCATAGTGACAATGGGCGCTCTTATCGCGATATATGACCCTGCCCAATCGGAGGACATACAACCCTTCTTTTTGCCAGTTTGCGCGGATAAATCTATCGCAAGGATTTGCGGTGAAACTATGAGCTCCATTGCGCAAGGTGGGTATCGTGGCGTGGAACGGCGCAAAGCCGCTCGCAGTGTACAGTCCGGAGATTACGGCTGGAAGCTGTTCCTGATACTCGTCACCCTGCTGATGGCCGCGGGCTACCTGGTTTCACGCTTCAACCTCTACAAATCGGGCGACAGGATAGGCTACAACCTGGGGCTGACCGGCGGCTTGATGATGCTGCCGCTGCTGCTCTATCCCTTGCGCAAGCGGCTGCGCTTCATGAACAACTGGGGGCTGCTGCCCAATTGGTTCAGGTTGCACATGATGCTCGGCGTATTGGGCCCGGCCATCGTCATGCTCCACACCACTTTCAGCATCCGTTCGATCAATGCAGGAGTGGCGCTGCTGTGCATGATGCTGGTTTCCGGCAGCGGCATATTCGGCCGCTTTTTCTATACCAAGGTGCACTACGGCCTGTATGGCAGGCAGATGTCGTTCAAGCAGCTGCAAGAGGAGCTGGAGGGGACGGAATACGTCAAATCCATCTTCAGCTTTGCGCCGGAAATTCAAATGAAGCTCATCCGCTTCCGCAACAAGGCGATGATCCTTTCACCAGTGGGCAAAATCAGCCTGTGGAATTTCCTGACCCTGGGGATACGCGCACAGTGGTTGCACCGGTCCCTGATACGCGACCTGGAGGAAGCCATGTACGGGGACGCACAGGAGAAAAACTGGAACGACGTGCAGATGAAGCGCCTGGACGAGATTTTTTACCAGAACAAGGACTACATCGAGAAGTATCTACAGGCCGTGCAGAATGTGGCCCTGTTCAGCACTTACGAAAAGCTGTTTTCCCTGTGGCATCTGTTCCATGTGCCGCTGGTTTACATGCTGGTGTTCAGCGCCATTTGGCACGTGATCGCCGTGCACATGTATTGAGTAAATCGAACCCCGCTGATTTTTAACCTCACCCGATCTGCACCAAACCGGGTGCCAATATCAGACACTAGCTCGCCAGCTTCCCGAGCTTGCGGAACAGCGTGCGCTCGCTGATGCCGAGTTTTTCCGCCAGTTCCTTGCGGCCCAGGCCGGAGTGGCGCACCTGCCATTCGAGGTAGCGCCGCTCCATTTCTTCCAGCGTCGCGACCTCGCCGTGCGCGGTTTCCGGCGCGGCTTGCGTCACTGCGTTTAGCCCGGGGCATTGCTCGGGGAAGTGCTCGGGCATCAGCACGTTGCCGTCGGCGAGCAGGCAGGCGCGCTCGACCAGGTTGCGCAGCTCGCGGATATTGCCGGGAAAATCGTAGCGCGACAGGCACAGCAGCGTGTCGGGATGCAGGGTGAGGCTGCGCCCGTCGCCCACGCGCTTGAGCAGCACCTCCACCAGCAGCGCCAGGTCTTCCATGCGCTCGCGCAGCGCGGGCAGGGTGATGGGAAAGGTGCTGATGCGGTAGTACAGGTCGCGGCGGAAGCTGCCCTCCTCCACCATCTGCCTGGGGTCGCGGTGGGTGGCGGCCACCAGGCGGAAATCGGCGCGCAGCGGCTCTATGCCGCCCACGCGGCGGAAGGTGCCGGTTTCCAGGAGGCGCAGCAGCTTTACCTGCAGCCCCAGCGGGATGTCGCCCACTTCATCGAGGAACAGCGTGCCGCCGTTGGCGGCCTCGACCAGGCCCCTCTTGCGCTGGTGCGCGCCGCTGAATGCGCCTTTCTCGTAGCCGAACAATTCGCTCTCGAACAGGTTTTCCGGCAGGCTGGAACAATCCACCTCGACGAAGGGGCCGGACGCGCGCGGGCTGGCGCTGTGCACGGCGTGTGCCGCCAGTTCCTTGCCGGTGCCGGACTCGCCCAGCAGCAGCACGTTGGCGTTGGAGGGTGCGACGCGGGTGATCTGCTGCAGCATGCGCTTGAATGCGGCCGAGCGCCCCACCAGTTCGCCCTCGGCGGTGGCGCTGGCGGCGCGCACGGTGTGGATCATCTCGACGAAGTATTCGATCTCGCCGCGCAGGTTGGTCATGGGGCTCAGCTCCACGTGCACGTGCTCGTCGCCGCGCGGCGTGTGGTGGATGTGCAGCACGCGCTGCGGCTGGCTGGTTTGCAGGCTGGCCTTCAGCGGACAGGACTCGCCCTCTTCGTCGCAGGGGCGGTTGAAATGGTGCGAAACCTCATAGCAGCGCCGCCCGGCCACCGGCTTGTCTCCCGCATGGTAGTGCTCCAGATAGGCGCGGTTCGCCCCCAATATGGTGTAGTCGCGGCTCAGCACGATGCGCGGCTCGGGCAGCGTATCGAGGCGGGACATCAATTCTTCCAGGGCGGATTCGGTCATTTCCATATATTCTGCCATAAATGACAAATTTGTCATGGCCTATTGGCCGGATAACTGCCACTTTTGGCAGTTGGCGACCGCGTTAGTTCCCGCAAGCCGCTCATTTTTATCAAATAATTCTTTTGCACCAGCAGGTTACCGTAAGCGCTGTATTGCTGGCACACATCCTGCAATAGTAAGTTGTGCGTACAGAACCGCGGAGCGCACAACGCACCCATGAACAAACGACCGCTGGAACTTCCGTTGGCCAGGCACCCATTGGTAGCCAAACTGGCCATCGTCACCGCCATCAAGCTGGTGGTGCTGGTGGCGCTGTGGTGGTTTTACTTCAGCGGGGATGGCGTCACCGGGGGCGGGCATATGACTCCGGACCAGGCCGCCGCCGCGATTCTGCACCCGAATTTAGGCAATTCCACCAAGCAATAGGAGGCTGCATGATTAGCACTGAACTGGTTGACCTGTCGCGGCTGCAATTCGCAGTCACCGCGCTGTACCACTTTCTGTTCGTTCCACTCACCCTGGGCCTGACTTTCCTGCTGGTGATCATGGAAGGAACCTACCTGATCACCGGCCAGCAGATCTACAAGGACATGACCCGCTTCTGGGGCAAGCTGTTCGGCATCAACTTCGCCCTGGGCGTGACCACCGGCCTGACCATGGAATTCCAGTTCGGCACCAACTGGGCCTATTACTCGCACTATGTCGGCGACATCTTCGGCGCGCCGCTGGCGATCGAGGGGCTGATGGCGTTCTTCCTGGAATCCACCTTCATCGGCCTGTTCTTCTTCGGCTGGGACCGCCTCTCCAAGGGCCAGCACTTTCTGGTGACCGTACTCACCGCCGTGGGCTCCAACCTCTCGGCGCTGTGGATCCTGATCGCCAACGGCTGGATGCAGGACCCGGTGGGCGCGCATTTCTCCTACACCACCATGCGCATGGAGCTGGTCAATTTCTGGGACGTGATCTTCAATCCCACCGCGCAGGCCAAGTTCGTGCATACCGTGTCGGCCGGCTATGTCACCGCCTCCATCTTTGTGCTGGGCATCTCCTCATGGTACCTGCTCAAGGGGCGCGACATGGAATTCGCACAGCGCTCGTTCCGCGTGGCCGCGGCCTTCGGCTTCGCCTCGGCGATGTCTGTGATCGTGCTGGGCGACGAATCGGGCTACACCGTTTCCGAATCGCAGCAGACCAAGCTCGCGGCGATGGAAGCGATGTGGCACACCGAGAAGGCGCCTGCCGCATTCAACGTGTTTGCAGTGCCCAACGAGGAGGCGCAGCGCAACGACTATGAGATCCAGATCCCCTATGTGATGGGCATCATCGGCACGCGCAGCTTCACCAAGGAGATTCCCGGCATACTCGAGATCAAGGAAAAGAACCGCCACCGCATCGAGTCCGGCATGCTCGCCGTTTCCGCGATGGAAGCGCTGCGCCGCGACAAGAATGATGCCGCCGCCAAGGTGCAGTTCGAGGCGCACCAGGCCGACCTGGGCTTCGGCCTGCTGCTGAAGCAATACACCGAGGATGTTTCCCGCGCCACGCCGGAGATGATTCAGCAGGCGGTGGACAGCACCGTGCCGCGCGTGACGCCGATGTTCTGGTCGTTCCGCATCATGGTGGGGCTGGGCTTCGCGTTTGCGCTGTTGCTCACCCTCTCGCTCTACCACACGGTGCGCGGCACCTTCCTCAAGCAG
>DATDDB010000085.1:0-2905 GCA_036524005.1 Gallionellaceae bacterium | reverse complement strand
CATGGCAAAAGCGGATTTTACCCCAGCGGCGGGGTCATGGCTTCACGCCTGCCACACGCCAAACCCGGCCGCGCGCAGGTCGATGCCGATCTCCACCTCGCGCGTCTTGGCTTCGTCGTAGCTCATGGGGTTGAAGCCTTCGTAGAGGTCGGGCAGCAGGCGCAGGCCGTATTCCAGCACGTAGCGGTTGGACTGGATGCCCGCCTTGTGCTTGTCGAAGCGCACGTCCGGGTCGAGCCCGGTCATGCCCACGTAAACGCAGGGCCTGCCCGGCTGGTAGTTTGGGTTGCAGCGCTTGAACTTGGCCTCGTACAGCACGTCTTTCGAGAGCTCGATGACGTAGACGTGGTAATGGTTGCGGCGGGACATGGCGCGGGTGGTACCGGCTTACTTCTTCTGGCTGATCTTGTGCAGGGCGGCGATCAGGGTGTCGGCCTCGGCACGCGTGTTGTAGAAGGCGAAGGAGGGGCGCACGGTGGATTCGAGCCCGAAGCGCCTGAGCACGGGCAGGGCGCAATGGGTGCCGGTGCGCACCGCGATGCCCTCGGCATCGAGGCTTTCGCCGACCACGGCATCCGGGATGCCGTCCATCACCAGCGAAATGATGCCGCCCCTATCCCTGGGCATGCCGATCACGCGCACGCCCTGGATGGCGAGGATGCCTTCAAGCGCATAATCCAGCAGCTCGTTCTCGTATTGTTCGATTGCCGCCAGGCCGATGCCTTTCAGGTAGTCGATGGCGGCGGCGAGGCCCACGGCTTCGGCGACCGAGGGAGTGCCCGCCTCGAAGCGCTGGGGCGGGGCGGCGAAGCTGCTTTTTTCGAAGGTGACATCGGTGACCATGCCGCCGCCGCCCTGCCAGGGCGGAAGTTGTTGCCATGCCGCCAGGCGCCCGTAGACCGCGCCGCTACCGGTGGGGGCGAACAGCTTGTGGCCGGAGAATACGTAGAAATCGCAGCCGATGGCCTGCACGTCCACGTGGCGGTGCGGGGCGCCCTGTGCGCCGTCTATCACCACGGTGGCGCCCTGGCGCTTGGCCAGCGCGGTCATCTCGCGGATGGGGTTGACGCTGCCCAGCACGTTGGAGATATGGGTGAAGGAAACAATCCGGGTGCGCGGCCCGAGCAGCCTGGCGTATTCCTCGAGGATCAGTTCGCCGTTGTCGTCCACCGGGGCGACGCGGATGACGGCGCCGGTTCTTTGGGCGGCGAATTGCCAGGGCACGATGTTGGCGTGGTGCTCGGCCTGGGTGAGCAGGATCTCATCGCCGGGCTTAAGCAGGCTTTGGCCCAGGACATTGGCCAGCAGGTTGAGCCCTTCGGTGGTGCCGCGCACGAACACCACTTCCTGCGGCGCGGCGGCCCCCAGGAAGGCGGCCACCGTGGCGCGCGCGGTCTCATAGGCGTCGTCGGCTTCCTCCGCCAGCGTATGGGTGCCGCGGTGAATGTTGGAGTTTTCCTGCTCGTAGTAGCGCGAGATGCGCTCGATCACGGCGCGCGGCTTTTGTGCGGTGGCGCCGTTGTCCAGCCAGATCAGCGGCTTGCCGTGCACCTGGCGCTGCAGGATGGGGAAGTCGCGGCGGATGCGGGCTACGTCGAGCATGTCGTTTTATGATGAATATTGTTATCAGTATATGCCTTGCTCTCCAGGCGCGCCACTGTTGAGGAAAGGCATGGCCGCGCACTTCCTGCAGGCGTGCTTGTGCCAGGATGCAGAATTGGTTAGTCTAGACTTATTGTGCTTGCACAGGGAGCGTAGCCGATGCTGCCTCAGTATGGCTCCCCTCTGCCTTCCTGCATTCCATGACCGATCCTGCAGCGCCTGAAATGGATACTGCGAAAAACAGCCAAATGGACATGCCGGCAAGATCGGCCTGGATTTACTTCCTGCTGGTTTTTGTGCTGACCGTGCCGTTCTGGGCGCTGAGTTTCTTCGTGCATGCAGAGGGCTTGCCGGACAATCTGCCGGTTACCGACATCGGCGCTACCTTTATGCCGATGCTGGCAGCCATGCTGCTGGTCTACCGGGAAGAAAAATGGGCGGGCGTCCGGCGTCTTCTGGGGAAAACGTTCGATTACCGGAAGATCAACAACAAGACCTGGTATCTCCCCATTGTATTTTTGATGCCGGTCTTGTACTTCCTGATCTATTGGGCCATGCGCGGGAAAGGACTGCCGGTTCCCGACACATGGAGCATTCCGGCGCAAACGCTGCTATTGCTGGCAGCATTTTTCATTGCTGCCGCCGGCGAAGAACTGGGTTATATGGGCTATGCCATCGATCCGATGCTTGCGCGTTGGAGCGCATTGTCGGCCAGCCTCATCATGGGCTCGATCTGGGCGATATGGCATTTCCCCTCGATGATTGAAATCGGGCAGTCTCCCGCGCTGATGGCCTGGGGCTTTCTCGTCACCGTCAGCTTCCGGGTTTTGTATGTCTGGCTATACAACAACACGGGGAAATGCGTGTTTGCAGTCATTCTGTTTCATGCCATCGCCAATACCGGCAGAAGTATTTTCCCCGGCGGCCGATCGTATTTCGAACTGGACGATGCAGCGGTTGGTTATTCGATTATTTCGCTTGCAGCCGTGACCGTCACATATTTGTGGGGGGCAAAGACGCTGGCCAGCTACCGCTTCGCCCGGCATTCCAGCCCATCCGGGCAACGACCCGGTTAATTCAGTAAGGTAAATACCCCCGGCATGCCGGGCGTTACGGCATGGCGTAGTGTTCCTGGGTCATGTTATCCACGCCGCAGGGCAGGGTTTCGATCCAGTCGAGGAACTGGTTCACCGCTTTCTTGCCCCTGAACGAGCGGCCATGCTGCGGCACGATCATTTCCACGTCGTGCTGGCGCACCATGTTCACCCAGTAGCGGCAGATCTTGTTGGAGACCATGTAGCGG
>DATDDB010000084.1:0-8325 GCA_036524005.1 Gallionellaceae bacterium | reverse complement strand
GAGAAGATTTATCGGCAGCTGCACTGACGTGCACCTTCCCCCCTTTGTAAAAAGGGGGGGCGAGGGGGGATTGGTGTGTTTCCTGATTGTTCAGGCGGAGATCAACACTTAGCGCCGGAGTTGCCGGCAGCAAGTTACTTTTCTTGCTTCGCCAAGAAAAGTAACCAAAAGAAGGCGACCCCGATCCGCCACCCCTGACGGGGTACCCTCCGTTGCTCGGCTGCTCAGGCGGCTGCGCAACTCGCCCTGGCGGGGCACACACACCGTACCCCGCTGCGGAGCTCGTACAGTGCTCGCCGAAAACTCCTTTGCAGCCTGCGCTACTCGGTGGCGGATAAGGGGAAGGGTGGTTTTGTGAGCACTTCGTGCACGTTTTTTGTTGATGCCCGCGCAGCTTGCGCACGCGGGCGAACATGCTGCGCTTTGCGCCTTGCGGCTAAGTATGCGGGCTGCATTAGTTTCGCCTGTTTTTGTCAGGGGAATTCGACTAAAATGTCGCCATGCCCTTCAATATTCCCAACATCCTCACGCTGCTGCGGATCGCGCTGATCCCGGTGTTCATCGGCATTTACTATGTGCCGGATGTCAGCCTGAGCCTGCACTACAAGCACGTGCTTGGCACGTTCATTTTCTGGCTGGCCTCGATCACCGACTGGCTGGACGGCTACGCGGCGCGCAAGCTGAACCAGCATTCGGCCTTCGGCGCCTTCCTCGACCCGGTCGCCGACAAGCTGATGGTCGCGGCGGCGTTGATCATGCTGGTGAGCTTTGGCCAGCTGAATCCCATCATTGCCTTCATCATCATCGGCCGCGAAATCGCCATTTCCGCCCTGCGCGAATGGATGGCCAAGCTCGGCGAGAGCAAGAGCACGGCGGTTTCCATGCTGGGCAAGGTGAAAACCACCTTCCAGATGCTGGCCATCTTGTTCCTGCTCTACCATGAAAAGCTGTTCGGCGTGGATACCCACTTGGCCGGAAGATGGCTGATCTACATCGCCGCGCTGCTCACCCTGTGGTCCATGGCCTATTACCTCATGCTCGCCTGGCCGGAAATGGCGCGCAACGACGCCAAAAACAGCGGGAAAAATTGATTTTTTGGTGCGGGCACTGTATAGTGCCGCCCTTTCGGGGTGTAGCGTAGCCTGGTAGCGCGCCTGCTTTGGGAGCAGGATGTCGGGAGTTCGAATCTCTCCACCCCGACCAGACAAACGTGGATTGCGCGTGTGCGCAGCTCCGCGAGGAGTTTTCAGGAATGTGCCCGTAGCTCAACCGGATAGAGCACCAGCCTTCTAAGCTGGGGGTTACAGGTTCGATTCCTGTCGGGCACGCCAAATGCCCGTGATCGTTTCAATGGTGGCTATAGCTCAGTTGGTAGAGCCCCGGATTGTGATTCCGGTTGTCGTGGGTTCGAGTCCCATTAGCCACCCCATTTTCCCCCCAGGTGTTTTTCAGCCCTGCTTCAGCAGCCGCTCGAATTCTTCCGCCGCCACCGGCCTGGAGAACAGGAAACCCTGCGCGTAATCGCAGCTCCAGGCCAGCAGCAGGTCGCGCTGCGCAGTCGTTTCCACTCCTTCGGCAATGACCTTGATCCCCAGCTTGTGCGCCATCACGATGATGGCCTCGCACAGGGCCTGGTTGTTTCGCTCGCTTTCCAGGTTGCTGATGAAGGAGCGGTCTATCTTGAGATAGTCGATGTCGAATTGCCGGATATAGGACAGCGAGGAATAGCCGGTGCCGAAGTCGTCTATCGAGATCTGCATGCCGGCATGGTGGAAGGCCTGAAGTTTTTCGTTGATGCTGGCCTCCGCATTCATCAGCTGCCCCTCGGTGATTTCGACGGTAATGGCCGATCCCGCCAAGTCCAGCTGGCGCAGCTGTTCCGGCCATGACTTCAGGCCGCTGCCATTGTGGCGAATCTGTGACGGCGACTTGTTGACGCTGACCTGGAACGATGGGTGGTGGCGGCTGCGCCATTGCATGGCCTGCTGCGCGGCCTCGCGGAACACCCATTCGCCGATGGGCACGATCAGCCCGGTGTCTTCGGCCAGCGGAATGAAATCCGCCGGGCCGATCATGCCCCTTTCCGGGTGCTGCCAGCGGATCAGGGCTTCGGCCTTGTGGATGTGGCCGGTGGCCAGCTCGACGATGGGCTGGTAATGCACGCGCAGCTGCTCCATGGCCAGCGCGTTACGCAGGTCGCCCGCCAGGCGCAGGCGCTTCTGGGCGGCCAACTGCATGTCGGGGGTGAAGTAGCCGTAGCCGTTGCGCCCGGCATTTTTGGCCGAGTACATGGCCTGGTCGGCATTCTTCAGCAGGTCATCCAGTCTGGTGGTGTCGTTGGGGTAGAGCGAGATGCCGATGCTGGCGGAGATATAGACTTCGTCACTGCCGAGCCTGAACGGGGCGGCGAGCGAGTCGACCAGTTCCTGCGCGATCCGGTCTATGCTGTCGGTATCCTCAAGTTCGGACAGGATGACGACAAACTCGTCGCCGCCCAGGCGGGCCACCGTGTCCGATTCGCGCACGCAGCCGGTGATGCGCTGCGCGGCCTCCACCAGCAGGGTGTCGCCCTTGTGGTGCCCCAGCGTGTCGTTCACTTCCTTGAAGCGGTCCAGGTCTATCAGCAGCAGCGCCATGGGTTTGCCGGTGCGGTGGCTCTTTTTGGATTCCTGCTCCAGCCTGTCGTGGCACATCTGGCGGTTGGGCAGTGCGGTCAGGCTGTCGAAGTTGGCCTGTCTCCAGATCAGCTCTTCCGATTGTTTTTTCTGGGTGATGTCGGTGAACATCGCCACGTAGCGGTGCGGGCGGCCGTCCTGGTCGGGGATGACGCTGATGGTGAGGTATTTGGCGTGGATTTGCCCATTCTTGTTGCGGTCCCAGATTTCCCCCTGCCAGTAGCCCAGGGTATTGATCGCTTCCCACATGGCGCGATAGTAGGCCTGGTCGTGGCGGCCGGAGCTGAATAATTTGGGGTTCTTGCCCTTGACCTCCTCGAGGGTGTAGCCGGTGATCTGGGTGAATGCGGGATTGGCGGCGATGATCCGGTTGTTTTCGTCAGTCACCACCACGCCCTCGCCGGCGTTTTCGAAAACCAGCGCGGCCAGCTTCAACTCCTCCGCGGCCCGCTTGCGCGCGGTGACATCGAGCAGCGTGCCCAGGCTGCACGGCTTGCCTTCATAGATGATGCGGGCGGCCGATACGTCTATCCAGCGGGTTTCTCCGCGTTTGGTGAGCAGCTGTATCTCATAGCGCCGGGGCAGGTTATCGCCCCGCTGGCGTGCCTCGATGTTGCTTGCCACGATTTGCCGCGAATCCGGGTGGAGCAGCGCGGATACATTCATCTGCAGCAGCTCTTCACGGGTGTAGCCGGAAAGACGCTCCATGGCGGGGTTGACGAAGAGCAGCCGGTCGCCATGCACGATGTTGATGGCCGCAGGGGAGGAGTCAACCACCATCCGGAATGTTTCGCGGCTGCCCTGCAATTCCGCTTCGGCATGCTTGATCTCGCTGCGCAATCTTTGCGATTCGGCGTGGTGCCGCAACGTGACCATGCCGAATGCCAGGTCGTTCGCGAGTTCATCGAGCAGGCTGACCTCTTCCGGATTGAAAGCATCCGGCACCTCGGAATAAATGGTGAGCGCGCCCAGCACGATGCCATCGTTCGCCAGCGGCAGGGCCACGCTGGACTGGAAGCCGCGTTCCCTGGCCATTTCGCGCCAGGGCGCCAAGGCAGGGTTGGTATGGAAATTCTGGTTGACCTGAACCTTTCCGGTCCTGATTGCGCAACCGGTCGGCCCGCGCCCGCGTTCCGTATCCGCCCAGGTCAGCTGGATGCTCTCGAGATAACCCTCTTCATAACCGAAGGACGCAACCGGCTGGATGCGCTTGCCACGGCCATGCTGCGCTACCCCCACCCAGGCCATCTTGTAGCCGCCGGTCTCCACCACCAGGCGGCATATATCGGAAAACAGCGATTGTTCATCCGTGGCGTGGAACAGGACGCGGTTGCATGAACTCAGCAGCCGAAGGGCGCGGTTCAGTTCCCGCAGATGATCCGGATTATTGTGCGCTGCTTTCATGGCAAGGGAGGAGCAGGCAGAACACCGTCACCGGGAACAAACGTCCGCGGCGCGAGACGGCAGGAAACGGCATGCCAGTCATGTTTACCTCCCCTTTGGCAGCATCTGGAATGCCCATGATAAGTGAAAATGGGCTGTAATGTGCCGCCCAAAAGCCATAATATAATCATGGGAATCGTAGCGGCACGCGGTGTTGACCGGCAGGCAAGGCTGCGCAGTGGGGCGGAAATCCCGCGCCGCGATTCTTTCGCGCGTATCCAGGATTCTTGCCAAGATACCCCCGGCTTGTTAAGCTGCTCCGGGACGCTTGCGGCGGCGCAGCGAATGGCTAACCAATAGGAGGATCCTGCCCATGAAGATCATCCGCATCTTTATCATCCTGGCACTCGCCACAGCCTGGTTTGCACCGGCCGCCCTGGCGGCAAGACATCCCAGCGCGATCGATAACCGCCTGTTCGGCCTGTGGGAGGCATACGAGCCCGCCACGAACGCGGTCCAGTTCGACATGAACCAGAACATGCGTATCTATCTCACCAGGGAAGAGGGCAACCGCATGAACCTGCGCTGGATCGATGGGCCGTTCACCCTGACCTCAAACAACACCATCAGGCTGCGCTATGAAGTGGGCCGCAAGCGGCACTATCGCACGTTCCACCTGTCCTTCAAAAGCGACGATGAACTGTGGCTGACGGAAAATGGCCGGGTGACCAAGTATCGCCGTCAGAGGGGGGAGCTCTCGGAAAGATTCAACTGGCGCTAGGGCAGGACTGCCCCCGTGCGGACTGGCGGCAAATCACATAAACCAACCTGAAAGGCAGTGTAACCATGAAATTCCTACGCATCCTCCTGCTCCTGGCCTTGTCCATCACCAGCTTCGCACCCGCCGCCATTGGGGCAGAGGAGCTTGCTTCCAGCGAGAAGCGCCTGGTCGGCATCTGGCAGGAATATCAGCCTAACGCCAATGTCGTCCAGTTTTTCCCCGATCACACCATGCGCATCTACCTGACCAAGGAGGAGCGCGAAAAAATGAAAATCAACTTTATCCAGGCGAACTGGGCGGTTTCGCCGGAAAGCATTCTGACGCTGAATTTTTCCGCGAACGGAAAATCGTTTTCCCAATCCATCAAGGTGGAGTACCAGGGCGAAGAAATGTGGCTGGTGGATGAGGGCAAAACCACAACCAAGCATCAGCGCCTGAGCGGCGAAATCCCTGAAAAATTCAAGTGGTGAGCGCCCGGGTTAGCCCGGGCAGTCTGAAGCAGGGCGCAGGCTGGCGCCAGCGCATTACTTGAGGATGCTTTTCGATTTCCGCGACATGAAGAACGCTGTCACCAGGGAGATGGGCACCAGCGCCAGCAACACGATGGTGATCACATCCTTGGCGTCCAGGCCGAGTTTCCCGAGCGACCTGCCGGAACCCGAAGAGCTGCCCTCGGGCGGCACGTAGGCGGGCGTCACCGACACCTCATTCTTCACCTCTTTCACCGCTTGGGCGCTGCCTTTGCACGGATCGGTGCTGTAAGTCGTCTGGTTGTTCTCGACGCACTTGTAGGTGGCATTTGCCGGGAAGGCTGCCAAAGCCAGCATGCCAGACAACGCGATGCCCAGAAGCCGGGCGCGGACTGCGGTACGCATTATTTCTCCCTTTGGAGTTATTCTAATTCTGCGAAATATAGCATTACCGGCGCGGCTGCACAGCGCAGAAAATATCTAGATATTCTGCCGTGTAAAAGTCGAATATAAAAGTCGAATATTTTGCTGCTCAGAAGAACTTGAAGCCTATGGCGATCGATACCCAGGTTTTTCCCTCGTATTGATAGGGTGCAGCTGCATTCGACCCCAGACGGTCTTGCCCGGCCAGCACACCGATTTCCATCCCTGTGCCTTTGTTGATGGAAATTATGGGCCCCACTGCAATGGAAAATCCGCTTCGATTAACTGTACCCGTATTGTTTGCCAAGGGAACCGGGATGTTGTTTACGTACCCGGCTGAAATAACCCAGGTGATGGAACTCCCGCGGTCCTCGGTGCGGTATCCCAGGTAAGGGCCAATACTTAAAGCGCTGCCAAAGGATTTATCGTGCAATTGGTATTTGTATGGAACCGTCAGCACGCCAAAGGCCCAGCCATGGCGGTAGTAGTACATTTTTTCCACTGCGGACTTGTCCAAAGCGTAAAGCTGATGTGTATCAACGGCGCCATTTGTACTCGCAGAAGGCACAACCCGGTCTGCACCTTTGTCCGTTGGTTGATAGAAAAACAAGTGGCGTGAATTAATAAGTTTGACAGTTCTCCCGTCAGACGAGGGTTCGGTGTTGATAAATTTCACAATGAGTTTGTGCGTTTTTTCATCATCATCTGTAACGATAAAGATGGAACCGTCGGGCGCAAAGTAGCTGCTTCCATTTGGGCCGGAGACGTTTATCACATCGTTGGCCAGCTTGATTTTGTCACCTTTCCAACTGCCATTGTCAGTTGGGGCTGGAGTGCCCGTGTCCGGCTTTGCTATCGCAGAAATTGCCGGGACGCCGGAGGCTGTAATTCCAGGAACAGCAGATGGCGCAACCGCATCTGCGGCTAAGCTATTGGCGTGCCAGCCAAGTAATAGAAGTAGCACAAGAAAGAACATGTTTAGCGAATGCAGAAACGGTGTTCGGCAGAAGTGGCTTGCTTTAGAAAAGCTGAACGCTTTTTCGTGCGTGCATACGAATGGCATTTTTTTCCCCTTGGATTGTGCAGTTTCGCGGACTATGCAGCACAGCCCGCTTCTCTTCTTATTTACTGGCTTCGCCTCTTGATGTCGTGTCGTGCGGGCGATTCGTGCAGTGGATAGGCACATACTAATTGGCACAAGAAATTCCCGTCAACTATCAACTCTGATAGGTTGTGGTACCGGTTGTTTTCGTGAAACCCGAAAACAGCAGCTTTGTCTCAGCGCGCACACGCGCAGCATTTGCAGGAGGCGGAAGACCCGAAATGGCTGCTGAATGCCAAGCGTGGCAGGTGAGGCTTTATCCTTGTAGTGGAATGGCAAGCCAGAATCAGGAAGAAATGGATATTTCTCAGCCGGAAAAAGGCGTCATGGCTGGGATTGTCGTTGCGGCGCAGCCCGCTCCCGCGTGATTTGCCCGCACCGCCCCCGAAACGCAGGCAATGATTTAACCTTGGCTCTGGCAGAGGGCTGCGTGTGTTACTGGGACGCGGGAGGCATCCCTTGCGCCACGGGGCGCGGTTTCCCCCAGCACTGCTCGACCGTGTCCGTCCAGTCGGTGCCGTTCAATGGCGCCGCCAGAAAATCCAGATTCGCTGCGCAGCCCTCTTCCGTCAAAGTAGGATCATTTCCGAACACCGAGGACGAATAGGTCGCCATATACTTGCCCGCATCCAGCAAAGGTGGCGTGCTAATGGCTTTTTGGAACTCGGGATAGGTGGCGGCGATTTGTTCCTTGATCTTCGCCTCGCGCATCGCGAGGCCCTTGTGGAGCGCTGTGCACATTCCCGCCTTGTACCATGCAGATGCCATGTACTGGGCGGTTCCCACACATACCTTGTCGTTGAGGGGAGCGGGAGACGTGTCGTTTGCCACGGAGGGCGGCTGTTCCCAGCACTGAAGAATGGTCCGTCTGGTCTCTGCGTCCTTTATGCTCATCATCATACGGTCAAAATTCAACTTGCAGCTCTTTTCATCAAACATGGGATTGCTGTCCGGCAAATAGGGAGAGTTATCCATGGTCTCCCTTGCAGCCGCCGAGTACGGGGGCATGGTGATGGCCCTGTGAAGGCCCGGATAAGTGCGGGTGATAAGGTGCTTGATCTTATCTTCCTGTGCGCGCATATCCTGATGGCGCCGTGAGCATAGCGTGGCTGTGTACCAGCTGATCGCGTTGAATCGGGCGACCATGTCGCAGTGTAGATCGCTCACGAATAAGGGTACGGAAAGGGAGCTCTGCGCGGGACTGCTAGCGGCAGTAGCATTATTCCCGGAGGCAGGCTGTGTTTCAGCAGCCAGGCAGGTTGCAGGCAGAAGGAACAGCAGCGAAATTACATGCTTCATGGTTGACATCACGAACTCCTGGCAATGTGGGGCTGCATTCTGAAATGGCGAGGGCATTCTGCCATTTCACCCGGCTAGCATCAAGTGTTCATGTATTCCGCATGGTGATGTGCCCTTAATCCTTAGCGCCGCCTGTAACTTACGCGGCCATGAGCGATCCCACCGATATTGAACAGCAGGAAGCCCTGCGCC
>DATDDB010000083.1:0-5822 GCA_036524005.1 Gallionellaceae bacterium | reverse complement strand
CGAAGACCAGCACCAGGGCCAGCGAGAGCTTGAGGTAGCGGAACGACTCGATCATCCCGGCGAGCGCGAAGTAGAGGCTGCGCAGGCCGAGGATGGCGAACACGTTGCTGGTGAAAACCAGGAAGGGATCGCCGGTGATCGCGAAGATCGCCGGGATGGAATCGACCGCGAAGATCACGTCCGTGGTTTCCACGATGATCAGGGACAGCGCCAGCGGCGTGAGCAGCAGCGTTCCCGGGGGGGCGCGGTCGGCCACTTCGTCCGGCCCCACGGGCGCGCCCGGAACCTTGCCCTCGTGCGAGGCGGGGGCGCCCGCGCGCACGAAGAAGTGCCCGCCGTGGAAGCGCGCGGTTACCGGGAATATGCGCCGCGTCAGCCGCACCACCAGGTTCTTGTGCGGATCGACGTAGGCGGCCTTGGCGAACAGCATCCTGAGCGCAGTGGTGATCAGGAAGGCGGAGAAGACATACAGAATCCAGTGGAACTCGGCGATGAGCTTCGCGCCCAACGCGACCATCGCGCCGCGCAGCAGCAGCGCGCCAAGGATGCCCCAATACAGCACGCGGTGCTGGTAAAGCGGCGGCACGCCGAAGAAGGCGAATATCATCGCGATAACGAAGATGTTGTCGACGCTGAGGGATTTCTCAACGACGTAGCCGGTGAGGTATTTTTCCGCGGCGGTCGCGCCGTTGTTGCGCACATCATCCACCGGATCTGCCGCAGTGCCGATGCCGAACCAGTGGCCCTCGTAAGCGAAGTACACGAATACGGCGAACGCCAGGGACAGAGCGACCCACACCGCAGACCAGGCAAGGGCCTCCCGGGTGTTCACCACGTGGGCCTCGCGGTGGAATACTCCCAGGTCGAGCGCCAGCATGAGAATCACCAGCGCGAGGAATCCTGTCCACATCCAGATCATGCCGCATCGCTCCCCTCGTAAACAATCGGGGCCGGATTCGATGTGCTTGCGTTCGAAATGGGACGCTCAGCACCGGGGACACGCCATCTTGATATGACGGCTTCGCAGCGTCAGACCAAGCCTAGCGACTGCCATTGATCGTTGAGAGCAGCCCTCACCCGCTCGCGCGCGGTTGGTACACATCGCGCCGGGTCAGCGGCACCGGCCTGGAATAGGGCGCGCGGCGCGAGGCGAGTATCTGGTAGATGCCGGTGATGCCTTCCTCGAACTGGAGCGCGCTGCCCGCCATATACAGGCGCCAGATGCGGTACACCGGTTCGCTCACGTGCTTGAGCGCCTCTTCATGCCGCTCCTCCAGGCGCCGCACCCATTCGCGCAGGGTCAGCGCATAGTGCTGGCGCAGTCCTTCCACATCGTGGATTTCGAAGCCGTTGTCTTCCATGATGCGCTGCACGGTGCTCACGGTTTCCAGCTCGCCGTCGGGAAACACGTAGCGGTTGATGAATTCCGTGTTCATGCTGGTTTCCCAGCCGCCCTCTTCGCTGGTGATGCCGTGGTTGAGAAACAGCCCGCCGGGCTTGAGCATGCGCTGCACAGTGGCGAAATAAGTGGGCAGGTTTTTCAGGCCCACGTGCTCGAACATGCCCACGCTCACCAGCTTGTCGTACCTGGCCTCGCCCTGCAGGTCGCGGTAGTCGAGCAGCTCGACTGACACCTGCCCTTCCAGCCCGCGCGCGCGGATCAGCTCTTCCACATAGGCATGCTGGTTGGTGCTGAGCGTGATGCCGTGCGCCTTGACGCCGTAGTGTTCCGCGGCCCAGCACAGCAGCGCGCCCCAGCCGCAGCCTATATCCAGCAGGGATTCGCCCGGTTTCAGCCTGAGCTTGCGGCAGATATGGTCCAGCTTGTTGCACTGCGCCTGTTCCAGGGTTTCGGTCCGGTTCTCGAAATAGGCGCAGGAATAGACCATGCGCTCATCCAGCCACAGCCGGTAGAACTCATTGGAGACATCGTAGTGGAAGGATACCGCATGGCTGTTGTATTCCTTGCTGAAGGATTCGGCTCCGCGCCCGATCGCCTTGCTCCAGCGCAGGGAATCGCCCGCCCCGGGCTCGGGACGCCCGGCGCGTATGGTCAACGCCTTGGCGGCCAGCAGGATTTTTTCCGACAGCGACAGGCGCAAGCCCTCGAGATGGCGGCGGATATTGATGGCGCTGTAGAGATCGCCCTCTATATCCACATCCCCGTGCACATACTGCTCGGCGAGGCGCATGGGGTCGCGCGACAGGGCGAGCGTGCGCAGCACCGCCGGCGTATGGAACACCAGCCCCATCCTGGAACTGCGGCCGATGCGCATGAGCGTGCCATCCCACAGGCGCATGCGTATGCCGCCGTCGAAATCCTGAAACAGGCGGTGCAGGATATGCCGCGCGGATTCTATGCCCGGATTGGTTTGAATCAGACGATCTCCAAATATGCTTGCCATAACCATGCTCCCTTCCATGAAAAGGATGGTTGATGCAGCCCAAGGTGGACGGTCAGTTTCCACGCCTTGCTACAGGTCAGTCAATACCGGGAATTGCGTAGGGTAAACCACGCAGGCTGCGCGGGATTTGCGCCCAGCCTGCGTGTGCATGGAAACTCGCTTGAGGCAGCGAGCCCCGGGGGAGGTGTGAGTTAAGCGGCTTTGCGGCGGAACAAGGTATACAGCCCGCCCAGTATCAGGGCCAGCCCGCCGAGCATTTTCAGGGCAGCCATGAGATACGAGGGCTTGTCGTTCGCCGATGACATTTCATACACATCGTAGTTCTCGGTGAGGGAGTCCTTGATCAGATTGTAGCTTGGGCGTTCCGACGAGTACTTGATCACCATGGGCTTCGCGATGAAAAGCGCTTCCCTGATTCGGTCTGCATCTTTTTCCATGGCAAGCCCCTGCTCCTTCAACCTGGCTTTTTCGGAATTGCTGATCTTTGCGTTTTTAAGCTGCTGCACGATGCCACTTACTTGCTCGGAGATTTTGTTCAGCGCATCAATGTTTGCCGAAGCGGCCTGCATCTGGCCCTGGTCGTCAATCTTCAGCGCCACGGGGGTTTTGAAAGCGTCGGCCTCGGCATCTTTCCGCGATGCATAGACCATGACCCCGGCGCTATTGATCTTCTCCGAATGTTTGGACTTGGAGTATTCGAACTTGCCCAGGTACACGGTGCAATCGTCCACGCTCACCCATTTCGGCCGTTTCGCATCGGCCAGGAATTTTTCACAGCTCATTTTGACCGGTTCGGAATTAGTGATGGCCAGGTTGAGCTCATCCCATCCGAACAGTACAAACCACCCGCCCACAAGAATCGCAATCAGCTTTAACATTGTTTCAGTTCCCTATTTGATTAAATCGTCGTTCCGTTTTTACCGTGCTGCCTTGCGTGGTTTGAAATTGCCTGCAGCCTTCCACGCAAGCGGACTGTATAGAATATCCGCGCCCGTGCGTCAAGCGGCCGAGAGAACACGTTGTGCGGCTGGAATACTGCGCTCGCCCGCCATGCTACCTCGCCACACCGCGCTCAAGCGATTTTTCATATTCCCTGATGCGTTGTGCCTGCTCGCGTGAAAGCGCCTTTTCTATTTTCAGCGCGCGGCGCCACAGGCGTGGCATCGTACCGCCCGGTGCGGCGAGCATGGCCCCATAAACGGCCACCAGCTCGCGCTTGAGCTGCACTCTTCCGGCCGAATCGCCGCCGCTGATTGTCGGATTATTGTCCGGCGTGTACATGGTGCCGTATTTAGAAAAATTTTCGCGCGCAGCCTCCAGTGTGTAGCCGTGATTGCAGCCGCTGCGCTCGGCGGCATCCGCGTCATCCTGTCCATCGTCTTCCCAATTGCACAGGCGGCAGATGTCGTAGCCGGCACGGCTGTCCAGCGTGGGGTAGCCGCAGCAGGGACATGAGAAACGGCTGATTTTGCGGCATAGCCCGGCGAGTCCCAGGGAAACTTCCCTTGAAACCGCCTCGTAGCGTTTTCTTAACTCAAGCATGGCTACCGTTCCCGTCAGGAGAACCTGCCGCCCCTGACAGATTGCGGCTCAATCGTATCATTCCCCCTCGCCTTCTGTAGGCTCGGCGTTATCGGCATTCGGCGCCGGCCCATCTCCCGGGGCTTCATCCGGCCCATAATCGTCCCCCTGCACTTCATCCTGCTCATCCGGATTGCCCGCCAATGTGCTCACCCCGCCGGCCGGGGTAATCTTGCGTATGGCATTGTTGTCCATGTCGGTCACATAGAGATTGCCGGCGCGGTCTATTGCAATGCTATGGGGGGTGTTGAACCGGGCGCCCGCGGCAGCGCCGTCGGCATAGCCCGATTCCTTGGCAGCGCCCGCAACGGTGGTCACCATGCCGGCGGGGGTGATCTTGCGGATGGTATTGTTGCCGCTATCTGCCACATAGAGATTGTTTGCGCCGTCGAGCGCCAGCCCGCCTGGCGAGGAGAAGCTTGCCGCCGTCCCGGTGCCATCCGCATGGCCCTCCACCCCTGCGGTGCCCGCCAGGGTGCTCACCACGCCGGCCGGCGTGATCCTGCGGATGGTGTGGTTGAAACTGTCGGCCACATAGACGTTACCGGCATTGTCTATGGCAATGCCAAAGGGCATCCTGAAAGTCGCCGCGGCACCCGTGCCGTCGGCGTGGCCCGCCACACCGGCCTTGCCCGCGAGGGTGGTGACTGCACCCTCCGGTGTGATCTTGCGGATGGTGTGGTTGGAACTATCGGCCACATAGACGTTGCCGGCTCGGTCGGCGGCAATGCCGGCGGGCCGGTTGAAGTTCGCATCCGTTTCCGTGCCGTCATCGCTCCCCGCCACTTCTGAAGCGCCCGCCAGGAGTATCACCTCACCCTCCGGCGTGATCTTGCGCACCGTGTTGTCGCGGAAATCGGACACATAGACATTGCCTGCGCCATCGGTGGCTATGCCGTGGGGCTCTTCGAATATATCCGTCTCCCCGGCGCCCGCCAGGGTGGCCACCCCGCCCGCCGGGGTGATCTTGCGCATGGTGTTGTGGCCGCTGTCGACCACATAAACGTTGCCCGCATCGTCGGCGGCTATCCCCAGCGGCGCATGGAAGCGCGCCCGCTCCAGCGCCACCGCATCTGCGCCCCTGATTTCGCTCGCGCCGGGCTCGGCAGCCGCACCCTGCGGCAGCGCTGCACCACTCCCGCTTTCCTTCCCGTACTCGTAAAACACCACCGCAATGCTGCACACCACCACCACCGCAGCGATGCCCAGCAATACTGTTGATATACCCCACTTCCTGGCGCTATTCACGACACCCCCTTGTAAGAATCCTCATGACACTGATCGCGTACCCCGGAAAACGGGGCTTAATCCCGCGCCCGCAAGCATGCGTGGTTCTTTGCGGCATGCTCGCCGCTCATTTTACTTCAGGTTTCTCGCGAGCCCATTGTCCCGCCCCGTCATCGCGCCGCGGTAGGCGCAGACGCAGGCGCGGATGCCGCCTGTGCCTGCGGCAGCATCTTTACGGTCGCGCACAACTCCCCGGTCAGCAGCGGTATCGCCACCCGGCCGTCGTTGCCCATCAGCACCATGGCGTTGGTCTTGGTGAAATGGCTGAAGAACTCCCTGTCCTTCTCGCTTTGCTCCTCGCCCGACACTTTCAGCACACTCTTCATCACGCTGAGGAACGGCTCCAGCTGCGCATCGTGGTACTTGGCATCCATCGCATCGCGCAGCTCGGCCGGAGTCGCCTTGCCATCCAGGTAAGGGAACAGGCGGTAAAGCCGGGAAAGCGGCGCGCAGCCCGACCCTTTGAGGTAGACATACCACTTCTGCTCTTCGGCAGGAGCATCCGCAGCATAGAGCGGGCCGCCCATCAGCAGCCCTGCCAGGAGCAGG
>DATDDB010000082.1:0-9714 GCA_036524005.1 Gallionellaceae bacterium | reverse complement strand
ATGCTCGGGATCCTTGGCGGCACCCAGAAACCAGTCGCGCGCCGAGCGTGCGTTGGTCAGCGTTTCCTGCGTGGTGAAGGTTTTGGAGGCGACGATGAACAGCGTGGTTTCCGGAGACAGCTGTTGCAGCGTCTCGGCCAGGTGTGCGCCGTCTATGTTGGATACGAAATGCGCGCGCAATTTCTTGCAGTAGGGCCGGAGCGCCTGCGTGACCATGGCCGGCCCGAGATCGGAGCCGCCGATGCCGATATTCACCACATCGGTGATGGGCTTGCCGGTATAGCCGCGCCAGGCACCGCTACGCACCTGTTCGGTGAATTTCCCCATGTGTTCGAGCGCGCGCTGCACGGCTGGCATCACGTCCGCGCCGTCCACATACACCGGCTGGCCGCTGAGGTTGCGCAGCGCGGTATGGAGCACAGCCCGGTTTTCCGTGGTATTGATCTTGTCGCCGCGGAACATCATTTCGATCCAGTTGGGCAGCTCAGCCTGGCGCGCGAGTCCAAGTAGCAGCCCTACCGTCTCGTCGTTGATGCGATTCTTGGAATAGTCCAGCAAAATGCCGCAGCATTCCAGCGAGAATTTCTCGAAGCGTTGTGGATCGCGCTCGAACATGTCGCGCATGTGCGTCTGCGCGATTTTTCGCTGGTGCTCCGCGAGCGCCTGCCAGGCGGGAGATTGAGTCAGGGCGGACATGTTATGCAATGCGCTCCAGGATGATCCCTGCCAAAGGCGGCAGGGTGAGTTTTACAGAATACGGATAGCCCATCCACGGAACCTCTTCCGCCCCCATGCCTGCGCCATTGCCCAGGTTGCCGCCGCCATAGAATGAAGAATCGCTGTTGAAGCGTTCACGATAGCCGCCGGGAGCGGGCACGCCGATGCGGTATTCCGTGCGCGGCACCGGCGTGAAGTTGAGCGCCACCACCACAAATGACTGGTTGCGGCTGCGCCGTACGTAGCTCAGCACCGACTGGTCGGCGTCATGGCAGTCTATCCAGGAGAAGCCTTCCTGCGCAAAATCCTGGTCGTGCAGCGCGGGCGTGTCACGGTACTGGTGGCTGAGATCGCGAAACAGGTTGCGCACTCCCCGATGCCAGTGCAGATCGAGCAGGTTCCAGTCCAGGCCGGCTTTGACCTGCCATTCCTGTCCGTGCCCGAATTCATTGCCCATGAAATTGAGTTTTTTCCCGGGATAGGTCATCTGGTAGGTGAATAGCAGGCGCAGGTTGGCGAATTTCTGCCAGGCATCCCCGGGCATCTTGTCCAGCAGGGACCGCTTTCCGTGCACCACCTCGTCATGTGAAAAGGGTAGCACGAAATTCTCGCTATAGGCGTACAGTTGGCCGAAAGTGAGGTCGTTGTGGTGGAAGCGGCGGTGCACCGGGTCGTGCGTGAAGTAACGCAAAGTGTCGTTCATCCAGCCCATGTTCCATTTCATGGAAAAGCCCAGCCCGCCCAGGTATACCGGGCGCGACACCATGGGCCAGGCGGTGGATTCCTCGGCGATGGTCAGCGCGCCCGGAAATTGCTGGTGCACCATGATGTTGGTTTCGCGCAGGAATTCGAGCGCCTCCAGGTTTTCCCGGCCGCCGTAGCGGTTGGGCAGCCACTCACCATCCTTGCGCGAGTAATCGAGATAGAGCATGGAGGCCACCGCGTCCACGCGTAGGCCGTCTATATGAAATTCGGACAGCCAGAAATGTGCGCTGCCGGTCAAAAAACTGCGCACTTCCTTGCGGCCATAATTGAAAATGTATGTTCCCCAGTCCTGGTGTTCACCCAGGCGCGGATCCTCGTGTTCGTAGAGCGCAGTGCCATCGAAGCGGGCAAGCGCGAAATTGTCCTTGGGGAAATGTCCCGGGACCCAGTCCAGCAAAACGCCTATCCCAGCCTGGTGGAACATGTCCACGAAGGCCCGGAAATCGTCGGGCGTGCCATACCGGCTGGAAACGCCGAAATAGCCGGTAGTCTGGTAACCCCAGGATTCATCCAGCGGGTGCTCGCTCACCGGCATCAACTCAATATGGGTGCAGCCCAGGTCCTGCACGTAGGGCAGCAGCATGGCGGCCAGTTCGCGGAAATTGAAAAAGCCGCCGCCATGCGGATACTTCCAGGAACCGGGATGGACTTCGTAAATATTCATCGGTGCGTGCAGCCAGTCCGTTTGGGCTCGCTGTTCCATCCATTTGTCGTCAGACCAGCTGTAACGGCGGGCGGCGCACACCCTTGCGGCAGTGCCGGGACGCTTCTCGAAACTGTAGCCGTAGGGGTCGGTCTTGAGCATCACTGCGCCGGTGTGGCGGTTGCGGAGCTCGAATTTGTACAGGTCGCCTTCGCCGATTCCGGGGATGAACAACTCCCACACCCCGCTCGAGCCATGCACCCGCATTTGGTGAGTGCGCCCATCCCAGCGGTTGAAATCACCCACCACGCTGACGCGCCCGGCGTTCGGCGCCCATACGGAGAAGCGCGTGCCGCGCACCCCGTTGTGAACCATCACATGGGCGCCCAGGGTGCGATAAGGCTGGTGCAGGTTGCCTTCGCTGAACAGGTGCAGGTCATGGCCGCTGATGGTGGCGGGGAATGAATAGGCATCCCAGGTTTCGACCATGTGCCCTTCATCGGTGCGGTAGCGGATGGCGCAAGGCTGCGGCAGGGGGTCGCTGCTGTGGCAGGTATAGATGCCATGCTCATGGAGCAGGGTCAGCGGCACCCAGCCGTCTATGGCCAGCGCTTCGGGCGCGTGTCCGTAGGGCAGGAATATGCGCAAAACCCATTCCTCGCCTTCCCGGTGCAGGCCAAGGTAGCTGAACGGGTCATGCAACTGGGCTTCGAGTATGGCTTCCAACAGGGGATCGCGTGTTTTTGACATCATCTTATTAACCTGCCATGATTTGGGTAGATTATAATGCCTTGGCAAGGATGCCACATAAGCTGTTTGTGTGGGGGCGCAATATAATAATGTGGAGACGTGCGCATCATGGTACAGCAAGATACCGCCTCATCCCGTTTTATTAGCGTACTGACCAAGCAGACGGTCGCGCTGATCCTGGCCGGCGGGCGCGGCACGCGCCTGCAGGACCTCACAAAATGGCGCGCCAAGCCGGCTGTGCAGTTTGGCGGCAAGTTTCGCATCATAGATTTTCCCCTTTCCAACTGCATCAATTCTGGCATTCGCCGCATCGGCGTGGTGACCCAGTACAAGGCGCACAGCCTGATCCAGCATATCCAGCGCGGCTGGGGCTTCATGCGCGGCGAATTCGGCGAGTTCGTCGAACTGCTTCCGGCGCAGCAGCGCATCGAAGCCGAGTGGTACAAGGGCACCGCGGATGCGGTTTTCCAGAACCTCGATATTCTACGCTCACATGGCCCGGAATTCGTCATGATCCTGGCCGGGGACCATATTTATAAGATGGACTACGGCAAGATGCTGGCCGGCCATGTGCGCGACCAGGCAGACATGACCATAGCCTGCATCACCGTGCCGCTGGAGGATGCCTCCTCGTTCGGCGTGATGACCGTGGGCGAGAATGACCGCATCGTGGAATTCAACGAAAAGCCGGCCAATCCAACGCCCATACCGGGAAAGCCGGACCAGGCGCTGGCCAGCATGGGCATTTATATCTTCAACACCCAGTTCCTGTGCGAACAGCTGATCCGCGATGCGCACGACACCTACTCCACGCACGATTTCGGGCACGACATCATCCCCTACCTGATTTCGCGCTACCGCGTCTTTGCCCACCATTTCGAGGAAAGCTGCGTGGGCGAGCGCAACGACCATTCGTACTGGCGTGATGTGGGCACGGTGGACGCCTATTGGGAAGCCAACATGGAAATGACCAAGGTGGTGCCGGACCTCAATATCTACGACAAGCACTGGCCGATCTGGACCTACCAGGAGCAGCTTCCCCCCGCCAAGTTCGTGTTCGACGATGACAACCGGCGCGGAAAAGCAGTGGACTCGCTGGTATCGGGCGGGTGCATCATCAGCGGCGCAACGGTCTGGCACTCGCTGCTGTTTTCCGATGTGCATGTGAACAGTTACAGCCGGATCGAGGACAGCGTCATCCTCCCCAATGCCAGAATCGGGGAAAACGTCGTGCTGAAACGCGTCATTCTGGATCGCGGGTGCGAAATACCGGATGGTTTTCAGGCGGGAGTGGATCCCGACGAAGACCGCAAGCGTTTCTATGTATCGCCCAAAGGGATTGCCCTGATCACCCCCGAGATGCTGGGCCAGAGCCTGCACCGCAGCGTTTAGCCGGCTGGGGCCCTGGCCGGCGCCTTTTTGAGCGCGCAAGGCGAAGCATATGTGACATGAATAATTCAGGAAAACTTCACTTGATCCTGTGCTGGCATATGCACCAGCCGGATTACCGCAACCGGGTCACCGGTGAATTCGAGTTGCCCTGGACCTATCTGCATGCCATCAAGGATTACACCGATATGGCCTGGCACCTGGAGCAGCACCCGGAAATGCGTGCGGTGGTGAATTTCGTGCCGTCCTTGCTCGACCAGCTGGAGGATTACAACAGCCAGTTCAAGTCGGGCAACATGCGCGACCCGTTGCTCGCCATGCTGACGATTGAAGACCTGCATTCCCTGACGCTCGAGCAGCGCAAGATCATCCTGGACAGGTGCTTCAACAGCAACCACCAGAACATGATTGCCCCGTTTCCGTCATACAAGCGGCTGCACAGCATGTTCACCATGTTGCAGGAAATAAGCGACCTGCAGGCAGGCTATCTCTCGGTGCAATATCTGGGCGATCTGCTGGTCTGGTACCACCTGGCGTGGATGGGCGAGAGTGTGCGCCGCACCAGCGAGCTGGTTCCACGCCTGATGGCGAAAGGCTACCTGTTCAGTCTCGATGACAGGCGACAGCTGTTTGAACTGATCGGACAGCTGATTGCAGGCATCATCCCGCGCTACCGCAGCCTGCAGGACAAGGGCAACATCGAAATCTCCACCACGCCCTATTACCATCCCATCATGCCGTTGCTGATGGATTTCGAGAGCGCTCGCGAGGCGATGCCGGAAGTATCGCTGCCCCACACGGCAAGATACCCCGGCGGTGTGGAGCGCTCGGCGGCGCACACCGCAAGCGCCGTAGAGAATTACCAGCGCCATTTCGGGCATCCTCCGCGCGGCATGTGGCCGGGGGAGGGCGGCATCTCGCTTCCGGCCGCGGGCGTGCTCGCCGCCCATGGCTGTGGATGGACTGCAAGCGGCGAGGCCGTGCTGGCCAATAGCCTGCGCCGCATTCATGGCGACAAAATGCCGAACCGCTTGCGTTATCTGTATCGCCCCTATCGCTGCACTACCGAGAAGGGGGTCATATCCTGCTTTTTTCGCGATGACCGCATGTCCGACAAGATCGGCTTCGAGTACACCCGCTGGCACGGGCGCGATGCCGTGGCCGATTTCATCCATGAACTGGAGGAGATCCGGCGCCACTGCGATCCGAACGAAGAGCCGGTGGTCAGCGTGATCCTGGACGGCGAGAACTGCTGGGAACATTATCCCTACAACGGCCATTATTTTCTTTCCGGGCTTTACGAGGCCTTGCAGCAGCACCCATTCATCCATCCGACCACTTTCGAAGCGTGCGTACGCAGCCTGTCGGGGGAGGGCGCAGGGGAGCGTGCCATCGCCATCGAGCAGGGGCAGCTGCCGGCCATGGTGGCGGGCAGCTGGGTATATGGCACGTTCAGCACCTGGATAGGCATGGCGGAAAAAAACCATGCCTGGGACCTGCTGTGCGCGGCGAAAAACAGCTATGACCAGGTGATCGACAGCGGGCGCCTGTCCGAACAGGAACGGGCGCAGGCGGAGCAGCAGCTCGGAATTTGCGAAGGCTCGGACTGGTTCTGGTGGTTCGGCGATTACAATCCCAGCGTCAGTGTGCGATCATTCGACCGGCTGTACCGCATTAACCTGGAGAACCTCTACCACCTGCTCAAACTCCCTGCGCCGGTAGAACTGCAGCAGACCATCAGTGCGGGCGGCGGCAATGCGGAGGGAGGCGGCACGATGCGCCGCTCGGCATAATAATACCCACAGGGATACCGGCCATGACCCAGACAACTGCATTGCTCTTCGGCGTCCATGCCCACCAGCCGGTGGGAAATTTCCCGTTCGTGATGGACGATGCGCACCGCCGCTGCTACCAGCCCTTTCTGCACATGATGTACCGGTTCCCCGATTTTCCCTTTGCCATCCATATCAGCGGCTGGCTGTTCGACTATCTGAACAGGCATTACCCGGACGACATTGCACTGCTGCGCGAAATGGTGCAGCGCGGCCAGGCGGAAATATTCGGCGCGGGCTACACCGAGCCGGTGCTGGCGGCCATCCCGGTGCGCGACCGCATCGGCCAGATCGAGCGCATGGCAGAATGCATGGAACAGGCGCTGGGGCAGCGCCCGGCAGGCGCCTGGCTGACCGAGCGCGTCTGGGAAGCCGGCGTGGTGGCCCCGCTGGCCGAATGCGGCGTGCAATACGTCACGGTGGACGACTATCACTTTCTTTGCGCGGGCAAGGAAAATGCTGAGCTGACCGGCTATTTCACCACCGAGGACAACGGGCGCAGGCTCGACCTGTTCCCGATTTCCGAAGCCCTGCGCTACCGGCTGCCCTTCGCCCAGGCAGACGAGGTGGTGCGCTACCTGGAAAGCCTCGCAGGCGAGCCGGGCAGCAATGCCGCAATCTATTTCGACGACATCGAGAAATTCGGCATTTGGCCGGAAACCTACGAGTGGGTGTATGAAAGGGGCTGGCTCACCTCCTTCATCGAGGGCGTGCTCAACTCGGGGATCATCCGCCCCATGCGCTACAGCGACTACCACGCAGAGGCTAAAACGCGCGGTGTGGTGTATTTGCCCACCACCTCATACATCGAGATGAACGAATGGACCTTGCCTGCCGGCCCTGCACACCGCTATGCCGATCTGGTGAAGGAAAGCCGGCAGCAAGGACATTACGAACAGGACAAGGCGTTTCTGCGCGGCGGCATGTGGCGCAATTTCTTCACGCGCTACCCGGAATCGAACTGGATGCACAAGCGCATGCTGCAGCTCTCCGCCCGCTGCCAGGCCTTGCCATCAGAAAAAAGAACGGCGGAAATGCGGGATGCACTGTATGAAGCGCAGGCCAACGATGCCTACTGGCACGGCCTGTTCGGCGGGCTTTACCTGCCGCATCTGCGGCGCGCCGTGTACAACGCCATTGTCCGGCTGGAAGGCATGCTGGATGGCGTGGAGGCGCGTCCTGGCGCAGTTGCTCAGGATGTGGACATGGATGGCTATGACGAAATATTCCTGCAAAATGGCGTGTTGCAGGCCATCGTCATGGGTGACGGCACTGCCAGCGTCTGCGAACTGGATGCCTATGCGCTGCGCCACAATTTCGGCGATACCCTGTCGCGCCAGACAGAGCATTACCACCGCAAGGTGTCGCTCAACCAGTCCAGCCAGCATCAGGGACAGGGCATCGCCAATCCGCACGAGCATGTGAGTTACAAACACGAAATTCTGCCCGAGGACATGGTGTTCGATAGCCACCGCCGCAGCCTGCTGCTCGACCGGCTGTTGGTGGGCAAGGGCGCCGAGCGGCTGCTGCAATACCGGCTTGCGGAGATGGATGGCAATTCGGCAAAAGCCAGCTTTGTTTCGGCGCAGCCTGAGGGCGCGGTCGGAAAATCATACGAACTGCACGAAAACAGCCTCGTCGTGAATTACCGGTTTGACGGCACATTTGAAGGCCGCTTTGAAATCGAACTCAACCTTGCCATGCCCAGCTGTGACGGCCCGGCGGGGTGCTTCAAGGTGAACGGCGAAATCAACGGGGGATTCGGGCAGGCGCACCGGCATGCGCAGTGCAGTGAAATAATGCTGATGGACGAAGTGCTGGGCGGCAGCCTGGAAATCGCTGCCAGCCGCCCGGCCATGGTGCGCAGCGCCCCCTGCTTCAGCGTATCGCAATCCGAAGGCGGGTTCGAAAAAATCATGCAGGCCGTCACCCTGCATTTCTCCTGGCCGATGGCTGAGATCAAGGACGGCCTCAGCGTCACCCTCAAGGTTGCATGAACCCGCTCTTGCGCATCGGCGTGGATGTGGGCGGCACCAACCTGCGGGTCGGTGTGGTGAGCGGCAACCGGGTGTTATGGGAACATCGGCATGAGGCCGATTTCTCGCACATCTGCCGCAGCAACCCGGCGCCAAAAGCACTGGAAAAAATCATCGCCGAACTCGCCTCTTCCATCGGGCGCGCGCGCAGCCAATACCCGGAAACGATCTCGGCTGGCATCGGCTTTCCCGGTTTCATCGCCCCGGCAACCGGCATCGTCTCGCTCTCGCCCAACCTGCCGGGCCTGCGCGACGTGGACATCGCCCGTCCGCTGGCGCGAGAGTTGGGCATGCCGGTCAAGATCGAGAACGATGCGCTGTGCGCCGCGTATGGCGAATACCTGTTGCTCAGCCCGCAACCGGAAAGCCTGATTTACCTTGGACTGGGCACGGGTGTTGGCGGCGGCCTGATACTGGGCGGCAAACCCTGGCCCGGCCAGCACGGCGTCTCCATGGAAATCGGCCACCTCATCGTCCACCCCGGCGGGCGGCATTGCGGCTGCGGCAATCGCGGCTGCCTCGAACAATACGCCTCGGCCAGCGGCGTCGCCCTCAGCTACCGCGAGCTCAGCAAAATTGAGCGCGATGCCGAGAGCATCGCCGCGCTCGCCCGGCAGGGAGACCCCCATGCGGTGGAAGCTTTTCGCTATGCGGCGGAAGCGCTGGCGGCAGCGCTTGCGCATATCCTGAAAGTGCTGGATGTGGGAAGCGTGGTGATCGGCGGCGGCATGTGCGCCGCCTGGCCGCTGCTCCAGCCGCGCTTCGATGAATGCCTGGATGCGGATTTGATCCCCGCCCTGCGCGGCCGCATCCGCGTGACGCTGGCGCAGGCGGGCGACCAGGCGGGCATGCTGGGGGCGGCGCTGCTGGCAGGCGCATAGCGTCCGATGGCGTTCGATCGCGACTGTCCGCTTTTGGACTTTCGGCAAAGGGGGTTGATAGGCAGCAGTGTGCCCTTTGCAGCCATTACGATTTCGCGGAAGCGGACACGCAGGCCGCTCATGAATGCGAGCTCGCCTCGTTTAGATTTCTTTTTCTAATTGGTTCACGAGTTGCATTATCTGGCTTTGGGAAAGCACGATGGGTATTGACTCATATGAAAGCGCTGTGGTTCTAATGGTGTTAATTCTATAAACGCTTTCACCATTAACTTTGTCCACCAATTTCTGCACTTCAAGTTTTCCCCAGCCATTTATGGCCTTAAAAGAACCCAGTTCTTTTTCAATGGTCCCTTCAAGTGTCGTTCTTTTAAACCAATCAATAATTCCCATGACTCGTTCCTCGAAAGCCGTACAGATGTCCGCACCTGGGACCGTCCCGCCATTCCCCGTCGTCCGCTTTCATGAGGTCCTAATAAGGCCAGAGTTGCTGCGCTTCACTTCTTGCTGCCGGTCAGCATTCTGCCGACCTGGATTTCCGCCTCGATCCAATATCCTTCCGCGTTACCGGCGAAGCCGTTTTTCTCGGCGAGGAAATAGGCCGCTTCCTGCACCATGCGGTAGCGTTGTTCCGGTGTAGGGGCTGATGCAGTTGCGGATTTGGCGGAAGGCTTTGCAGGGGCTGACCTGGTGGTCGCGGCGCT
>DATDDB010000081.1:0-7109 GCA_036524005.1 Gallionellaceae bacterium | reverse complement strand
GGTGCATACCGGCTATGCCCAGATGAAGGTGAGCGAACAGGATGCCCATGAAGCCTGGGCGCTATACGACGAGCTGATCGCGCGCATGGAGCCGCCCGAGTGAATCCTTCAGTGAATGAGTTCTCGCTGCGCGGCAAGCTGACCCTGAACCTGCGGCTTGCGCAGGGGCGCGTGGCCGGCGTGGAGATTGTTTCCACGCGCCCGCAGGCGGCGTTCTTGCTCAAGGGAAAAACGCCGCAGCAGGCAGTGCACCTGGCACCCTTGATCTTCAGCCTGTGCGGCGGCGCGCAGGGCGTGGCGGCGCAAGCCGCGCTCTTGGCGGCAACGGGCGCAGTGGCGGACGAGGCGCAACTGGCGCGCTGGGCTGGTGCAATACGGCGCGAAGCCTCCACCGAACATCTGTGGCGCCTGATGCTGGATTGGCCGCAATATTTCGGAATGGACCGGCTCGAAGCGGAATACGCCAGCTGCCGCATGCACTGCCTGACGGCAAGCAATGACGAGGCGCACGCGGCCGCGCTGCAAACGGCCATGCTCCCTCTGCTCGGCATGCCTGCGCAGGATTGGCTGGCTTTGGACTTGCATGCGTTTGCAGCCTGGCGCGATGAATCGCCGTCGCTGGGGGCAAGGCTGCTGCGCCGCCTGGAAAAAATGCCGTTGGCGGGCAGATCAAATGCGCCATTCCTGCCTGGCACTGTCGCGCAGGATTGGGCTGGATATTTGGCCGGTCTTAAGGAAGTCGGCACGCTGGAATTCTGCAAGCTCCCCGCCTGGCGCGGCGAGCCGCGTGAAACCGGCGCGCTGGCGCGTCAGCATGGAAATAGCCTGGTTGCGCCCTTGCTCGCGGATGGGCGCAGGGTTGAGGCCAGACTGCTGGCGCGGCTGGTCGAGCTGGCGCAATGGGCCAGCGGCGAAGCGGGGCGGGCGCAGGACTGGGTAGATGCCGTGCCCTGCGGCCCTGATGCCGGTGTGGCGCGGGCGGAAACGGCGCGCGGCGTGCTGTTGCACCGCGCCCGCGTGGAACATGGCGCGATTGCGGATTACGCCGTGGTGGCGCCCACGGAATGGAACTTCCATCCGCGCGGCACGTTTGCGATTGAGGCAAAATGCCTGGAGGGGCAGGGCGAGGCAGCGCTGATGCATATGGCGCAGGGCCTGGCGTTGTCGCTCGATCCGTGCGTGGAGTATGAGGTGGTGCCGGAGCGTGTATGAATGAGCACCGGTGGCAGGGGCGTAGCCCGGATGGAATGCAGTAAAATGGCATCACCGGATTTCGCGGGCCAAAGCAGACAAACTGTCCACGCGTGTGAAAAATCAGCCTTTGCTTTCACACTTGAACGAGACCTTGATCTTGGTCCGGAAAACTTCAACCTTGCCGTCCTTGATGTGCATGTCCATCTGGGTCACTTCCGCAACCCTGAGGTCTTTCTGGGTTTCGTACGCCTTGGCGACCGCTGCCGCAGCGGCTTTTTCCCATGATTCCGGGCTGGTGCCCACCAGCTCGACGATTTTGTATACGCTGTCTGACATGTCATTCTCCTTCGGTTGTTCGTCAAACAATCTGAATGCCGTATGACATTTCCCGATTTTTGGAACACTTTCCCCTAGTCTGGGAATCTATCCGATGGTGACGCTTGCGTTGAATACTCGAAGCAGGGTATTTGATGCGCTCGAATGTGGTAATGACGTGTGGAAACCGGTGTGTAGCTGGCACGGGCAAAGAAAGCAATCGGCATCCGGCTACGCGGGAACCTCGTGCTCGTGCGGCTGGCTGCAATCGGAGCAATATATCTTGCCCAGCCGCACGTGATAGATGACCTTTTCCCCCGGCGCCACTTCGCGGCGGCACACATCGCACAGGGTGCCGACGTCCATGACGAGTTCGTTGAATCCTTCCAGCGGCATTTCGATGTTGCCGATCTTCTTCGGGAAGGGTTTGTCCTTCACGATGTCCTCGCGGTAGTAGTCTTCGATGGCCATGAAGCGTTCCACCATGTCCTCGTTCAGCCCGCCCTTGCGCAGGCAGTCACGCATGATGGCCGAGCGGTAGTCGAACAGGTCTTCGGAGATCACCATCCAGTGGTGGAGATTGCGCGGCTGGTCGCCGAAATAGATGTTTTCCCCGGTGAGTATCTGGCGGGTGAACAGGAATTGCTTTTCGATCAGGCGCTGCTTGGTCACGCCGTCGAAGAATGAGGCCAGCCGCTCGTCCTGGTACACGCGGCCATAGAAATCGGTCAGCACTTTGGTGAGAATCTCGCCTTCGCCCAGCGCTGCCCACAGCTCGGGGTCGGGCGGCGGGTACTTGGGTTTTTTTCCGGCCGGCTGCGGGGCAGGGGCGAGCTTGGCTTCGTCGCGCGGATTGGTGCGCAGGTCGCGCAGGGCGAAGGCGTCGCTGTGGATGGCATGCGCCTCCGCGCCGTGCCGGACGGCAAGCTGTTCGCCGGCATCCACCATCTCGGCCAGTCCCGCCAGGAAGACATGCCAGCCGCGCAGGCTGCCGTGGCGCGCCAGTGCCACCGCGTGCACGCGCCCGGCGAATATGCCGGGGGGCGGTGCCTCGGTGCTCGACATGCATTCGTGGTAGTGGAAGTTGGGGTGCTGCTTTTCCATCTCGCGCAGCCGGGCGCGCAGGTAATAGCGGTCTTCGTTGCGTCCGCCGTGGTAGAGGTGGATTTCGCCCTGGTGCCGGTTGTGCAGGGCGTCGCGCACGATGCCATACAGGGGGGCGATGCCGGTGCCGGTGGCGGCCATCAGCAGCGGATGGCCTTGCGCCTCGTCGCGGTAATAGCAGTCGCCGCTCGCTCCCTGGATGTCCACCCCGTCGCCGGGCTGGAGCTCATCGATTATCCAGTTGCTCATCGCACCCCCGCGCTTGCGCAGCACGTGCAGTTCGAGGAAATAATCCTGTTCGGGCAGGCTGGCCAGCGAATAGCTGCGGATCAGCCCGTCCGGGCGGCGCAGGTTGATGAATTGCCCGGCGCGGTAGGATAGGCCGGAGGCCGGTTCGAGCAGCAGCTTGCACACGTAAGGCGAGAGCATTTCCTTGCTGTGCACCATGGTGGTGGAATAAAGGGCGCTGGGCGGGGCAATCTCCATGTCGCCCAAGGGCACGCACTTGCAGGCCATGAAATAGCCATGGTCGCGCAATTCCTGGCGCAGGCCCTTTTGTGCGACATGGGGGATCGTGCCTTGCGCGCAGCGCTGCAGGCAGACATGGCAGGTGCCATTGCGGCAGGAAAAGGGGATGGTCACGCCCTGGCGCAGGAATGCGTCGAGGACGGATTCACCTTCGCGCGAAACGACCTGTCTGCCTTCGTATTTCAGGATGGGCATGGACGATGGCTTTCGATGATCTCCATTGCCGGCATGCGGCCCGCCGGCCGGCTGCGGTTATTTATGGGCTTCGAGCACGCCCACCAGTTTTTGTGCGACCTTTTTGGAATCGAGGAAAATCATGCCCAGGTTCTTGCTGGGCTTGGCCGCCACGGCCAGGATAGCGTCCGGGCCGGCCTGCACCAGCAGCATCACGCCCTGTTCGCCTTCCACCAGCACCAGCTTCAGGTTGCCGCGCTGGATTTCCTGCGCGGCACGGTGTGCCAGGGCCAGCAGCGAGGCGCACATTGCGCCGAAGCGGTCGGCATCCACGCCTTGGCCGAGCACGGAGGCCATGCTGTATCCGTCGCTGGAGATGCAGGCGGAGGCTTCGATGTCGGAGGAGGAGGTGTTCAGTTCACGCAGCACCGAACGCAATGCCGACGCGCGCTGTTCGGTTTTTGATTTTATGGCTTCTACCATGGCGATATGCCCCGTTTATTAGTCTTAGGGATTATACACATCTATCATTTCAAAGGGGATGCCCGGCATCCCCCTGCCATGCATGGGTTTATACCGACGCCTCCAGTGCGGGCATCGAGCTGCGCGACTTGGTGAGCGCCATGCCGAGGTTGGCCGATTTGCGGCAGACGAAGCAGGCGACCTGTTCCTGGTTTTTTCCGCGTATGAAGATGTGGATCAGGTTGTCGCTATTGACGATGAATTCCTGGAAATAATGATGGTTGTCGTCTTTCAGGCCGCGCGCTTTCTTGAATATGGTTTCGATCAGCCTGACGTTCGGGCCCTGGTACAGGTCGGCCGTGGCGGCGGCCAGCAGTTCAACCACTTCGGCCGGCTGCGAATCCACCGATTTGATGCCCAGCAGCATCCCGCTGGAAAGGTCGATGTAGCCTGCGGCCAGGCATTCCGGAATGGAAGCGATCGCGGTTTGTAGTGCGTTGTTCAAGTCTGCCATGATGAGTTCTCCGTCGGTTGGTGTGGTTCAAAATTGTCGTCTGGTTACGATGCGGCCGGCCCTTGCGGTCATCCCTCGCCATGCCGGTCAGTGTTGATTGCGTTGCTTCCTGTCCGGGCGGCGCGCTTCGCCTTCGCGGCAGACTGCGCGAAGGTTTCGAGGAATTCCACCTGCGCCTGCGATTGCACCCAGCGCGGCTCGATGCTGCGCACAGTCTCCAGTGCATCCAGTGCACCGTGTCCCTCCCAGATCAGGTGCGCAGCCAGCACCGTGCCGGTGCGGCCCAGGCCGGCGCGGCAATGCACGGCAATCACCTCGTTTTGCGCCAGCAGCTGTTCGATGCGCTCGCAGATGCGCACACCCTGCTCGATGGTGGGCGCCTGCATGTCGGGAACCGGTTCCCACACGCTCTTGATTCCGAAAGGAGCAAGCCGTGAATTATCCAGCGCAGTTTCCGTGAGCGTCACCAGGGTGGTCACGCCGACGCGCTTCAGCGCCTTGAGGTCGTATTCCATATCGTAATACACGCCGGGCACCGGGGTGCCGGCGAGCCTGCCCTGTTTCAGCCACAAGAAACCGCGCGGCCCCACGGAGCTGGCGGAATATTTCAGGGCGGCTTTGGGCAGCGGTGGCGGGGGCGGTATGGTTTCGTCCAGGTCTTCCGGGTTGGCGTCGGGGCTGGCCACGGTGCAGGTGCCGCTGCGGGCGAACTCGCGCGCTGCCGGCGTGGCCGGGCTGTCGAAAATATGCGGGATAGGCTGCTGCTCCTGCACGTAGCCGCCCGCCATCAGCACCGCCTCGCCACCGAGCATGCGCGCATGGCGCTGGTTGTGCAGCACCACCAGCAGCGCGCGGCGGGTGGCTTCCTCGCGCATGAATTCCAGGAGGCTGGCGCTCTCGTCGTCGGAGAGGCCGGTGGTCGGTTCGTCTATGCACAGCAGGCGCGGGCCGGCGGCGGCCATGCGCAATATCGAGAGGTGGCGCTGTTGCGCCAGCGTCAGGTTGACCACGGAAGTATCGAGCTTGTCGCACAGCTCGGGCAGCCCGGCGCGCTCCAGCAGGCGTTGCGCGAGTTCGCGCTGTGCCAGGCGCGTGAGTTGACGGCGCTCGGGCAGGTTGATCACGGTGTTGTCGAGCACGGAAGCCATCATCAATTGCGCGCTTTGCGCCACCAGCTCGGGCCGCTCCTCCCATTCTGGCATGGGCGCGTCTTGATAAAAAGCGCTGCCCCAGGAGCGGAACGAGGGATTGGCCGAGCTCAAGCCCGCGAGCGTGCGCAACAGGGTGGATTTTCCGGTGCCGGAGGGCCCCAGCAGCACCATGGCGCCGATTGCAGGCATGGAGAGGGAAATTTCGCACAGCACCACCTTTTTGCCGAAGGCGACGCCGAATTCGTGCAGTTCAAGCAGCGCGCCGGGGACGGTGGGCGTGCTGACAGAGGGCAGGCGCGGGTGGCGGCGGCGCTCAAATCCATGTGCCTCCATGACTTCGACTGACGATTCTTTGGTCATGTCTGTGTCGCCTCTGTGTTACGCACGGGCACGGGAGGTGGAGGGGTCCAGCAGCGCCAGCAGTGCCAGCAGCAATTGCTTCACGTCTTCGCGTTTGCGCCCGTCCACTTCGAATACCGGGACATTGAGCTTGGAAGCGGCCAGCTTTTCGTTCACGCGCTCCAGCATGTCAGTCTGCTTGTTGAGCTCGGTGCGGGTTACGCCGATTACCAGCGCATCGCCAGACTTGGCAATGTTATTCCCGAAGGATTTCAGATAGGTTTCGAGGTCGGCCAGCGGGTCGGGGCGTACGCTATCGAGCAGGATAACGAAACCCATCGCACCTTCGCTCAGGATTTCCCACATGAAATCGAAGCGGTCCTGTCCCGGTGTGCCGTAAAGGTGGACTTTCTGCCCGCCCTCCAGGCTGAGTACGCCGTAATCCATTGCGACCGTGGTATGGGTTTTGCGCTGCGCGACTTCGTCCGATGCCTTGGCTTCGGTGCCAACCACCATGATGTCGCTGACGGAGCTGATGGAGGTGGTTTTTCCAGATCCCACCGGCCCGGCAAAGATGATCTTGTGTTCCATGATTTATAGCCCCGCGACTTTGGAAAAAAGCGAGCGGAGCAGGCTGACGCGTTCCTGTGGCGCCGCTGCCGGCCCGGCTTTGGTGGCGTCTCCTTCAATTGCCTGCAGGTTCTGGCTTACCAGGTAAGAGATGCCCGCGCTGTGCGCTGCGCTGTATACGCGGTAAACCTCGTCCTTTTCGATGCCGAGCTGGCGATGCACCAGCATGATGGTCATGGGGTGACGCGTGAGCAGGGCACATATCCTTGCGGTGTTCGCCGTTTTCGGAAGGTGGGGCAGGTTGGGCCAGCGGCGGAACTGGATGACATCATATTTCGAAGTGCCCTCAACCATGCGCCCCTGCGATGCATGGAAGCCTGCCTGCCAGAGCAGCTCGCTGATATGCCTGGGATTTTGCGGCCTCTCGGCTGCATCCAGCGGGGAGGTGCTGAATTGCGCGGCGGGTGCCTGGAAAAATTCAGCCTGGTCCGGGATCTTGGCAGAGTATTCGTGGCGCCCCGGAAACAACGAGACTTCGCCCCTTCCTTCCAGGATCACGCGGGTGTTTACGCCGGAAGCGATGACTCGTTGAGCGATACCAAGAAAATAATCTGCTGCCGGGAACACTGCATCTCCCGGATCGGCAGGGAGATTACCCAAAAACTGTGACACTATGACTTCCTCCTCGGATACACGGGGTGCTTGATGCAGCATTCCCGCTTCGGCCTGAACGACAAACGTTTATTTTTTTTGTTTCG
>DATDDB010000080.1:0-13224 GCA_036524005.1 Gallionellaceae bacterium | reverse complement strand
GGTTTGCCGCCCCTGCGGGGTTCCCTGCGTTGCTCGTCTGGTCGGGCGGCTGCGGAACTCGCGCTACGCGCTCAAACAGTCCTCGCCGACATCCCCCGACCAGCCTGCGCTACTCGGCGGCGCACAGGGGAACGCGCACTTCGTAGTTACGCCACAGGGAATACAAACGCAGGTGCGCTAGTCTTTCTTGTTTCGCAGCGCTTCTTCGGCTCGAAATTCATCAAGCACCGCAAAACGCTCCTTTATTTCATCTTCAGTGAGGGGCTCAAGTGTCGCTTGCAGCCCCGCTGCAACTAAGGCTTCTTGGCACAGCCTCGCGATATTTTCTGGGGCGGGTTCTAGTTTGATTCCACTCTGAACGAGCGCCTTACGGATTTCGAGGAGGTTATTGCCGCTGAAATTGTAAAAACTGGAAGCAAATCCTTGCACGACTCTCAGTTGCTCAGTGGAGGGACTTTCTGTTTTGGCTATGACCACATATCGAAGGCTGGGCACATACGCTTCCCACGCCTTGACGGGGTCATCGAACACCCCCGGAACAGCGGCATTCATCAAAGCGAACGCCGTATTGAGCACAGGGTTGTCTGTTTCGTCGCTCATTGCGGAAGTTAACGTAACTTCGGCGTTGCCACTTGCACGTCCGCGTTCTGCGCGCGATGCCGCAGCGCATGATCCATCAGCACCAGGGCGAGCATGGCTTCGGCGATGGGTGTGGCGCGGATGCCGACGCAGGGATCGTGGCGACCCTCGGTGGAAACCATCACCGCTTCGCCCGCCTTGTTGATGGAGCGGCGCGGCAGGCGGATGCTGGAGGTGGGCTTGATGGCGTAGCGGGCGACGATGTCCTGCCCGGTGGAGATGCCGCCGAGTATGCCGCCCGCGTTGTTGGACAGGAACCCCTGCGGCGTGAGTTCGTCGCCGTGTTCGCTGCCGCGCTGGGTGACGCAATCGAACCCCGCGCCGATCTCCACACCCTTGACGGCGTTGATGCCCATCAGCGCGTGGGCGATGTCGGCATCCAGCCGGTCGAACACCGGCTCGCCCCAGCCCACCGGCACGTTGTGCGCGACCACGGCGAGTTTCGCGCCGATGGAGTCGCCGGACTTGCGCAGCGCATCCATGTATTCCTCCAGGCGCGCGACATAGCTCGCATCGGCCACGAAGAAAGCATTGCCCTCCGCCTCCACCTCGGCCCAGTGCTTGAAGGGAATGACGATCTCGCCCAGCTGTTCGAGGTAGCCGCGCACCACCACCCCGTATTTTTCGTTCAGCCATTTTTTCGCGATGGCGCCGGCGGCCACGCGCGCTGCGGTTTCGCGTGCGGAAGCCCTGCCTCCGCCGCGGTAATCGCGGATGCCGTATTTCTGCCAGTAGGTATAGTCGGCATGCCCCGGGCGAAAGGTCTCGGCGATGCTGCCGTAGTCCTTGCTGCGCTGGTCCTCGTTGCGGATCAGCAGCGCAATCGGCGTGCCCGTGGTCTTGCCCTCGAATATGCCGGAGAGTATTTCCACCGTGTCCGATTCGCGCCGCTGTGTCACATGGCGCGAAGTACCGGGCTTGCGCCGGTCCAGTTCGGGCTGGATATCCAATTCGGAAAGCGCCATCCCGGGCGGGCAGCCATCCACCACGCAGCCGATGGCCGCGCCGTGCGATTCGCCGAAAGAGGTGACGGTGAACAAGGTGCCGAACGTATTGCCAGACATGGAGCATTCCCGCGATAACAATGCCGTAAATTCTAGCACAGCCGCACTATCGGAGGCTCAGGGTGTATATTGTCTCCTCCGCGATTTTCCTCAGGGGCCGTTTATGAATGCCGGCATCATGGAGGCCATCCAGCGTTACAACGCGGGCCGCGATCCCGCGCGCCTGAAAATGAAATACGCCAAGATGGCGCAAAGCCCTTTCATATTCCTGCGCGGCGCCTGCCACCTTTTTTACGAGGCGCTGCCCGATGTGCCGCTGTTCCGCGCAGCGCCCCTGGCCTGGTGCTGCGGCGACCTGCACTTCGAAAATTTCGGCAGCTACAAGGGCGACAACCGCCAGGTGTATTTCGACATCAACGATTACGACGAAGCCGCGCTGGCTCCTGCCACCTGGGACATCATCCGTCTTTTGACCAGCATCCAATGCGGCGCGGATGCGCTCAATGCCACGCGCGCCGAGGCGCTGGCCGCCAGCCAGGCCTGCCTCGATTCCTACCGCGGCGCACTCATCAATGGCAAGCCGCTGTGGGTGGAGCGCGACACCGCGCATGGCCTGGTGAAGGATTTGCTCACTGCGCTGCAGCAGCGCGAGCGCAAGGACTTCCTCGACAGGCGCACGGTGCGCAAGAACCATCACCGCGAACTGAAAGTCGACGGCATCAAAGCCCTGCCTGCCAGCGCCGGACAAAAACAGCGCGTCACCGAGTTCATGGGTGTCTTCGCCGCCACCCAGCCCAACCCGGAATTCTTTGCGGTACGCGACATCGCCTGCCGCATCGCCGGCACCGGCAGCCTGGGCGTGGATAGATACGTGGTGCTGGTGGAGGGCAAGGGTTCGCCTGACGCCAATTACCTGCTCGACATCAAGGAAGCCAAGCCATCGGCACTGGCGCCGCACCTCGCCCGGCTCGGCATCGCGCAACCGAAATGGGATGACGAAGCAAGCCGCGTGGTGGATATCCAGAAAAGGATGCAGGCCGTGGACCATGCCTTCCTGCAGCCGGTGAAACTGGATGGGCTTTCCTGCATCCTGAAAGGCCTGCTACCCTCGGAAGACCGCGTAGCCATCGGCGAATGGGGCAAGAAGCTGGACCGGCTAATAGAGGTGGCCGCCACCATGGGGTGCATCCTTGCCTGGGACCAGCTGCGCGCAGCCGGACGCTCCGGCTCGGCCACGGCGGACGAACTGATTGCCTACGCGCAGCGCAACGACTGGGTGAAAGACATGCAGGATGCGGCGACGGAAATGACCCGCATCACTCAGGCACAGTGGAAGGCGTTTGCGGAAGCGGTCAGCGGTTCGCAAGCTGCTAGCTGAGGCGTTCACACGACATGCCGCTAAGGCGTACAATCTGGCCGCTTGGGTGGCGTTAGCGAAAATATGCGGGATGACTGTATCGTCCCAATTGCGGACGTTAGCGAACGGCAGCTTTGCGGCAGTAAATATTTTCTTGGGAGGGCCTGGCCCCTTCAATCTCTCAATTTACAACATGAACCTCACTAGACTTTCGAAACGAGTCAGAGAAACCAATCTCTTTTCGTCCCTGGGCGCGGAACTCGACGACCCGTCAATCAGTCGCATCCTATCCTGGGAGGAATGGGCTGGCCCAGAGGAACCTCTTGTTCAAGTTATTCATAGCCACATGCAGTCTCTGCATGATGCTCTCGTGCCTGAGGGCAGCGAACAGCTGTGGAATGAAGCGCTGCATCTCACAGTGGAAGCGTTATCGTCGCTTGTTCCCTATATCGAGGACCAGGACGCTTGGTACGCTCCAAATATTGCCGTCTGGAGCGCTGCCTGGATATTTGCGCTCGAAGAGGCTCACATCGCCAGTGAGATCCCGCTTCCAAACGACGTGTGCTCGCAACTGTACTGGTTCGAGCGTGGGCACTGGCCATGCGCTTTGGTGTCGCTATCTAGCCGCGACAACATCCAAGACTATGTTGTCTATTAACCGACGCCCAACCAATCATTTCACCGAACGCTGCGCGATAAAGCCCGACAGCGCCGGTGAATTTAGACGTTGAATGTCTGTTTTCAGGAAGTGAATTGGCGATATGCAATGTCCGAAATGGGCACACAACGGAAGTAACGGTCGGCGCCCCAACGACCGTTGATACGCACAGAACTGACGCCCGGGCCGAGCCCCCGGTTTACAGCCTCCCTTCGCGCTCCACCTCGGTCACCCAGTAGTGGCCGCGCCCGGCCAGGCCAGACTGGCTGTTGCGCAGCGCATTTAGCACGGCATCCACATCCTCTTCCTTGAGCAGGATGTCCACGCGCACGTGCGGCCGGTAGCCCACCACCAGGTCGCGCGCGGTCAGCATCTGATCACGGTCGCGCTGCGAGCCATGCCCCTCGGCATGGGTGAAGGTGAAGCCGGATACCTGCCTGATGCCGCGCAGGGTATCCGCAATGGCCTGTTTGATGTCTGCATGCACGATGAGCGTGAGCTGCTTCATGTGGGCTCTCCTGTGGCACTTTCATTCTGGCGGTCTTTTTCGGCCGAACGCTCGGCGCGCGTTTCCAGCCAGGCATACAGCGAGGGCAGCAGCAGCAGCGTGAGCAGCGTGGAGGTCACCAGGCCGCCGATCACCACCACCGCCAGCGGCCGCTGCAACTCGGAGCCCGGCCCGGAGGCTAGCAGCATCGGCACCAGCCCGAGTGAGGCGATCATCGCCGTCATCAGCACGGGCCGGAGGCGGCGTTCCGCGCCTTTCTGCACCGCTTCCAGCACGCTATGGCCCATGTCCCGGAGCTGGTTGAAGTAGGCAACCATCACCACGCCGTTCAGCACCGCCACGCCAAACAGCGTGATGAAGCCTACCGAGGCGGGAACGGAAAGGTAGATGCCGGAGGCGTACAGGCTGATCACGCCCCCGATCAGCGCGAATGGAATGTTGAGCAGGATCAGTCCGGCCTGGCGCAACGAACGGAAGGTGGTGAACAGCATGAAAAATATCATCGCAATGGAAACCGGAACCACCAGCGCAAGGCGAGCCGAGGCGCGTTGCTGGTTTTCAAATTGCCCGCCATATTCGATGCGGTATCCCTCGGGCAGTTTCAGCTCGCGCTCGATCGCTGCCTGAAGTTCCTGGACGAACCCGACCACGTCGCGCCCCTCGACGTTGGTGCGCACCGTCACATAGCGCCGGGCCGACTCACGCTGAACCAGCACCGGGCCGTCTGCTTCGCTGATGTCCGCCACCGTTCCCAGCGGCAGCAGCACGCCGTTCTGCGTCTTGATCAGCAGCGCGCGTATGGCTTCAGGCGAATTGCGCATGGGTTCAGGGTAGCGCACCATCACGCCGTAGCGGCGGCTGCCGTCGATGACCTCCCCGGCCACCTTGCCGCCCAATGCGGTTTCGACCGCGTTGTTTACGTCCTCGATGTTGAGCCCGTAGCGAGCCAGCCTGGCGGAGTCGATGTTCACGGTCAGATAGCCCTGTCCCGACAGGCGCGCGCGGAATACATCGGTTGAGCCCTGCGTGCGCTTGACGATGTCTTCAATCTGGCCGGAAAGCTTCTCCAGCACGGCAAAGTCATCGCCGTAGAGCTTGATGGCCACCGCCGCGCGCACCCCGGACAGCATTTCCGAGACGCGCATGTCGATCGGCTGGCTGAAGCCGAACTCCACCCCGCGCGCATGGAACGGCTCGAGCTTGGCGCGCAGCTTCTCCTCGAATTGCTCCCGGCTGTAGCCCCACTGGTTGCGGGGCTTGGTCTGCAGGAAGCAATCGGTCTGGTAAAAACCCATGGGGTCCAGGCGCAGCTCGTCGGCGCCGCTGCGGCACACCACGCCGGTGATCTCCGGAATCTCCTGCATCGCGCGCTGGATCTCCTGGTCCAGTGCGAGCGAGGCTTCCAGCGAGATGTCGGAGCGCTTTTCCAGGTTGACGATGGTGTCCCCCTCATCCATGGTCGGCAGAAATTCCTTGCCGATGAGCATGAACAGGCCAGCTGACACCGCCAGCATCACCAGCGCGCCGCCCACGGCCACCTTGCGCTGGCGCAGCGCCCAGCGCATCAGCGGCAAATAGACGCGCTTGATGGCGCCGAGGACGCGGTCTTCGCCGCCATGATCATGGCCTTTCATGAGGAAGCTTGCCAGCACCGGGATCACAGTTAGCGAAAGCAGGAGCGAGGACAGCAATGCAAATACGATGGTGAGCGCAAGCGGGGCAAACATGCGCCCCTCCAGGCCGGACAGCGAGAACAGCGGCAGGAACACCATGATGATGATGGCAATGCCGGAGACCACGGGCGTTGCCACCTCGATGACCGCGCGGTAGACCAGATGCAGCGTGCTGACGCCGGGCGGCGCCTGGGTGAACTGGGCATGCACGTTTTCGACGACCACGACCGCCGCGTCAACCAGGATGCCGATGGCGATTGCCAGCCCTCCCAATGACATGAGATTGGCGGTCACGCCAAAAACCTGCATCAGGATGAAGGTGAGAAACACCGACAGCGGCAGCACCAGCGCCACGGTGAGTGCTGCCCGCACGTTGCCCAGCAGAACGATCAGCACCAGCAGCACCAGTACCACTGCCTCTCCCAGTGCTTTTTTCACGGTGGAAACGGCGGCATTGATCAGGTTGGAGCGGTCATAGAACGGTTCGATGACGACGCCCTTGGGCAGGGTGCGCGCGAGGCTTTCCAGCTCCCGCTTTACCGACTCCACGACCACGCGGCTGTTAGCGCCCATGCGCAGCAAAACCAGGCCGGAAACAATTTCACCCTTGCCATTGGCGGTCACTCCGCCGTAGCGTATCAGCGCACCGTCCTTCACTTGCGCGACATCGCTGATATGCACCGGCATCCCGCCCCGCGTCACCACGGTGATGCGGCGTATGTCGTTGGCGTTGCGCAGCTGCCCGATGGTGCGCACCAGCAGCATCTGCTCGCCGCGGTTTACGCGGTCGCCGCCAGCATTGCGATTGTTGGTTTCAATGGCACGCACCAGGTCGTCGACGGACAATCCCTCGGCCGCGAGCTTTTTGGGATCGGGCAACACCTCGAACGCGCGCACTTCCCCGCCCAGCGAATTGACATCGGCCACGCCATCGAGCGCGCGCAGACGCGGGCGGATGACCCAGTCCTGTATGGCGCGCAGGTCGATGTTCGAATATCCGTCCCCCTTGATCCGGTACATATAAATGTCGCTCAGCGGGGTGGCTACCGGCGCCAGCATCACTTCGGCGCCCGCCGGCAGGATGCCTCTGATCTGGGCCAGATGCTCGGCGACCTGCTGGCGTGCCCAGTAAATGTCGGTCCCGTCATGAAAATCCAGGACGATATTGGACAGGGCGTATTTGGTGGTGGAGCGCATGATCTTGAGGCGCGGCGCACCCTGCATTTCCATTTCTATGGGGAATACGATGCGCGATTCCACTTCCGCCGGAGCCAGCCCGGGCGCCTTGGCGATCACCTGGACCTGGGGCGGAGAAATATCGGGAAAGGCGTCGATCGGCAGGGCGTAGAACGCCCAAATCCCCCCCGCGACCAGGCCAGAGGCCAGCAGCAGCATGGTCAGCCGCTGAATCAGGGAAAACCGGATGAGCGCGGCGATCATGGCTGGGGCTCCTTCTGGGTTGCGACGGATATTCCGCCGGCGTACCTGAGATCGGCCTGCGCCATGGCGCACCCCTGCATGAGGTCCAGGTAGCGGGCGCGAATATCGAAATAGGCGTTGTTGGCATCCACCAGTGCAAATACGTTGGCTTCGCCCGCCGCAAAGCTGCGGCGCGTCAGTTGCAGCACATTTTGTGCCGGATCCACCAGCCGGGTGCGCATCTGCTCCAGCTGTTCCTCCAGGCGCAGGAGTTGCGCATGTGCCTGCGCCAGCCGGGTGTGCACGTCACGTTCCACCGCAGCCAGCCGGGCCTGGCTTGCGTACGCCTCTGCCTTGGCCTTGCCTTCCAGCGAGCGGTTCTGGTTCCACAGCGGCACTTCGACGCTGACGCCCACGCCCGTCACGTTATAGGTGCCATTCAGATAGTCGCGCTCGCGGAAGAGCTTCAGTGTCGGGTCGGCATAGCGTTGCGACTGCGCCACCTCTACGCCCTGCTGTGCCGCCTCCGAGTCATGACGCGCCGCAACCAGGACGGGATGGTGGTCCAGCGCCTTTTCCATGTCCGCAAGTTTTGGCGGTGGCTCGGGTGCTGCCGGCGCAGCGACATCGATGGCAGTGCCGGAAAGCGCCAGCAGGCCCTGGAATTCGATCGCTGCATTATCGTAGTCGCGCTGGGCAAAGATGACTGCCTGCTGCGCGTCATTGCGGAGCATGGCGAGGCGCTGGCGTTCCAGCGGGGTCTGGAAGCGCTTCAGGGTGCCCGCGCCGCCCCCTTGTCCGATATAGGTGTCCGTTACCTGCAAGCGCTCCTGCGCGAGCTTGCGCCTGGCCGCGGCATATTGCAGGGCAAGGAACACGCGCGCCGCATTCCGTTCCAGCACCAGCATATCCGCGCGGCGGATTTCCTGTGCGGCCGCCAGGCTCGATTCTGCGGCGACGCGTTGGCGCTCCAGACGGCGAAAAGGCAGGGGCTGCGAAATCGCCACCTGCGACAGGTTGGTCCCGCCCTGTCCGCTCAGGTGGCCCACCCTGTTGTCGGCACGCAGATCGATGCTGGGATTGGGCCAGCGCCCGGCCAGGGTTACTTGTTCCTGGCGCACTTCCACTGCGGCATCGGCCTGGCGTCTCTCAGGCGCCACTTCGAGCACGCGCCGGGTCGCGGATTCGAGCGACCAGACATCTGGCGCAGCTGCCTCAGCCCCGGTTGCGCTAACTGCAACCGCCATCCAACACAAAAAAATCCATTGTTTCAGGTTCACTACCCACCTCCATGCGCGGCAATCGCGCATCACGATACTTAAAGCACAACCGCGCGGCTGCATCATCCTTGCGCGGCGAAACCAGCAGTTAGAGTATCAGCAAGGGGGGGCGCGCAGGGGCGGCCGCAGCCTGAAGCCATCGGCAGAGCGCCGTGCGGCATCATGTGCAGCCTGGAAATGCCGGCCTTGGCCGGCCATGAGCAGGAGTGAGAACAACAGCAGGGTGAGCGCAGAAACCCCCGCCAGCAGATTATAGGAATCCAGCCCCTGCAGGACGTAACTTACTTCGAATTCGTATCCGCTATCATCGGCCTCAGGTTCGCCGAGGCTCTCGTAATGCACATGGCTGGACTGCACAACCCCGCCTTCGGTTGTATCCGGCGCATGGACGCAAAGGCGCAGCCCCTGCGCAAGCACGAGCGATACGATGAGCAGAAAAATAAGCGGGTTTTTCATGATTCCGGCTAAGTTGGCGAAGTGCAGTCTATTCGATTCGCCGCCGTCATTCAAGTTTCCGCGATCCATATATTTATTCACATTTCGGGGAACTTTTTCCTGATGCCCCCCTGCAACCACCCAGCATCCCAAAGAGCCTGGGGCAGACCTATGGGAAAAATACCAAGCGGTGCAATTGTTCCAACGAATTCCGGATAGCGAGGAGAGGGTCGAGGACTATCAGTCAACGTCATTGCCCGCTTGGCAAGGCGAAATCTATCGAATGATCTCGCGGCTGTGAATGTGACAAGATGCCGCATACAGCTCGCTTGCGCCTCCTTGCTCTGACTGAATCTGGACATATAGCCAAGTGCGCGAACCGATAAGGTGTGGGCCAAAACGCCCACACCTTCTGCACGCGCCTCAGCCAAAAAATTTGGCTGTGCTTTGCAGGGTTCTATAAATTCCCCACGTCAGGGGGATGGCCACCACCAGCCACGCGAGCACGACGGTCGTCATGTGGCTGCGGTGAAACGGCCGTGTCGCCTTCCCGGGCTCTTCCTCAACTTCATGCTCGTGCGCCAGGCGTTTCTCTTCGGCCAGCTCGGCCTCGGTCATGAAATGTTTCGGATCGACCGGGCGAATCAGCAGGTTGCAGATCAATCCGACAACCAGCATGCCTATCAGGATGTACATGGTCTGGTTGTAGACCTGCTCGCGCGGAATGCCCAGCCCGATCTGGTAATCACGCATGTAGTTCACCACCACCGGGCCGAGTATGCCCGCGGTTGCCCACGCGGTCAGCAGGCGCCCATGGATCGCACCAACCATCTGGGTGCCGAACAGGTCGGCAAGATAGGCCGGCACCGTGGCAAAACCGCCTCCATACATGCTGAGGATGATGCAGATTGCGCCAACGAACATCAGCTTGCTGCCGGCACCGGCGCTGGCCGGTATGCTTGCATACAGCAAGCCGCCCAGCACGAAGAACACAACGTAGGTCAGCTTGCGGCCCAGCTTGTCGGACAGGCTGGCCCAGAAAAAACGCCCGCCGATGTTGAACAGGCTCAGCAAGGCAGTGAAGCCGGCGGCGATCCCGGCGATGGCAGTCAGCTGCGTCTTGTCCAGCTCGCCGAATTTGGCCGGCACGCCTATCAGGCTGCCGCCAAATACCTCTTGCAGCATCGGGCTCGCCATGCCGATCACGCCGATGCCTGCCGACACGTTCATGCACAGCACCATCCACACCAGCCAGAACTGCGGAATGCCCCAGATCTTCTTCACGTGCACATGGCCATGGGTAATCATCGCATTGCTGTTCTGCTTGACTGGAGGCGTCCAGCCCTCAGGCTTCCAACCAGTGGGCGGTATGCGATAGCCCAAGGCACCTATCATCATGAAGATGAAATAAAGTATGCCCATCACCACAAAGGTCTCGACGACGCCGACCGATATGGGGGTGGCAAAATATTTCATCAGTTCAGCGGCCAGCGGCGAGCCTATCATTGCACCCCCGCCAAACCCCATGATCGCCATGCCGGTCGCCATGCCGCGCCGGTCAGGGAACCACTTGATCAAGGTGGATACCGGTGAAATGTAACCTAATCCGAGGCCGATGCCGCCGATGACGCCCGATCCCAGCAACATCATCCAGAATTGATGCAGCTGCACGCCCAGGGCCGAGATCAGCATGCCGCCACCCCAGCAAACAGCTGCGACCACGCCCGCCTTGCGCGGGCCGACATGCTCAAGCCATCCGCCCCAAAGGGCAGCGGAACTGCCCAGCAACACGAAGAACATGGTGTACATCCAGCCCAGCGTGGATATTTTCCAGTCGCAGGTGGTGATGAATAACTGCTGGAAGAAATCGACATCGGCGCCGCAGGCTATGGACTCCTTGATACCCAAGGCCTTGGATAACGGCAGCCAGAACACCGAGAAGCCATAAGCCATGCCTATGCACAGGTGTATGGCTAGCGCTGCAGGCGGGACCAGCCAGCGGTTGAAGCCCGGCGCTGCGATCGTGCGTTGCTTGTCCAATAAGCCGGGCTTCGCAGGCAATGCGGCATTTCCCATATGATCTCCTCTGTTAATTCTTAAATAATTTCGCCATACCGACTGATTGCACGGGTGCTGGTGCAGCGGCGGGTGCGGATTATCCCCCCAATACTGACGCTACGGCAATCAGTCCGGACACGAAAGCGGGAATTTCCGAGTGCCCATTTTTACTGCTGTTCGCGGGGCAAGTGTCCAGCTGCTCAGCGCGCGATTTTGTGCGTTCGGCGCACCTTGCCCGCGGCCGTTTGGAAAATTTTCTGGAACGCACGCGAAAAAGCGGCCTCGGATTTGTAGCCCACCCGGTTTGCCACTTCGGCTGTGCTTTCGCCGCCGCTCAGCAGCGACCAGGCCAGTTGCATGCGCCACCAGGTAAGGTATTGCCCCGGCGTCCATCCACTCACACCCTTGAAGGTCTCGGCAAACGCGGTGCGCGAAAGCGCCGCTTCCCTCGCCATCGCGTCCAGCGTCCAGTCCTGTTCGGGACGCGCCTGCACTGCGGCGACTGCGCGCGCAAGGCGCGGGTGACCGTAAAGGGCAAGCATCCCGGCGTTCTGCGGGTAGTCGGCCACATACTGGCGCAGTGCGTAGACGAACAGCAGTTCGGACAAACGATCGAAGATCACCTTGGAGGCGGGCCCGCCCTGCATATTCTCGGCGAGGAATATCTCCAGCAGCGACTTCAGCCAGTAGTTCGCAGGATGGTAGCGGATGACGAACACCGGCGGCAGAGCATCGAGCAGGGTGCGGCTGCCCTGATGCTGGAACTGCGCCATGCCGCACATCAGCCCGGTTCCGTCCACGTCCTGCCCCGCCCGGTAGTCGAGGTGGAGCACTTCACCCTGCATGGGGATGGCCGACACCATGGTGTGCGGCAGCTCCCGCGGGAAGATCACCAGGTCACCGCTGTTCAGCACCCCCTTGAAGTGTCCCGGTACATCGAGCAGGGTGGACCCGCTCATCACCACGTGGAACACAGTGGCGCCCAGATAGTGCTCGGTCAGGCGCCAATCGCCGCATACCTTGGCGTTGTAGTACACACTGACGTCCAGCTTGAGCAGATGCAGCATCTGTGAAAATGCGTCATCGCCGGACGCCAGAGCAAGAGAATTGTATTTATCGGCATTCATCGTTTTGAGTATAGCGCATAAAGTGCACTCCTCGGTTTCGAGAACAACGATTCATAAAGGAGATGCATCATGACTGGATTCACTTTCTACACGCCGGAAAACACCAGCGGCCCGACCCGCGAACTGCTGGAGGGCATACGCAAGGGATACGGTTTCATTCCCAATCTGTTTGCCTATATGGCCGAGGCGCCCACCACCGTGGAAGCCTACCTCGCGTTGAACGACTTGATCGCCAAGGGCTCGCTGTCGCACGCACAGCAGCAGGTGGCCCTGCTTGCCGTGAGCGTCGAAAACGCCTGTGAGTTCTGCACCGTGGCGCACCGCGCCATCGGCAAGATGAAGGGTGCGAACGCGCAGACCCTGAACGCGCTCGCAGACGGCACCGAAATCGCCGACGCCAAGGACCGCGCGCTGGCAGCCTTTACTCGGGCCGTCGTGAAAACGCGCGGCAGGCCTGGCGCGCCCGCGGTACAGGCGTTCTTGAATGCGGGATTCACCAAGGCGCAGATTCTCGAGGTGATCCTGATCGTGTCCATCAAGACGCTGTCGAACTACATCAACCACCTGACCAACCCCGAGCCCAACAAGGAGCTGCTCGCCGCCCTCTAACCTGCTCCGCGTTCCGCTCGCGCGTCTGGCGCGGCGGAACGCACAGCCAACTCACCCTTTAGGAGATTAAAATGTCCTGGCTCAAATCCATCTTTATCACCTGCTACCTGATGCTGCTCATGGGCGTTGCCGGTTACTCCGGCTGGATGCTGACTCGCGGCGCGGACGCGCTGGCCTGGCTGGGCACGCTGCTCACGGTGGCGCCGATACTCTCTACCGTCAGCTGGCTGATGGTGTTCAAAAACCGTGCGCGCACCACGGCGCATTTCCCGCAGTTCAACATACTGGGCGTGGCTGGCGTGGCGCTCTCCGCCTGGGCATGGTACGCAAAGGGTGCGCCGGTGCTGCCGCTCGCGCTGGCGGCCGAATCGTGGATTGCCTTCCTGGTGTACGCCTACTGGTTTTCCACTTTCGGTGGCCGCGATCCCAGCATGAAGCTGGTGGTCGGCTCTGCCCT
>DATDDB010000079.1:0-3020 GCA_036524005.1 Gallionellaceae bacterium | reverse complement strand
CATATCATGAAAACCATCACCAAATATGAGCCTGTCAGCGAACTCTCTCGCTTTGAGCCGATGTGGGATGTGAATGATTTCCTCAGCCGGTTCATGCTCCGTCCTTTTGTACGCAGGGGCCTTGAAATGGAACCGCAAATCAAAATGGACGTGAAAGAATCCGATGGGATGTACCTGCTCAAAGCCGAAATCCCCGGCGTGAATAAAGACGATATTCATGTCACGGTGGAAGGCAGCAGGGTTTCCATCAGTGCTGAAGTAAGGCAAGAAAAAGAAATGAAAGAAGGCGAACACTGGCTGCGCAGCGAGCGCACATATGGCATGGCCTCGCGCACTTGCGATCTTGGCGACGAAATCGACCAAAGCAAGGTAGAAGCGAAGTATGTCAATGGCGTGCTGGAACTCAGCCTGCCCAAGAAGAAAGGCGCAGTGCATAAGGAAATCACCATTTCCTGAGCCAATGCCTGCCAGGGAATAGCTTTTCGAAAAGCTAACCTCCCGGCATTCTTGGGCATCACCCGAATCATTTCTTCAAGGGTCTGCAAAATGCAGGCCCTTTTTCTTGGCTTTAAATATTGGGGCTTAAGCTGGGGACTACAGCTATTTGCGCAGCGCCCAGAAAATGAGCGAAAGCAGCAGCGAAACGATAATGCCGGAAGTGAGGGGAAAGTAAACCTTTTTCGTTTGCACCCTCTGCGACCAGAATGGAGGGCGTTTGGGCCTAATTTCCATTGAGGGGTATCCCCGACCCCGGGAATATCGGCCCTGAGTTGTTCTGGCGCGAATTGGAGCACTGTGCCGACGGCGAACGAATTCCAATATTCCACTAATTTACGCCGTTATTGAATGATGTGTAGCTGAGATCAGACGATAGGTGTAGTAGCTTAGACTTAACGCGGGTTGGCGCTTTCCCACCTTGGCATCTACACCAACTATGTCAACGTGTGGTTGCGAGACCCAGTAGATCTTCCAACGGGATGGCAATGCGCGTGATGTTCAGCTCGGCCAGAAATCGGGCTTCGTTTCGCGTCGGTTCGCTATCCATGATGGCCCAATGTCTGTCGGAAGAGCGCTTCATGATTTGGCGTGCAAATATCCTTTCGAGCTGGTTGGTGAAGCGGCAGCCCAGGAACAAGAATTGTCTCCCGGTTCGTCTTTGCTGAACGATGGGCGGGATAGGCGTTTGGATGTCTATTTCAGTGAGGATTTCGACGTAGTCCGAATCCGATACGATGTAATTCTGCGCCGGCCCGCACGAGCCCAGGGGGCGGTACAGCAACGTTTTCCATCCATCGGCCGTTGCAGCATCTGTCAGTTTGCCCTGAGCAGTGTAATAGCGTACCCACTCGCCGTGATGCTCTGCCTGGCTAACGCCTTGCACCTGCCCCCAGCTGGGATTTTTTGCCATGGCATTCTGCATGGCGTCGTCATACCAGGTATCCACGACAAGCGAAAGCTTGGGCAGTGAGGCGATGAATTCATGCAGTGCCATAGGCGTGGCTTGGTCCGCGAAGGCTGTATTCATCAGCCCGGTCAGCGTCTTGCGATGCTTGAAGTTCTCTATATATTGCGCCGCACCGGTCAGGTTCTTTCGCAGCTTGTGCGATACGGTGACACGTTCGGTGAGTTTGGCGACCAGTTGTAGATGATCGGTTGGATGCGCAGGTGGCGTCTCCGCCGTAGCCCAAATGCCGGGGCCGAGATAGGGGATGACCTGTCCAGACTCCAGTCCGGCCAGAATTTCGTCGAGTGTGCTTTTATCTGCCATGGCGGTTCTCCTAGAGGTAGATGGCTGCGCCCGCGCCCACGTTAACCGACGCGTCCTTGGCGGTTTTTACGATGAAGGCTACCTGCTCTTCAGTCAGGTGGGTGTGGAAGGGCAGGGCGATGGCGCGGTCGGCCACTTTTTCGGTGACAAAGCAACTGCCCTTGCGCCATCCCTGTTCGATGTAATACCGTTCCAGATACAGCGGATGGCTGTAGATTTCGGCCTCGACCCCGGCGGTGTGCAGGTCCTCCACGATGGCGCGGCAGGAGCTGTGCGAGAAGCGCGTGCCCAGATGCACTGTATAGAGGAGCCAGTTAACCTCAGTCACGTCCGGCGCGAGATAAGGGGGCTTAATGCCTTCGAATGACTTGATCTGGTCTTCGTACCAAAGGGCGACTTGCTTGCGCCTGGCGACAATGTCGTCGATGCGCTTGAGTTGGGCGATACCCAGTGCCGCAGTCAGTTCGCTGACGCGCGCATTGAGCGGGAGGAAACGCGAGATACTGACGGAATAGCGCTGCTCCGGCTTGCGGTCGCGCAGGTAGCGCAGCGTGCGAGCAAAGTCGAGGTCGTCGGTGACAATCATCGCGCCCTCGCCGCAGCACAAGGCGGAAGGCTGTGAAAAGTCGAATATGGCGCAGTCACCGAAGTTACCCACCTTTGTCCCGGCATAACGCGAGCCGATGGATTCGGTGCAATCCTCGATCAGCTTGAGGTTGTCTTTTTGTGCCAACGCGCGCAAGGCGCGCCAGTCTGCGGGATGGCCGTTGGTATTACCGGCCAGGATTGCTCTTGTGTTCCCGGTAATCCTCTCTGCCGCCTTTTCCGGCGCCAGAGTGCCAGCCCAGTAATCAATATCGGCAAATACGGGCGTGGCGCCTGCCAATGAAATGCCCCGGGCGATCTGGTGCCAGGAATGGCCGGAGGCGATCACTTCGTCACCGGCCCGTATTTCCCAGGCGTTCAGGCACAGCCACACCGCCAGCGCTGAACCGGACACGGCCACCGCGTGTCCACGCCCCAGCCAAGCGGCGAACGAATCTTCGAATGCCTCGACCAACGCACCCTGACTCAAGCGCGGCGAGCACAGGGCTGCCTCCACCATCTCCAGTTCGGCACCAGAGATGTCCGGGTCGGACAATCTGATTAACTCTTCAGGCATCTCATTCCACTTCCGCTACGATCACGCCATCCGCTAATTCGAGCCGGTCGGTCAAGCGAATGCACCCTTGGCTGCGATCGAACAGAAAAA
>DATDDB010000078.1:0-7109 GCA_036524005.1 Gallionellaceae bacterium | reverse complement strand
ACACCTGCCGTTAGGCGCGGCCTTCACCAAGCCAAAGGTGGCCCGTCAACGGCAGCCGCCCTGCCTGTTCAAATCTTTTCCGGAATGAATTTCACTACGTGGTCGGGCGTCAACTGCATCATGCAGTTGAAATGCCCCAGCGGGCATTCGCGCTTGAAGCACGGGCTGCAGGGCAGGTCGAGGCGGATGACCTGCGCCTTGTCCGACAGCGGCGGGGTGAATTGCGGGCTGCTGGAGCCGAACAGCGCGAGCATCACGCGGTCCAGCGCGGCGGCCAGGTGCATCAGGCCGGTATCGTTGCTCACCACCAGGTTGGCGCAGGAAAGCAGGGCGATGACCTCGGCCAGATCGGTCTGGCCGCACAAGTTGCGCGATTGCGGGTTGCCCAGCGCCACGATCTTGTCGCCGATTTCCTTGTCCTTGTTCGATCCCACCAGCCAGATGGCGTAGCCGCGCTCGGCCAGGCGCTGCGCCAGCTCGGCGAAATAGGACACCGGCCAGCGCTTGGCCGGGCCGTATTCCGCGCCGGGGCAGAACACCACCACCGGCTTGTCCAGCGTGAGGTTGAGTTTGCGCAGCACGCGCTGGCGCTGTTCTTCGCTGACCTGCAGGCGCGGGTGTGGGATGGGGCGGTGCACCGGATGCATGGGCGCTTCCGCGAGTTGGGCGAAGCGTTCCACCATCAGCGGCAGCTGGTGCTTGTCCAGCTTGCGCGCATCGGTCAGCAGGCCGAAGCGCATTTCGCCGCGGAAGCCGGTGCGGGTCGGGATGTTGGCGAAGTAGGGTGCGAGTGCCGACTTGAACGAATTGGGCAGCACGATGACCTGGTCGTAATTCGCTTCACGCAACTGCCTGCCGGCCTTCATGCGCGCCCCGATCTGCAGCGCGCCGTGCGGGAAAGGGTTGATGATCACGTCATGCACTTCCGGCATCTGGCGCAGCAGCCCCTCGGTCCAGGGCGGCGCGAACACATCGATCTGGCAGCCGGGATGGCGCTGCTTGAGGCGGGCGAACATGGGCTGAGCGAGCATGGTGTCGCCTACCCAGCTTGGGGAGATCACCAGGATTTTATACATGGGAGAATGTTCCGGCACAGGGTGTTGAAAAACGTGACGAGAGGCGATCAGGCAAGGCGGAAACCGGCAATAAAGCGGAGTTTACACGCAGTAAATGAGCATTTTTTGACGGTTTCCAACGCAGCATCATCGCCTCGCAGTAGTTTTTGACCCCCTGCTAGTGGTGGCCGGCGGGCAGCTCGCCAGTCAGCTTGTACAGCGTACCGCAATAGGGGCAGCGCGCCTCGCCGGTCTTTTCCACTGCAATGAACACGCGCGGGTGCGCGTTCCACAGGCTCATGTCCCCGGTGGGGCAGGCCAGCGGCAGGTCGGCAGCCGTGACTTCCACGGTGCGTTGCGTGACATGGTTGCTTTGCATGCGCGTCCCTTAAATGTGTGCCAGCCAATCGGCGTGCTGCGGGTTCTTTCCGGCGACGCAATCGAAGAACAGCGATTGCAGTTTGTGGGTGATCGGGCCGCGCGAGCCGATGCCGATGGTGCGCGTGTCCAGTTCGCGGATCGGCGTGACTTCCGCCGCGGTGCCGGTGAAGAAAGCCTCGTCGGCGCAATATACCTCGTCGCGCGTGATGCGCTTTTCCACCAGTTCCAGCCCCAGGTCTTTCGCCAGGGTGATGATGGAATCGCGCGTGATGCCTTCCAGGCAGGAGGTCAGGTCGGGCGTATACAGCTTGCCTTTCTTCACGATGAACAGGTTTTCGCCGGCACCCTCGGCCACATAGCCTTCCGGGTCGAGCAGCAGCGCCTCGTCATAGCCGTCGTGCGCCACTTCATGGTGCGCCAGGATCGAATTGGAGTAGGAACCGACCGACTTGGCGCGGCACATGTTGATGTTCACGTGGTGGCGGGTGAAGCTCGAAGTCTTTACCCGTATGCCCTTGGCCATGCCTTCCTCGCCGAGATAAGCTCCCCACGGCCAGGCCGCGATGGCCACATGCACGCTGAGCGTGGTAGCGGCGATGCCCATCGCTTCGGAGCCGAAGAACACCAGCGGGCGGATATAGCAGGATTCCAGCTTGTTGGCGCGCACCACCTCCTTTTGCGCTTCCATCAGCGTTTCCTTGTCGAACGGGATCTTCATCTTGAAGATGTAGGCCGAGTTGAACAGGCGGTCGGTGTGCTCCTTCAGGCGGAAGATGGCCGAGCCCTGCGTGGTCTTGTAGGCGCGCACCCCTTCGAACACTCCCATGCCGTAGTGCAGCGTGTGGGTGAGAACATGGGTGGTGGCTTCACGCCAGGGCACGAGCTTGCCGTCGTACCAGATGAAACCGTCGCGGTCGGACATGGACATGGTATTTCCTTACTCTAGAGTGTCGCAAAAAGTGCATTCTAGCGTTTTCCGGAGGGTTTATGAAGAACCCGGGGGGTAATTGTTACAAAATTGGCGGACTTGCAGAGGTAGTAACGGAATCAGGCACGCATATTTCGAGTTACGGTAGAATGTGCGTGGTTGTACCACTGTCCATTTGAGGAGAATGCAAAATGAAAAAGACTCTGATGACGAAGCTGTTGATGGCGATGATGTTTTTGGGGGGCGCAGCCCAGGCTTTGGCTGCCGACACCATCAAGATTGCGATCACCGGTCCTTTCACCGGCGGATCGGCGCCGATGGGCGTTTCCATGCGTGATGGCGCCAAGCTGGCCATCGCCGAGATCAATGCGGCAGGCGGTATAGAAGTCGGCGGCAAGAAGCTGAAAATTGAAATCATCGAGCGCGACGACGAGGCCAAGAACGACCGCGGCGCGCTGATTGCCCAGGAACTGGCCTCGATGGACGGCCTTTCCGGCGTGATCGGATCGGTCAATACCGGCGTGGTCATCGCGGGCGACAAGCATCTGCAGGAAAAGGGCATCACCAAGATCATCACCCCGGCGGCGGGATCCGCCTCGATGACGCAATGGGCCAGCAAGCCGGACAAGGCCGGCCCGGCCGACCTCTCGATCTTCCGCTTCGCCGCGCATGACGGCATCCAGGCCGCGATGGTGGTGGAAGAGGCGATCAACCGCAAATACACCAAGGTCGCCGTGCTGTACGATTCGACCAACTACGGCGTTTCCGGGCGCGATGACCTGCTCAACCAGATCAAGCTCCAGGGCAACAAGCTGGAAGTGGTCGCCACCGAGAAATTCAACATCGGGGACAAGGACATGAGCGCGCAATTGCTCAAGGCCAAGAACGGCGGCGCGCAGGCGGTGCTGATCTGGGGCATCGGGCCGGAACTGGCCGCGGTCGCCAACGACATGGACAAACTGGACTTGAAGGTTCCCCTGATCGGCGGCTGGACGCTCTCGATGTCAAACTACATGGACAATGCGGGCAAGAACGGCAACGGCACACTGATGCCGCAGACCTTCATCGAGGAACCGATCACCCCCAAGGCCAGGAGCTTCATCGACGCCTATCACAAGGCCTACAAGGTGGACCGCATTCCTTCCCCGGTTTCCGCCGCGCAGGGTTATGACGCCGTGTACATCTTCGCCGCCGCGGTGAAGCAGGCGCAAAGCACCGACACCAAACAGATCAAGCTGGCGCTGGAAGACCTGAAAGAGCCGGTCAAGGGCGTGATTGCGATCTGGAAGCACCCGTTCTCGAAATGGAACCCGGCCGATGAAAACACGCACGAGGCTTTCCGCCGCGCGAACGTGGTCATGGGCATGGTCAAGGACGGCCGTGTGGTTTTTGGCAACGAGGCCGACAAGCAGCGCCTGATCAAGCAAGAAAAGTAATATATACATGGAAGTTATCCTCCAGATGGGGGTGAGCGGGGCCCTGATGGGCCTCGTTTACGCCCTGGTCGCCTACGGCTTTCAGCTCACTTTCTCTACCAGCAAGAGCATCAACTTCGGGCAGGGCGAGCTGGTGATGGTCTCCGCCTTCATCAGCCTGACCCTGCTCAACCTGGGCCTGCCCTACTGGCTGATGGCGCCGTTTGGCCTGTTGGCCGGCGTGCTGCTTGGGCTGGCGGTGGAGCGGGTGGCAGTGCGCCTGGCGCTGGAGCAAAAAAGCGAAGGCTGGATATTGATGACCATCATCGTCGGCCTGTTCTTCCTGTCCGCGGTCGAAAATATCTGGGGGCGGGACGACCATCCGTTCCCCACGCCCATCTCCTCCGATCCGCTGCATATTTTCGGCATCCACGTGACGCCGGTGGAGATATCGGTTGCGGTCGGGGTGTTTGCCGTGATGGGCCTGATCGAACTGTTTAAACGCAAGACGTTGTGGGGCAGGGCGTTCGAGGCGGTCTCCGCCGACCGCGACGCGGCCGAACTGATGGGCATTTCGGCCAAGCGCACCATCATGCTGTCCTATGGGCTTTCCGGCCTGGTGGCCGCGATGGCGGGGATACTGGTCTCTCCCATCACCACCGTCGGCCCCACCATGGCCGCTGCCCTGGTGCTGAAGGCGTTCTCGGTGGCCGTGGTGGCCGGGCTCAATTCCGGCTTTGGCGTGGTGGTGGTCGGCCTGGTGCTGGGGGCGCTGGAAAGCCTGGCGAGCTATTACATCGGCAGCGGCTGGCGCGAAGCGCCCGGCCTGATCCTGCTTATCCTGGCCCTCGCCATCCGGCCCAACGGAATATTCGGCGTAGCCAGCATCAGGAAGGTCTGAGTTGAAAAGAATCCTGCTCGTCAACGGCGCCGAACTTGCCGCTTTTATTCTGCTGGCCTGTATTCCGCTGCACCCGCTGCTGGTTGGCAACTCCTTTGCGCTGGGGCTGCTCACGCTGCTCGCCATCTACGGCATCCTGCTCATCGGCCTGGATGTCAGCGTCGGCTACCTGGGGCAGGTGAATCTTGGCCACGCCGCCTTCCTCGGACTGGGCGCTTATGCGGCCGGATTGGGCGTTTCGCTGTTCCACCTCGGCCTGTTTCCCGCTCTGGCATTCAGCCTGGTGGTGGGGCTGGTGTTTGGCGGGCTGCTGGCTTTCCCCGCCTTGCGCCTGGAAGGGCCGCAGTTCGCGCTGGCCACGCTCAGCTTTTCCGCCCTGACGGTCACCGCCCTGAACGAGCTGGAAAGCATTACCCATGGCGCACAGGGCCTGTCGGTTGAAAGGCCTGCGCTGTTCGGCGCGGCGCTTGGTGCGCAGGGATTCTTCTGGCTGTGCCTGGCCTTGCTGGGGCTGGTGTGGATGGCCATGAAAAACCTGCTCTCCTCGCATTGGGGCAGGGCGTTCGAGGCGCTGCGCGACAGCCCCATCGCCACCGACGCCATGGGCGTGGGCGTGTTCCGCCACAAGGTCGCGGCTTTCGCGCTGGGTTCCGGTCTGGGCGGGCTGGCGGGCGGGCTGTATGCCTTCAATTTCCAGTTCCTGCAGCCCAACAGCTTCGACTATGAGCGCATGGTGATGCTGCTGCTGGGCGTGGTGCTCGGCGGGCGCAAGAGCCTGTGGGGGGCGTTCGTCGGCGCGAGCCTGGTCGTGCTGCTGCCCAACCTGATCTCCAATCGCCTGTTGTTCCAGATATTTTCTTTTACTGGCTTGCTGATGGCGTGCCTGGCGGGCTTGTTCGGGTATATCAGGCAGCGCCGGGTGACCTTCCAGATGGCGGCTCCCGTCGCCAGCATGGCGCTGCTGGTATTGGGCAGCATGCTGGTGAGCAATACCGAGGACTGGCGCAAGGCGATTTTCGCGCTGATGCTGTTCTCGGTGGTGGTGGGCCTGCCCGAGGGGCTGATGGGTTTTGCCGGCAACCAGCTGGCGCGGCTGTTCAAGGTGCCGCCGCCGCCCTTGCCTCCCTCTTCGCCGCTGGAGCCTTTGCTGCCGGGCAAACCGGCGGATGGAGTGTTGCTGGATATATCCGGCCTCAAACGCCATTTCGGCGGGGTGAAGGCGCTGGACGGCATCACCATGCAGGTGCGGGCAGGGCAGGTGCACGGGCTGATCGGCCCCAACGGCTCGGGCAAGAGCACGCTGGTGAACGTTATCTCCGGCCTGTATGCGCCGGGCGAGGGCAGCATGCGCCTTTCCGGCATGGATCTGCCGCGCGGCAGTCTGTACCGCGCTTCCAAGGCGGGCATCGCGCGCACCTTCCAGAACCTGCAGGTGTTCTCCGAGTTGAGCGCGCTGGAAAACGTGATGGTGGCGCTCAAGGGTTCCTACAAGACTCCGCTGCCGCTGGTGCTGTTCGGGCTGGCCTGGCGCGAGGAGAAAAAGGCGCGCGCCGATGCGCTGGCGCTGCTCGAACTGGTAGGGCTGGCTGCTGATGCGCGCACCAGGGCGAAAGACCTGCCCTACGGCGCGCAGCGTTTCCTGGAGATTGCGCGCGCGCTGGCGCGCAAGCCGAAGCTGCTGATCCTGGACGAACCGGCGGCGGGGCTGGCGCACCCCGATGTGCTGGCCCTCATCAATATCGTGCGCAACATCCGTGCGCGCGGCATCACCACCATCCTGATCGAGCACCACATGAGCGTGGTGAACGAGGTGTGCGATTACGTCACCGTGCTCGACGAGGGAAAGATGATTGCGCAAGGATTGCCCGACGAGATCAGGCGCAACCCGGGCGTGATCGAGGCCTATCTCGGCAGCAGCAAGGAGACGGTCTATGCGCCGGGCCGGCCGGGCGAAAACGTCACGCTGCGCGTGGAGCACCTGCATGCGGGCTACGGTGCGAGCAGGGTGCTGCACGGCGTGAGCTTCGAGGTGAAGAGCGGCTCGGTGGTGGCGCTGATCGGCGCCAATGGCGCGGGCAAGACCACAACCATGCGCGCCGTCTCGGGCATGCTACAGCCCGCCGGGGGGCGCATCCTGCTTGATGGCAAGGAGATTCAGCATCTGCCCGCCTCGCGCATCGCCCGCCTGGGGCTGGCGCACTCGCCGGAAGGACGCAAGGTGTTCGGCCCGCTGTCGGTGGAAGACAACCTGCTGCTCGGTGCTTACAGCCGTCTGCCCGCGTTGTTCGGCTTCCGCAGCCAGGCTGCGGGCGACCTGGAACGCATCTATGCCTTGTTCCCGCGTCTGCGCGAACGCTCGCAGCAGGCCGCCGGCACGCTTTCCGGTGGCGAGCAGCAGATGCTGGCCATCGGGCGAGCGCTGATGGCCA
>DATDDB010000077.1:0-6917 GCA_036524005.1 Gallionellaceae bacterium | reverse complement strand
CTACGCGCTCGGCCTCGGCGCGGGTACCCAGGCCCTGACCCATCTGCCCTGGCTCCTGTTCCCCAGTATCCATGGGGAGCTGGCAAGGACGTTATGCATGGGGGCGGGCTGGGCCATCAACCTTGGCGTGGCCGAATGGATACTCTGGCGGGAACACCGTGCCGCCTGCTCGTGAACCCCGGCATTTCCAGGTTGCTTGTTGCCCGGCATTGACGCCTCCCCCGCCGGGGCAGCACAATGCGTGCGCGGCGGGTTGCCGCGACGCGCAATTTGTTCGGCATGATGTCACGGGGGGCACTGCATTGAAAAGATCACGGCTGTTTTTGGCATCGGCGCTGATTGCGCTGATGGGAATTTCCGCGAGCGCTGTGGCGCTGGACGAGTCGGATGTCGGCAATTACGCCCTCATCCACCGCGACGGGCACGTCACCGATTTCATATCCTATCTTTCCTACACCGGCGGCAAATGGAACGTCGAGCACCTGATGCCGGACGGCACCTGGCAGAACGTCACCTGCGAGCGCGATTGCACCCTGCATGAGTCGAAACCGGCGGACCTCAAGCGTTTCTTCGATGCAGACGACCTGAAGCAGATCACGCCCACCTGCGTGCACAATGCCTCATTCGCCTTCTGCAACTACACCATGGCGTCGAAGCCGGGGCTCACCGGCTACGTGCTGGTCGGGCTGACCACGAAGCAACCCGCGATCGTGCAGCTGAAGCGGCTGGCGCCGGCATGGACCGACCCGCAGGGGCGGATGGTTCCCGATACCGATAGCCGCAAGGCGGTGGATGGATTCGGCGGCTCGCTGCTGGCGACGACCGATGCCGACTGGAAGAAAAAATGGTACACCCCGGAAGATACCATTCCCGAGATACTCCGCGCATCGTCCGTGGAATACGGCGGGCATCTCGCGATACTTATTTTCTACACCAACCCGAAGACGGAAGCGGATGGCTCCATCAAGTTGCTTTGCGACATCAGGATTACAAAGCCTGACGGCACCCTCGACATGGATTCCAAGGCGGTCAATTGCGCCTCTGGCAAGATAAAGGGAAATCCGCACAACGTGAGGCTGAGCTCGACCGTGGTCAATTTCATCGGCGAAGAGGGCGACCCGCCGGGAATCTGGCGCGTGGAAGTAAGCCTGACGGACAAGAACCGAAATGTCACGGTGCCGCTCAAGACCGAATTCACGCTCAACAAAAAGCCGGGCGGCCAGGCAAAATAGCCGGCCGCTTGGGCGGTGGCGCAATCAATGGGCCAGAACTGGCTGGATTGACCCACCTATTCTTCAGTGCAGGCGATATTGATGGAACCAGGAAATCTTCGAAACGGAGCGCGCTAGTTTTGGCAGGGCGGATAACCATGCACAAGTCGTTCAGGTATTGCGCGTTGTTCTTGCTGGGCCTTCTGGCAGCCCGGTAGGATGGGTGGAGCGCAGCGATACCCATCATGTTCTGACACACGTCCGTTGGGTATCGCCTCGCTCCACCCAACCTACGAAGCGTCCGCTTTTCGCGCACAACGCCGCCGACACAGATTGAAGTACAATCCGCCTGCTTTCCGCGAGCAGGGGGAATATGCGGAATGGCTGACGCTTCCAGTTGCCGGTCTGGGCAGCGTTTTCCAGAGCAAAAGGGGCGGATAACCATGCACAAGTCGTTCAGGTATTGCGCGTTGTTCTTGCTGGGCCTTCTGGCAGGGTGTGTTACCAACAACCGGATACCTTTGATCCAGGTTCAGGAACCCATCATCAAAAAGACAGACAACCCGGTCAGACAGGTGGTGCTGCTTCTGGATGGTACGGAAAACGACTTGAGGAGCAAGACGAATATCTCCATTCTTGGCGAAATCATCAAGAATCAAGCCAAGGACAATCTGTACATCTTCTACAAGGAGGGGGTTGGCACAAATGGGGAGACGTTGGGGGCCGCGACCGGCTACGGCATAGACCAGGACATCGAGGAGGCCTATGCGTTCGTGGCAAAGAATTATTCCCCCGGCAGTGAATTGTATATGTTCGGCTTCAGCAGAGGCGCCTATACTGCAAGAATAGTGGCGGGAATGATCCGCACCGTCGGAATATATGATTTGAGCTCCGTGGTGAGGAACGAGGAAAGGGTCAGGATTGCGCGGGAGCTTTACGTCACCTACAAGCAGAGGTATTCGCACTGTAACGGCCTCGGGAGTGGGACGAAAGAGGCCATCGAGAAATGCGTTCGGCTCGCCGCCGCGGCGACGCGCAAGGTATTTGGGCGAATCCACCCCATATACCCCGCAATCCCGCTCGAGCCCTATAAGAATGTTTCAATCAAGGCGCTGGGATTATGGGATACGGTTGAAGCCCTGGGCATCGTTCACAGCATTTGGGCAGCCAAGAGAAGCATGGGCATCGATGTGGACCTGCAAAACATAGTCAACCCGAACTACCGCTATCTTGACCAGGTATGCAATGCCCAGCACGTTTACCACGCGCTCTCTCTGGATGACGACAGGGCCAACATCATCACCCCGGTGATACTCACCAGCGATTATGTCGCAGCGCAATGTACCCCGGAGGAATCCGCCCTTGAGAAAATAGAGGAGGTCTGGTTTTCGGGCGCGCATTCTGACGTGGGCGGGGGATACAGCATAAACGAGGGGAACAGGAAAGGGGACTTCACCAACCGCGATCTGTCGCTATCCGGCATCTCGTTGAACTGGATGATGTCCAAGCTCAAGCGAGATGCGCCCAACCTGCTTCCCGAGAACGCCAGCGCATTCGCAAACCCGTATGCGTTTTCGCATGAGGCCAGGAATGGCAGCGTGTTATACGCCTATGCCTCCAGAGACGATATTCTCGACAAGTACCTGAAATTGTCCCGATACAAAAAGCTCAGGATACACTACTCGGTGGTCCAGCGGCTTGCCCAGGCCAAGAGCGACGAGCAGGCAGCGGCTATGGGGTACGACTCGGAATGGTACAGGAAAGGAAAGCTGGCGCAGTGCTTCGAGGATGCAGGCAATCATTCCTACAGATTTGTGGAATCGTGTCCGTATATTGAGGTCGTTTATTGAGCGGCGCACTTCCAGGTTTTGGTTCGAGCGGGACAGGTGATGACAAAAGGACAGCGGCGCATAGGCGTCGAAGAGCAGCCGCAGAATAAGCGGAGTCGCCCCAATTCCGCATGCCCGCCGATTTTTACCGCCAGTCTTTGGCTATTAAGGAGAGGTTAGTAATGAAAATATATCTCATGGCGGTTTCCACTTTGATTCTTGCGGCCTGCGAATCCGCACCCGCATCTCATTCATCCGGGGAATTTGAGCAGCATCAAATTTCCTGCAGCGTGGTTACCCCAACAGATTGCGAGAAGGTCGCTTGGAAAACCTGCGGCTGCAATCCGGAAGAAACAACGACCCCGTGTTCCAAATTTGAGAAAATTGATTGGAATAAGCCCGGACTTACAGATGCGCATCATGTTTTGGTCATTTGTAAGAAATCGCAGTAATGAGCCATTTGTTTCCACCGAGTGATCGAATGCATTTCGAACAGCAATTTGAATCCTGGCTGAATGAAAGCCTTTCCCAAGACATACCTGCCACAGTTAAAGCATTCTCATTCAATCTCTACGAACCTGCGTTTGTTGACGATGTGAAATTCGGAATAGAGTTAATTGGGGCGGAAGCTTTTGATGAGGGCGGTTCTGATTGGGCCTGTGAAGAAGTATGGGAGCCAACTACAAGAGGTATTGATATTCCAACTTCCTACACCAGCGAGTCATGGGAAACATGCCTTCAAAGGCTTACATTATTGGTTTTAAGGCAACTCGACTCAGATTCTCCTGCCATCCAAAAACTAAAATCCAAACAGGGTATAGGCATTGGTTTCGTTGACGGCGACCTGGAGATAATATGGAAGCCCTAAAACAGCCGCTCGCTGCAGGATTTTAACGAGGCTTGATGGCAGAAATGGGCAAGACGCTGCCGTTCCAGTATTGAAGTACAATCGGTCCTCTTGAGTTAACGTGAGTGGAACCATGCGTCTCTACGTCGATAGTCAGTTTGCCAGCCCTTATGCAATGTCTGCCTTCGTGGCCTTGCGCGAGAAGGAATTGCCATTCGACGTGTTAACCCTTGACCTTGCTGCAAAAGCTGCCGATGAACCTCATTTTGCAGCAACCTCGATTACTCGCCGCATCCCAACATTGATCCACGATGGCTTTGCGCTTTCTGAGTCTTCCGCCATCTCCGAATATCTAAACGAGGTCTTTCCCGGCAGGGCCCTGTACCCATCCGCGCCCCACGCTCGGGCAAGAGCACGTCAGGTCCAGGCGTGGCTTCGCAGCGACCTCATGCCTATCCGGATCGAACGATCCACCGAAGTCGTGTTTTACCGGCCAACAAACAAACCGCTTTCTCGGGAAGCTCAAGCCGCCGCTGAAAAGCTATTTGCAGCCGCCGAGTTGCTGCTGCCAGCCCACTCTGAAAACCTTTTCGGTGAATGGTGCATCGCTGATGTTGATCTCGCTCTTATGCTTAATCGTCTTGTTTTGAACGGTGACCCGGTACCTGAGCGATTGGCTATTTATGCGCGGCACCAATGGCAAAGACCATCGGTACAGCAGTGGGTCAATCAACGGCGGCCAACTCTGTGAAGCGCTGGGCTGGGTAAGCTTGCGCACGCGGCAGCGGCCAAGATCACTGTACAATTTGTCTATTTGCGCCGCACCGCAGCCTACTGCCAAACCGGCGCATCAAAGGGGCTTTGTTGAAACGACTCGACCTGTTGAGATCAACGATCTTCCTGTTTGCGCTAGGCGTGCTGGTGGTGAACGATTGGGCGCTGAAGCCGGCGTTCCACAACGCGCTGACCGGCAAGCTTTCCGATTTCGCGGGCCTGGCTGCGCTTACGCTCTTTCTCTGCTCGCTGTGGCGCGACCGCCGCCTGGCCATAGCACTGGGCGTGAGCGCCGCCTTCACGCTCTGGAAATCGCCGTACGCGCAGGGGCTGATCGATGCCGCCAATGATTGGCTGCCATTCCACATAGGCCGCGCGGTGGATTACACCGACCTCGTGGCGCTGCCCGTTGTCTGGCTGTGCAGCGCTTATGCGGGGCGGCTGCGGCTGCTGCCCATGCGCACGCTGCAGGTGTGGTTCATCGCGGGGTTCAGCCTCGTTGCCTTCACCGCCACCAGCATTCCGCGCCGCGAGGGCGTGCGGCAGACGGCGCAGATCGGCACCACGGCGCAAACCATGCCGGCGTCCGAAAGGGAAGCCGGCATCCAGCGCCTGCTGGATGGGCTGGCACAGGCCCATCATATGCCGTGCAAGACCTGCAAGCCGCTCGCCATGGGAAGAGTGTATGAGAACGATTACCAGCCCGACGGTGCCGGGCTTGCGCTTTTTGCCCACTATGACAGCGCGCGGTCGGTGCTGCTCTATGAGATCGCCTGGGACATCAAGTTTGGCGCAAAGGAGGCCGCCACGCTGCGCACGGAACTGACGCAGGGGCTGCGCAAAGAGTTTCCCTTTGTGGACATCCGCTCCGCCGCCTACCCTGCATCCACCGAAGAGGCCGAGATAGCCGTGGCCAGGAAAGACGGCTCGCCCGTGAAGGACGATGTGGAGAACAAGGCAGCCTACCAGGCCACGCTGCCCATCGTGGCCCGCATCGCCACGGAGGAGGGGCTGGAGAAGGAATCGGAATACTCCTACGGCGCCGGGCCATTGCTCGGCTTGAACGGAACGCGCGAGCTTTACGTCGCCGTCTATTACTTCGGTCCGCAGATTATCGTTTACTGCCGCACCCAAGCCTGCAAGCCGCGCGTCGCGCCGATGGCGCAAAAGATAGAAAGCGCCCTGAAGCAGCAGTTCGGCGCTGACCGGGTGTCCAGGAAGTAGCGCCCGGGTGTCAATAATCTGGCTGGCGCAAGTCCGCTTCGCGCAACGCCAACGACTGCAATGGGCACAACGCTGTCGAGCCGGGTTGAAGTACAATCGGTCCGCTTGAGTTGCATGAGTGGAAGTATCGGGATGGCTAAATCGTCCCATAAGCGGACAAGACGTGACCAGACTCGAATCGAGGAAATCAATTGTGTCTAGCTCCACTGGCACGGGCGGAGCAAAAAGCATGGGAGAAATGCGCGCGGCGTTAAAGGCAGAAGGCTTGGACAAGCAAGTGGCATAAATTCTAACGAGTGGCAGGAGGCAATTGCATGGCAGCATATACCGAGCAGGAAATACTCGATGCATTTGACGCGGCGCAGGCGACTTACCTGGATTGGCCAGAATTCGGCAACATGAACTACGACCACCTTTCCGCGCGGCTGATTGCCTGCCGCGACGAGGAACGATGGGCGCTGATTTTTAGCACCATCGAGTGGCAGCCTCAGGAGGGCATTAACACCAAGGTGTTACCCATTGGCAATTGCGTCTCGATTCCGCTTCGCCAAGGGGCGAGCTTGCACGATGAAGGCTATTACCAGCAGGAATTGGAATCCATACACCACAAATTTGATTCCAGCGCTCTTGGTGTCATGTTGAAATCGCAGGGATTGGACATGCGCGATTTTGGCATGAACGATGAAGAGATGCTGGCCCAATTCAGGAAAAATGATCTGTCAGGTCTGGAGTACGACGCGAAGGAGCTGCACCTCGTTGATATGGAATTCGATGACGAAGAGGGGCAGGATGAATGGGGCAACATCGTAAAGTTCAACATCCGGGGTGAGCCTGTCCCCTTCCGGCAACTCAAGGTGCAGCCTCAACTTGAGCTGCAGACCGAGCCGGCATTCTGGGTAGCAGTGGCGGCAACGGAAGCTTACCGCGAACAGATGCTCGCGACGGACATGGAGATAGCGCGCTATTTCAAGGAAGGCCTGCCCCCCAAGCTGCTCGTGCTGAACGACTGGTGTCACGGTGCAACGGAGCACC
>DATDDB010000076.1:0-51269 GCA_036524005.1 Gallionellaceae bacterium | reverse complement strand
CAGCCCGGTCGCCATGGAAGATGGCGACACCGTGGTGTTCATGAACTTCCGCGCCGACCGCGCGCGGCAAATTACACGCGCGCTGACCGACCCGAGTTTCACCGGCTTTGAACGCCAGCGCATGCCCAAGCTGGCAAGCTTCACCACGCTCACCAGCTATGGCGCGGACTTTAATCTGCCGCTGGCCTATGAGCCTTCTTCCATACACAACGGCTTTGCCGAATATATCTCCAGCCTGGGCATGAAGCAGCTGCGCATTGCGGAGACCGAAAAATACGCCCACGTCACCTACTTTTTCAGCGGCGGCCGGGAACAGCTCTACCCGGGGGAAGACCGCGTGCTGGTGCCCTCCCCCAAGGTGGCAACCTACGACCTCAAGCCGGAGATGAGCGCCTTCGAAGTGACCGACAAGCTGGAGCAGGCGATCCGCAGCAGGCAATACCAGGCCATCATCTGCAATTACGCCAACGGCGACATGGTGGGCCACAGCGGGCATCTCGACGCCGCCATCAAGGCGGTGAATGCGCTGGACCTGTGCGTAGGGCGCGTGGTGAAGGCGATGCTGGATTGCGGCGGCGAGGTGCTGATCACCGCCGACCACGGCAACGCGGAGGAAATGGTCGACACGGTAACGCACCAGCCCCATACCCAGCACACCACCAACGTGGTGCCCTTCCTCTACATCGGGCGCAAAGCGCACATGAAGGAGGGCGGCAGCCTGCAGGATGTTGCCCCCACCCTGCTCGCCATGATGGGGCTGCCGCAGCCTCCGGAAATGACGGGCAAGCCGCTGGTGGCCTTTCAATAGTGAGATTTGTCTGGCTCCTGATATTGCTGTGCGCGGGCTTGCCCAAAGCTTACGCCAACGAACAGGATGACCTGGACAAGCTGCGCCAGCGCATCAGCGCCATGCAGCAGGAGCTGGAAAAAACCAGCGAATCCAAGTCCGAGGCCGCCGATGCGCTGCGCGAATCGGAAAGTGCCATCAGCGACAGCAACCGCAAGCTCCGCGCGTTGTCCAACCAGCAGCGGGATGCGGCTGACGACTTGGCACGCCTGCAGGCAAAGTCCTCCCGCTTGAAGCAGGATATGCAGGGATTGCAGGCCAGGCTGGCCGCCCTGCTTTACCAGCAATATCTGGAAGGCCAGCAGGAATACCTGCAGTTGATGCTGGGTAACAACCAGCCCGACCAGGCTGCTCGAGATTTGCAGTATTATGGTTATATCGCGCGCGCGCAGGCGGCCTGGCTCAATACTTTGCGCGATGATCTCGCGCAATTGGACGCACTGTCCGCCCAGGCGCGCCGCAAAAGCGATGAATTGGGCAAGTTGCAGCAGGCCGCCGCGAAACAGAAAGCGGCCCTGGAAAATGACAGGCAGGCGCGCCAGCAGGTGCTGCTCAGGATTTCGGCGCGTATCAGGCAACAAAACCGCGAAATCGGACGGCTGCAGCGCAACGAGAACCGCCTGGCGCAGTTGGTTGAAAGACTGGCCAGGATGTTTGCCCAGTCCAACAGCAGCCCGTTCGAGTCGCTCCGGGGCAAGCTGGCCTTGCCGGTGAAGGGGCATGTTGGCAACAAATTCGGCACACGGCGCCCGGGCAGCCCCGCCTTGTGGAAGGGATGGTTTGTGCGCGTTCCCGCCGGGCAGGAAGTCAAGGCCGTGGCGGCCGGCAAGGTGGTTTTTGCCGACTGGTTGCGCGGTTTCGGGAACTTATTGATCATAGACCATGGCAAAGGCTACATGAGCCTGTATGGCAACAATGAAACGCTGTACAAACAGGTAGGCGATACCCTGCGCGGGGGCGATGTCATTGCCGCTTCCGGCAGTAGCGGCGGGAATGAGGATTCCGGTTTATACTTCGAACTCCGCCACGAGGGGAAACCCATAGACCCGGCAAAATGGGTTGCAAAACGGTAATTTACACAGAGGTCTGACATGCGCAGTCGAATCGAAAAATTTGGGTTGATTGGTCTGGGATTGCTGGCGGGCATATTGCTTAGCCTGCAATTCCCCGCCATTGCCGATAAAGCGGGCGGCTCGCCGCTGCCGGTCGAGGAGCTGCGCAACTTCGCCGAAGTTTTCGGCCGCATCAAGAGCGACTATGTGGAACCGGTCAGCGACAAGCAGCTGATCACCCTCGCCATCAACGGCATGCTGACCGGGCTGGATCCGCATTCCGCCTACCTGGATGCCGAGGCCTACAAGGACCTGCAGGTCGGAACCCAGGGCGAATTCGGCGGACTGGGCATAGAAGTCAGCATGGAAGAGGGGCTGGTCAAGGTCATCTCTCCGATCGAGGATACCCCCGCCTTCCAGGCCGGGCTGAAACCCGGCGACCTGATTCTGAAGCTCGACGATACCCTGGTGAAGGGCATGACCCTCAATGATGCGGTCAACCGCATGCGCGGCAAGCCCGGCAGCAAGATAGTGCTGACCGTGTTGCGCAAAAATGAGCCCAAACCGCTGCTGTTCACCCTGGTGCGCGCCGTCATCAAGGTCAAGAGCGTCAAATCCAAGCTGGTCGAGCCGGGTTATGCGTTTGTCCGCATCACCCAATTCCAGGAGCACACCGGGGAAAATCTGGCCACCGCGCTGAACGACCTTGCCAAACAGGGCGAGTTGAAAGGCATCGTGCTGGACCTGCGCAATGACCCGGGCGGGCTCCTCACCGGCGCTGTGGGCGTTTCCGCAGCCTTCCTGCCCAAGGATGCGCTGGTGGTCTATACCGAAGGCCGCACCGAGGACGCCAAGATGCGCCTGACCGCCACCCCCGGCGATTACCTGCGCGGCGGCAGCAAGTCCGATTACCTGCGTGATCTGCCGGCCATCATCAAGCGCGTGCCCATGGTGGTGCTGGTGAACGGAGGCTCTGCCTCGGCTTCGGAAATCGTTGCCGGCGCCTTGCAGGACAACAAGCGTGCCTTGATCATGGGCACCCAGACCTTCGGCAAGGGCTCGGTTCAGACCATCCTGCAACTGGGCGGCGGAACCACTGCGATCAAGCTGACCACGGCACGCTATTACACGCCCAGCGGCCGCTCGATCCAGGCCAAAGGCATCGTGCCCGACATCCTCTCGGAAGATCCTTCCAGCGCGGGGCAGGACAGCACGTTCCGCCTGCGCGAGGCCGACCTCGAGCACCATTTGACCAACGACCGTCAGCCTGAAGACAAGACTGGCAGCGATGCCAAGACCCCCGTACAACCCAAGACCCAGCCGAAGCAGCCGGCAGGCAAGCAGGAGCCCGTCGAGTTTGGCGCCAAAAACGATTACCAGCTGAATCAGGCGATCACACTGCTCAAGGGTATGAATATCATGCAAGGCCGGTGAGCCATGACTGCTGCCCCGCCCGAAACGGTTAAACAGCGGGAACTGGTGTTCAGCACCCATCCGCCGGGGCAGGCTGACCGCGCCTTCCAGCTGCTGACCGGGCTGGAAGACTTGCAGGTGGAACGCTGCAAGCGACCCAACGCCCTGCTCATCACCTACAGCCTGCTGGATTACGCGCTGGAAAGCCTGGAGCAGGCGCTGGTCAAGGAAGGCTTTTGTCTCGAAGACAGCACGCTTGGGCAGATCAGCAAGAAGCTTACCTACTACCGGGAAGAGGTTGAATACCACAATCTCAACATCCCGGATCGCCATGCCAGGGATCGCAAACGCGAGATCTTCATCAAGGCCTATGAGCACCACCTGCATGGCGACCATGACGACACACCGCCGGAACTGCGCGAATACAAATAGCGTATGAACGATTCGCAGTTGTTACGCTACAGCCGGCATATCCTGTTGCCGGAAATCGGCGTCGAGGGCCAGGAAAAGCTTCTGGACGCCCATGCGCTGATCATAGGCGCGGGCGGCTTGGGCTCGCCGGCCGCGATGTATCTTGCTGCCAGCGGGGTCGGCACCCTGACGGTTTGCGACGGGGATGAGGTTGACCTGACCAATCTGCAGCGCCAGTTGCTGCACCGCACCTCCTCCATCGGCCAGGCCAAGGCTCTTTCCGCGAGAAAGGCGCTGGCCGACATTAACCCCGAGGTGAATGTGGTTGCCCTGCCGCAACGTGCGGAGGGCCAATTGCTTTCCACGCTTGCGGCACAGGCGGATGTCGTGCTGGATTGCAGCGACAACTTTCCCACCCGCTACGCGCTCAACCGAACGTGCAAGCAACTGCACAAGCCCCTGGTATCAGGCGCGGCGACGCGCTTCGACGGACAGGTCAGCGTATTTGATTTTCGCAACGGCACGAGCCCCTGCTACAACTGCCTGTACCCGGAACATCACGAATCCGAGGAAACCCGATGCGCGGTGATGGGGGTATTCGCCCCCCTGGTTGGCGTTATCGGCGCTATGCAGGCTGCCGAAGCGCTGAAATTGCTGCTCGGAACCGGCATCCCGCTTAGCGGCAGACTGTTGATCATGGATGCGCTCAATATGGAAGTGCGCAGCGCAAAACTAGCCAAGGATGCGGCCTGCGCGGTCTGCGGAATCCCCTGATTTTTGGTGCCCATCTCCCAATTTTTCTGCGCAATGCGGTATCATTTGCACTACGCATACGGGAATCGCCCGCACAATTGAAATGAAAGGGAATGCAATGAGATCCAAGATTAATACTTTGATTATGGCTATCATCGCCGCCATCACATTGTGGCTGGTCGGCGGTTTCGTTTTCGGCAAGGCTGTCGGCATGATTTGCGTGCTGATCGGCATCACCATCGTTGGACTGGCTGCGGGTAACATCATGAACTCCCCGGCCCCTGATGACCAGCACTGATTCCGCTACCATCCTTAATCGCGCGCGGCTCATGGGCCGCCGCTGGTAGCAATGCACAACTCCCGGCTTTGCGCCGAACATGTCGGAAATATCCGCCGCCACCGTGCCCAGCATGATAGGTAAGTACCGGATCGTTCGCGAGCTCGGTAAGGGCGCGACCAGCACCGTCTATCTGGTCACCACGCAAGACGGCGCCGTTTATGCGCTCAAGCAGTTGCGTTCCGACCGCGACAACAAGGTCTCGCGCAAGATGTTCGAGACCGAGGCTGCCCTTTGCGGCAAGCTTCATCACCCCAACATAGTCCAGTTGATCGAGTCCGGCGTGGATTCGAGCGGCATGCCCTATATCCTCATGGAACATGTGGACGGAGAAGCGCTGGATGTTTTTTCCGCTCCAGGCGTGGCACTTCCGGACGAGATGATCATCGACGTCGTGCGCCAGACCGCCGAGGCCCTGGATTACGCCGCCAAGCGCGGCGTCATACACCGCGACCTGAAGCCAGCCAATATACTGCTGCAGCACGACAACGGCCAGGTGAAAATCGCGGATTTCGGCTGTGCCATGATCTCCGACTCGCAATCCACCCAGCTGGGCGTGGTAGGAACCGCAAACTTCATGTCGCCTGAGCAGGTGCAGGGCCTGCCGCTCAGCTATCAATCGGATATCTTCTCGCTGGGCGGCGTGCTGTACCGGCTGCTCACCGGCAGGCCGGCATTTCTTGGCAACGATTACCAGAGTCTTGCCACCAAGATCATCCGCTCCCCTCACACGCCGCTGCGCGAATTGCGCAGCGACGTGAACGAGGGATTTATCACCATCGTGGACCGCGCACTGAGGAAGAAGCCGGAGGAACGCTACCCCTCCTGGGATGAATTCTTGTATGACCTGCACAACCTGGCGCGGACCATACGCTCCAGCGAACAGAACACGTCTTATTCAGACAAGTTCATGGCCATGAGGTCATCCCCGTTTTTCGAGTATTTTTCCGATGTCGAGATCAAGGAAGTGCTGCCGGCCACGACCTGGCGCACCTTTCACGACAAGGAGCTGATTACTTCGGAAGGGCAGCGCGGCCATTCATTTTTTATCATTCTGGCCGGCCGCGCGCAGGTCGCTTCGCAAAACTGTCTGTTGCATGTCGCCAGCGTCGGCGAATGCGTCGGGGAATCGGCCTACCTGTCAGGCGGGTTTGACTTGCGGCGCGAAAAAACCACGGCGCTGGGCAACGTCACTGCGCTGGAAATTTCCGTCGCCCAGATGCGCAATATGTCGAATACTTGCCGCATGCGCCTGGATCAGACCTTCCTGAACGTGCTGAATACCAAATTGAATTCGGCCTATGACTTGCTATGCCTGCCGGCCGAACACAGATCCGGCACCACCCCCGCCAGATAAGGCGTCCGGGCACTCAAAATAACCCTATTTGACCACCCGCAAATGCGGCTTGCCGTGCGGGACTGGCGGCTCACCGCCGCCTTCGGGTGGAGCGGGCGGCGGCGACTCCTGCGCCTCGAATGCCAGTCCCTGTCCGTTCTCCCGGGCGTAGATGCCAATGACGGCCGCAACGGGTACGTAAAGGTCGTGTGACACGCCGTTAAACCGCCCGCCAAAGGTGATGGCATCGTTGCCGATATGAAGGTTGCGCACCGCCTCAGGGCCGATATTCAGGATGATCTGCCCGTCCTTGACGAAGGCGCTTGGCACGTCGGTATGCGCGTCCACCTGGACTGCCAGATGTGGGGTCATGCCGCCATCCACGCACCATTCGTAAATGGCGCGTATCAGGTATGGCTTGGTGGAAGGGAGCGCGGTGGCAGCTTCGCTCACTTGCGCATTGCTTTTTCTGCCGGGGTCATTGCCTCGATGTAGGCCGGCCTGGAGAACAGGCGCTCTGCATACTTCAGCAACGGAGCAGCATCTTTCCCCATCTGGATGCCGTACAGTTCCAGGCGCCAGAGCATCGGAGCAATAGCCACGTCTAGCATGGAGAATTCGTCGCCCAGCATGAATTTCTGCTTGGTGAATACCGGGGAAATCTGGGTCAGGTTGTCACGAATGGCTTGCCGCGCCTTGTCCGCCACGCGCTGCTGGCCGTGCTCCACCGCTTCGATGTGGCAGAACAAATCCTGTTCGAAGCGATGCAGGAACAGCCGCGCGCGTGCACGCATGACGGGGTCGGGCGGCATCAGTTGCGGGTGGGGAAACCGCTCGTCGATGTACTCGTTGATGATGTTGGCCTCGTACAGGATCAGGTCGCGCTCGACCAGCACAGGAACCTTGTTGTACGGGTTCATTGCCGCGACATCTTCCTGCTTGCCAAAGACATCCACATCAATGATCTGGAAGTCCATGCCCTTTTCGAACAGCACGAAACGGCAACGATGGCTATACGGGTCGGTCGTCCCGGAATACAACGTCATCATAATAAAATCAAGCCTTGATCAACTGGTTGCGGCGCAACGCACTCCGTACCAATATATACCCAACCACTGCCGTCACCGCGCCGACCAGGAAGAAGGCCAGCACCGGAACGGCGCCCTTCTCGTCAACTCCCGCGACCCATACAAAACGCTCGCACAGCGTGCCCACTATCATGCTGACAGCGACCGCCATGGTCGCCTGCACATTGTGGCGCGTCACCGGGAAGCACAGTGAGACAAAAGGAATGACGAACTTCAGCGCAACCATCGCCCACCAGAAGAAGCCGTATACGCCATCCTGCATGGTGTCGATACGGTCACGCTCATCCCCTATATTACCATACCAAATGACCAGGTACTGGGCAAAAAAGGTATACATCCAGAGCAGGGTGAACGCCAGCATCATCTGCGCCAGGTAGTTATAGACGAATTCGTCCACTTTTTTGACCAGTTTGCCGCGGGTATTCAGGATATAAATCCAGATGACCATGAAGGCCAGGAACATGCCGAAGTTGCTCACCAGGTTCTGCATGCCATATATCGCGCTGTGCCAGGCCGGCTTCAGGGTCATTTCGAAGTCCCAGGCCACCATGGTGGCGTACAGCACGGTAAAGAACGGCACCCAGCATGCTACGCGGTGGAATTTCGCTGCGTCTTCCTCGCTGCGTTCGCTGAGCTCCTGGCGCTTGATGAACAGCCACCACACCGCCATCACCACCAGCATGCCGATGATCTCGCGTGCGGACAGCAAGTCCCAGGTATACCAGCCTGGCATGTGCCCTTCCTCGCCTTTCAGGGGGCCAAGCCACGGGAAGGTGTGCTTGCCGCCGGCCAGCAGGATCAGCAGCAGGACAAAGGCCAACGGAAACAAGGCGAAGAGCGACACCGCCAGCTGGCGAATCTGGAAACGCCACCTCGCGCCCACCAGATAGAGCACCGCGGTCAGGGCCACGCCGCTCAATGCCAGGTAGGTCACCACCACAAAACTGACGGTCAGCACCGACCAGTTGCTGTAAGAAATCATGCTTGCTCTCCCTTGATTTTAGCGGCCGTTGACATTGGCCTGCACGGTTCCGCCCTGCTGCAGCACCTTGCGTATATAGTTGACCACATGCCAGCGCTCGAGCGGCGACAGGTCATTGGCATAGGGAGGCATGGTCCCGTAACCGAATGTCATCTTGCCGAAGATGTACCCGTCCGTCAGTTCCTTGGTGGACCGCTCATTGGTCAAGTCGAATGGCTGCAGGAGCAGTTTTTTCCCGACCAGCCCGTCGCCCTTACCCTTGTAGCCATGGCAGGGCGTGCAATAGATGCCGAACAGCTTGCCGCCCAGCTCGACGGATTTGGCATCCGCCGCCACCGGGTTCTTGAGCTTGGCCGCTGCATCCATATCCTGGTCCTTGAGGAATACCGTCGTTCCAGGAACCGGCACAGAGTGCTCGGGGTATGGCGCCATGCCCGGATGTTTCGGATCAACGCTTTCCTGCGGCTTGACGCTGAGCTGTTCCGACATGTCCTTGGACCAGGGCCACGCCTGCGCCAGCATGGGCGTCAAAAACAAAACAGTTGCTAAGGTTAGTTTTTTCATCTGCCTGCCTCTTCCTGAATCTCCAATGCCTTGTGCTTGGCGAATATCCCCTTGAGCGTAGCCGCTGCACTTTCGTCGGCCTTCACCAGGATGCCTATCTGGTCTTCCGAGACCTTGGCGCTGTACAAGGGGGAGCGCCGCGCCGGCAAGCCGGCACAGATCAGGAATCCCAGCACCGTGATGTACACGCCGCCCAGGATGAACATCTCATAAGTCAGCACCATGTTGGGGGGAATCGGCACAATGGGCTTGCCCCCCTTCATCTGCGAGTAAAAGCTGGCCTGCGATCCGGAAATCAGGAAGAACGCCAGCAATCCGCCCATGACTGCGCCGACCAGGGTGAACCACTGCACCTTGACCGGTTTGTCGCCGAGGAATTCCTCGACTTCGGGATGCTCGATCGGCGACTTGACGGTCAGGTCGTCATCGGCGTTGAAGCCTTTGATATCGGCGCTGCGCAATTCACTAACAACTTTTTCGGCTTCGTCGAAGTTGTTATACAGTGCAAGCATGTAACGTTTGCTCATTTAGTGTGCCCCCTCTATGCCGAGTTGTTTCTTCTTGGTCGCCTGACTGCGGTGATAGACCATTTCCTTCACCTCATACATGGAGACAGACGGCACGATCTTGCAGAACACCATGAACAGCAGGGTAAACCAGCCAAAGCTGCCGAACACGATGCCCCACTGGATCAGGCTGGGCCACTGGTCGTGATCCCATGTCCATGGGTAGTAGCCGTGCGAATAGGTTGGCGCCACGATCATCCAGCGCTCCAGCCACATGCCGAGGTTCAGCAGCAGCGATACCGCGAACATCACCGGGATGTTGGTCTGGAAGCGCTTGAACATCATGACGAACGGGACCACCGAGCCGCAGAAGATCATCGCCCACCAGAACGGTGCATACGGGCCGGTGGCTTTCTGGATCAGCACGTCCTTGGCCACCTGGTCATGGCTGTACCATACCGAGGCGAACTCGATGCAGTTCAGGTAGGTCCACACCATGGCGATGGCAAACGTCAGGCGCACGGTCTTTTTCAGGATCGGCAGCGTCATGTATTCCTCAAACTTGAACACATAGCGCAGGATGATGAACAGCGTAATGATCGCAGCGCAGCCGGAATACAGTGCACCGGCCACGAAATACGGCGGGAACGAAGTCACGTGCCAGCCGGGCTGCTGCGACATGGCGAAGTCCGAAGCCACGATGGAGTGCACCGATACCGCCAGCGGAATCAGGAAGCAGGCCACGGTCAGGTAAGTCACGCGGAAGTTGCGCCACTGGCGATCGGTGCCTTCCCAGCCCAGCGCCAGGATGGAATACAGCTTCTTGCGCCAGCCGGGATGGATGTTGTCGCGGGCGATGGCAAAGTCGGGGATCGAACCGATGTACAGGAAGATCACCGATGAACTCAGGTAGGTGAAGATCGCCATTGCGTCCCACAGCAGCGGAGACTGGAAGTTTGGCCAAACCCAGCGCTCGCTGGGATACGGCAGTGCATAGTAAATCTGCCATACGCGGCCCAGGTGCACCGCCACGAACAGGCCCGCGGTCATCAGCGAGAAGGTGGTCATGGCCTCGGCAAAGCGGTAGATCGGCTTGCGCCAGTCGGCGTGCATCAGGTGCAGGATCGCCGACAGCAAGGTGCCGGAGTGGCTCATGCCGATCCAGAAAATGAAGGTGGCAATGTACAACCCCCACATATGGGGATTGTTCATGTTGGCCACGCCCATGCCTTCGATGTATTGATAAATTTCGCAGCCTATGCCGACGCTGAACACCATCAGGGCGGCGAACAGGATGACCCAGTACAGCTTGCGCGGATTCTCCAGGCTCTTCATTACGTCCTGGTTGATCTGCGCCCAGGCTATGTCTTCGCGGATATCTTTTGTCATTTCTCTGTCTTCCTTCCCTTGTGCCTTATACCGCGCTCTCTTCGCGCACCCGCTCCAGGTACATCACCGAAGGATAGGGGCGGAGCTCTTCCAGAATGCGGTAGCCGCGCACCATCTTTTCCGGCTCCTTGCCTTCGTGCTCCATCTTCTCCCGTTCTTTATCCTTGTCTTGCACTTCCTTGATGATGTCCACCCCTTGCTGCGCCCATTGTTTGGCCACTTTGGAAGAAGGATCGTGCAGGTTGCCGAAGCTGATCGCGCCAGTCGGACATGCCTGCTGGCATGCAGTCTGCACTTCGCCATCCGCCACCTCGCGCTCTTCATTGCGCGCATTGTTGCGTGCAACATAAGTGCGCTGCTTGCAGAAAGTGCATTTCTCCATCACACCCTTGGTTCGTACCGTAAGGTCCGGGTTGAGTTGCAGGTGCATGGGAGCAGGCCAGGATTCTTCCTGTTCCGGATAGTTGTACCAGTTGAAGTAGCGCACCTTGAACGGGCAGTTTGCCGAGCAATAGCGCGAACCGATACAACGGTTGTAAATCTGGGAATTCAGCCCGTCCTCGGTATGGTTGGTCGCACCCACCGGGCACACCGTTTCGCACGGGGCCGCTTCGCAATGCTGGCACATCATCGGCAGGAACTGCGCGCCCTGCTCGGCCTTGAATTCGCCGTTTTCTTCGCCCCAGTAGCGTTCGATGCGCATCCAGTGCATTTCCTGCCCGTGCGCGTACTTCTCCTTGCCCACCACCGGCAGGTTGTTCTCGGCATAACAGGCCACGCTGCAGGCGTTGCAGCCGGTGCAGGCATCCAGATCGATGGCCATCGCCCATTTGATGTCGGTTTTCAGGCCGGAAGGATAGGCCTCCCAGTCGGGATGACCCTTGTCCTCAACCGGATGGGTGTGGCGAAACTTCGACCAGTTTTCAAGCAGATTGGATACAGACATCTCTTAAACCTCCTTCGTAAGGTCAACCTTGCCGGCTGATACCTTGACCGCAATTTTCTTCCGGCCAGCCTGGCTGCCGCCGATAGGCCCTTCTTCCTTGACGATGATCACGCGCGCGCCGGTCTTGCTGATTTTCACGGCAGTTTCGTTCAGCGCCAGTTCGCCGGTTTCCTTGTCGAACACCGGATCCAGCATGGCGAACACGTTGGCGCCCGTACCATTGGCATAGCGCCCCATCGCTTCATGGCCATAACCCACTGGCACGGAAACCGCATCGGGGTGGATGCCGGGGAACAAATAGGCCTGCGCCTTGATCGAGCCGCTCTTGGAGGAAACATCAACGATGTCGCCCTCCACGATGCCCAGCTTCGCTGCGGTCTTCGGATGGATTTCCACCCAGGAATCCCACACGATGGTGGTCAGCGGATCGGGAGATTCCTGCAGCCAGGGTTCGTTCGCGTTGCGGCCGTCGCGCATGCTTGCCGAAACCGACGGAATCAGGCGCAGCGGATAGGCTGCATCAGGCGCTGCCGGGGCGGGCAAGGCCAGCTCGGAAGCGGAAGCCCTGCCTGCCAGCTTGGCCGTGACGCCATTGAGCGCAACGATGCCCTTGCCCACCGTGTCGTTCCAGAAGATATCGTTGTCATCCTTGGCGGCTGCGCCAAAAACCGTCTTCTTTTCCAGCACCGCGCTGCGCAGGTAAGCGTAGAAATCATCAAAACCCTTGTAGGCTTCCGGCTTGCGCTGCTTGAGCAGGGCCAGCAGGATGTCGCCCACGCTGCGCGTACCCGAACCTTCCTTGTTGGGGTACAGCTTTTCCATCACCGGCTGGCGCAGGCTCACCTGCGCGTAGTTCTCGGCATGGCCCTCATACGGCGCAGGCATGTATTCCGGCACCACGGTAGCCCATTCTTCCATCGCCGAATCCAGCGGGAGCACCAGGTCGGCCGCCTTGGCCGTTTCGTCCAGGTATTGCGCAAACGCAACCTTGAAGCCCGCCTTGCCGAAATTGTCCTTGAACTTCATCGCGGCCGGCGCGCTATACACCGGGTTGGCGCCATAGCTGAACACCACCTTGTATTTGCCCGCTGCCAGACCAGCGTTCAAAGCCGTCAGCGCAGAGCGGCTGCCGACTGTGGGGGCGAGCTGCGGGAACGGTACGGAAGCGGGTGCCTCAACGGTCTTGCCGACGTTGCCCAGCACGTGGTTGAGCATGGCGATGGCCATTGCATTTTGCGAACCGTACGCATAGCCCTCGGCGGCAGTGCCTGCCAGCACCAGGCTGGGCGTGCGCTCCTTGAGCAGCGCAGCCAGCTTGTTGATCTGGTCAAACGCAACGCCGGTATCGGTGCCCACACGCTCAGGATTGTAGTCCTTGGCGGCTGCGGCGATATCCGCAGGCACCTTCACCCCGGCCGCGCCCAACGCGTTGATCAGGCCCAGCGCAAAAATGCCTTCAGTGCCGGGACGGATGCCCAGCCAGCGGTCGGCATTGGCGCCGGTCAGCGTCATCTTCGGCTCGATCTGCACCAGTACGCCGCGGCCTTCCGGGCGGTTGCCCTTCCTGAATTGCGCATAGGCCTGGGAGAAGTACACCGGCGACACCCATGCACCCAGGAAATCGGCACCGAACGAAACCACGACCTTGGCCTTGTCGATGCGGAAACGCGGCATGGCCACGCCGTAGGCTTTCTTGTTGGCAGCGCGCGCCACGGCAGGAGAAACTGCCTCATAGGAGAAGTGGTTCTTGCTCCCCAGCGCGTCCATGTAGTTGCCCAGCAGTGCCTGCGCATGGCCGCTCATGGTTCCGGTGATGAAAGCGACTTCGTCGCCCTTCACCCCGTTCAGCTTGCCTTCGATTTCCTTGAGCGCCTGGTCCCAGGACACCGCCTTCCCGTTCAGCAGCGGGGTCTGCACGCGATCCGGGTTGTAATGCGCCTGGATGCCAGCCTGGCCGAGGCCGCACATTTTGCCGCGGTTGATCGGCGAAGCGGCATTTCCTTCGGACTTGAGCGCACGCCCTTCGCGCACGCGCACCATGATGTTGCAGCCCGCCTCGCACTGCGCGCAGGTCGAGTTGAAATAGTTGGAAATGCCGGGAACCACGTAGGAAGGCAGCGTCACATATGAAGTGACAGTTTCCTTGCCGTCTTCGATCGAGGTATAGCCGCACCCGCTCAAAGCAACAGCAGTGCCGCCCCATCCCAGCACTTTCAGGAAATCACGCCGGTCAAAATCGTTTTCTATCATCACAGATACCTCTTTAATTCTAGCTCTTGGTAGATGGCGCGCCGGCTATTTGTGGCACGTGAAGCAATCGTTCGGACCGTGACCAGTCTCGGAGGACGTCGCGTTTACCGGATGATCCTTCTGGTGGCAATTGGCGCACCAGCCCATGGTAAGCGACTTCTGGCGGCGGGCAACGACCATGGTCTTCACGTCGCCGTGGCAATATCCGCACACCTCCTGGTAGGGACGGTCTTGCTGGAAATAGAAGCGCTTGATATGGCGCTCGTGGTTGAAACGCACGAAATCCGGTAGGTCATGCACCTTCTTCCAGGGAATGGCCTTGTTGTTGTCGTAATACTCGAACAACTGCTTGATGCGCGGCGTTTCCCGCACCGACGGGATATTCTGGTGGCAGCCTATGCACTTCTGCACTGGCGGGATACCCGCCACGATGCTGCGGCGCGCATAGGTATGGCAATACATGCAGTTGATCTGCATGCCGCCGTCCTTTTCGTCGCCCGCATGCCGAAAGTGCGGAAACTCGATGGGCTGCGCAACTTCCGGCCCCAAGTCGTCTGCAGTGGTCAGCTTCGGAGCTGTGTCTGCCGCATAACTTGCCGCCGCCAGGAACAAGCCAGCAAGCAGTGTGAACAAACGTAAGGAAAAATGCATCGTATGTGGCTCCCCCGATGAAAACCTGAAATTTATTGTTCCCGGCTGTTGATCGGCATATGCCGGCTCAACATTCCCGTAAAACGCTCTCTTATTTAACATGGCGCTCGCCCATCAGACAGAGTCCGCACCAATTAAAGTGCGGCATCATCTACAGTTCGAATATCAGTGTCAACACGGGATGCCACTCCGGCAGTTTGTTGCTGTAAAATATCCTGCATAAAAAAGGGGTTGCATTAATTTCAAAAATCCCTGAAAGTACGGCAATGGAACCAGAACACCTATCAGAAACCGCCTGGCGTTTCATACATCACTTTGGAGAAATGGGCAGCCGCTGGGGCATCAGCCGCACGGTCGGGCAAATTTACGCCCTGCTCTATATTTCCTATGTCCCGCTGAACGCAGATGACATCGCTCACCTGCTCTCCTTTTCCCGCTCGAACGTAAGCATGGGCCTGAAGGAATTGCAGGGATGGCGGCTGTTGCGCTCGGAATTCCGTGCCGGCGACCGCCGCGAATATTTCAAGACACCGGAGGACGTATGGGAGATATTCCGCACGCTGGCAGACGAGCGGCGGCGGCGCGAGGTTGAGCCTACCTTGTCGGTGCTGCGTGAATGCCTGCTCGATCCAGTGACCACCCAGGAAGACGTACATTTCCACAAGCGCATGCAGGCCATGTACGACCTGATTTCCATGTCCAACGAATGGTTCGTCGACGTCCAGAAACTGAGCGCGGAAGACCTGACTGCCCTCATGCACCTGGGCGCACACGCACAAAAACTATTGCACGCCAAGAATCGCCTGCTATCATTTGCGGGACTCAACAAGGAAGAACTGCCCGAAGGTGTGAAACAAGAAGTTGTGAAGTGATTTCACTCGGGCAAGACGCCTCCTCCTCCACCTGATTCGCCGCACATGAACGAAGAACAAGCCGTACTGGATTTTTTTGCCCAGGAAGAAAACCTTCCCCTGGCCCTGATTGCCGCAGAGCATCTCGACGCCATCCGTCTGCGCCTCAACAACGAATTCTGGCACCGGCTGCGCGAGGACCTCGATGGATTGCTGGCGCAGCATGAGCTGCCGTGGACCAGCGAGCTTACCGAGGACCGCAATGCGGAAGACTGCGTCGTTGGGTTGCACCTGCAGCCCGCATCCGAATCCCGTGTGTTCTTGCGCCCATTCATGGAGCAGCAATTCACCGGCAGCGGCTACCGCATCTATTATGGCCTGATTTGGAGCACCGCTCCGGCGCCGGAGCAAAAGTCACTTCCCGCAGTCACATCGTTGAGCGCTGCCCTGGAGCAGGACGGCTTCAAGCAAGGGGACAATTTTTTTGCCTGGCAGTGGCTGCCATGGCACCCGCGCCGCCGTGACTTTCTGATGGCATATTCCGGAAATCGCGATCGCCTGCTGAGCGATGTCTTGCAGCCGTGGCAGTACTTGCTGCTGGCCTGCGGCGAGCAATTGCAACTCGCCAATCTCGCGCTTGATGCGCCAACAGAAAGCCGCGCCAACATTTCTCTGGATCAGCTGCGCAGCAAGCTGCCTTCGCATCGCGCCTAGGCCACCGCCGCACTTGGCTCAAACTGGGCCTGCGTGCCCTGCTGGTGGGTAAAAAAATAGGGCGGGCTCGCGCCCGCCCCTGTACTCAGTTCAGGGATGAAAGGCACACCCCGCCCGACTTTCGCCCAGCGGGATGCGCAGCCGTCATGCCCTCGCGGGCACGACAACCAAGACACCAATTACCCGGCAGAAGCCGGGAAACGTGTTACCCGCCGAAGGTAAAGCTGAGCGCAGAAGAGGCGGCGCCTGTCTTCTTGGGGGCTGCCTTCTTCTTGGCAGCAGGCTTCTTGGCGGCTGTCTTTTTCGCTGCCGGTTTCTTGGCGGCCACTTTCTTTGCAGCCGGTTTCTTGGCTGCTGGCTTTTTCGCTGCGGGCTTCTTGGCCGCTACTTTCTTGGCGGCAGGCTTCTTGGCTGCTACTTTTTTGACAGCCGGCTTTTTCGCTGCGGTCTTTTTGGCAACTGGCTTCTTGGCCGCTACTTTCTTGGCCGCTGGTTTTTTTGCTGCCGGTTTCTTGGCAGCTACCTTCTTTGCAGCAGGCTTCTTGGCTGCTACCTTCTTTGCTGCCGGCTTCTTGGCTGCTACTTTTTTCGCAGCCGGCTTTTTCGCTGCGGGCTTCTTGGCTGCAGCAGGCTTCTTGGCTGCGACACTCTTTGCTTTAGTCTTAGTTGTGGCCATTTTCATCCCCTCCTAAATATCTATCCAACCCGGATATGGTCTTCCGTGCAACCTATGCACATCCAAACACCATTCGCACGACAAAAATTATGCAATTTGCTTGGTGTCCGCATTCTACGCATGATTAAATTTGCAGCGCAACAAGTTTTTGCGTTTTCGCGCAAGATTTTTCCGCTGCATCAACCATTCAGTCCAGCAAAAACTCGTCAGCGAAGAGCTGCTCAACCTGCTCGCGCTCCCTGATGAGTCTGGCAGAATCGCCATCAACCAGCACTTCCGCTGCGCGTGGGCGCGTGTTGTAATTGGAACTCATGCTCATGCCATACGCTCCGGCCGACATCACTGCCAGCAGGTCGCCTGGGGCAATCGCCAGCCGGCGATCATGTCCGAGAAAGTCGCCGGACTCACACACCGGACCCACCACCTCATAGTTGTGCGCGGGAACTCCATGGCGCTCGACCTCGCGGATTTCATGGAACGCATCGTACAGCGCGGGACGCATCAAATCGTTCATCGCAGCATCCACGATGGCGAAATGCTTCTCCTCTCCCGGCTTGAGATACTCCACCCGGGTCACCAGCACGCCGGCATTGCCCACCAGCGCCCTGCCCGGCTCGACCAGCAGCTTCTCCTTGCGGCCCTGCACTGCGCCCAGCAGCGCCGCCGCGTAGTCGGCAATCGAGGGCGGCGTTTCGTCCCGGTAGCAGATGCCCAGTCCGCCGCCCAGATCCAGGTGTTCCAGCACGATGCCTTCGCGCCCCAGCGCATCGGTCAGCGCCAGCACCTTTTCGGCCGCCGCGATGAACGGGCTCACTTCAGTCAGCTGTGAGCCGATGTGGCAATCCAGCCCGGTGATATGCAAATGCGGCATGCCCGCCGCCTTGCGGTACAGCGCCAGCGCATCGGCGTAAGCCACCCCGAACTTGCTCTGCTTGAGTCCGGTGGAGATATAAGGATGGGTCTTGGGGTCCACATCCGGGTTCACGCGCAGGCTGATCGGAGCCTTGCGTCCCATGGCGCCGGCCACCTCGTTCAGACGGACCAGCTCGGCTTCGGATTCCACGTTAAAGCACAGGATGCCCGCTTCCAGTGCCAGGCGCATTTCTGCGACCGACTTGCCCACGCCCGAGAACACCACTTTGCCGGCATCCCCACCTGCCGCGAGCACGCGCCGCAGCTCGCCGCCGGAAACAATATCAAAACCCGCACCCATCCTGGCGAACAGGTTCAGGATGGCCAGGCTGGAATTCGCCTTGACCGCATAGCAGATCAGGTGGTCGCGCGCGCCCAAAGCCGCTTCGAACCGGCGGTAGCCATCGGCCAGCGCGGCGCGGGAATAGACATAGCATGGAGTGCCGAAGCGCTGCGCAATGTCGGCAAGGGAAGTATTTTCGACGTATAGCCTGTCTTTCCGGTAATGAAAATAATCGCTCATGGTCATTTGGAGGGTGTGGGTTGCGTTGCAGAGTCCTGGGAAGCAGCCTGCTCAGGCTGAGGCTTGGGCAGGTACAGCGGCCCTTTCTTGCCGCAACCTTGCAGCATCAGGGCAAACAGAAACATAATGCAGGCAGTGCGCATGATTGCTCTCAGAAAATTAACGAACAGGCGGGATTATATGACGGAAAGCGAATTCAACGAATTGGCCGATGCGGTTTTTGAGCGTATCGAGGAAGCCATTGATGCCAGCAATGCGGACATCGGATGCAGCCTCAGCGGCGGGGTGATGGAACTGGAATTCGATGACGGCTCGAAAATCATCATCAATCGCCATGCGCCAAACCGCGAAATCTGGCTCGCCGCCAAATCCGGCGGGTTTCACTACGCCTGGCAGAACGAACGATGGTCCAGCCGCCGCGACGGCAGCGAATTGTTCGGCAAACTCGGGGAGCTGATCAAGCTGGGTTGCGGGGTAACCATCGCACTCTGAAATACCCTATTCGGCCAGCCCGACCCGGCGCAGCTCATTGCGCCGCTTCCTGAAATCCGGGCATGCCGACTTCACCACCTCCCAGAATGCGGCCGAATGGTTCATTTCGACCAGGTGCGAGATTTCATGCACCACCACATAATCGATCAGGCGCAGCGGCAGCCTGACCAGCCGCCAGTTGAGGTGCACCGTGCCGCGCGCCGTGCAGCTGCCCCACTGGGTGCGCGCGGAGGACAATTTCACCTCTGAGGGCGACACGCCCAACATTGGGACATAGTGCGCCACGCGCTCGCGAAACAGCCTGGCCGCCTCCTGCTGCAGCCAGCGGCTGACTGCCTGCTCGATGGCTGCATGGTTCGCGCTGTCGGCGACATGCACGAACAGCTGGCGGCCTTGCAGCATGGGCGGCGCCTCAAACAGGCTGGCGACCACGCGCAGGGTAAGCGCCTCGCCCATGAACCTGACAACTTCGCCGTCCAGCCAGCGCATCGGCTCAGGCTTTTTCGCCTCCCATTCAGCCAGCTTTTCCACTACCCAGTCGGCCTTCTCCTGCAACACGCTGTGCAGCCACTTTTCCGAGGCGCGCAACGGCATGGCCACAGTGAGCCCGTCTTCGTCTATGCGCAGCCCTATACTGCGGCGCTTGCCGCTGCGCTTCAGGGTATAACTGATTTCCTGATCGGAAAGCCGGACGGAACGCCGCTCGACGGCAGGCGGCTCAATGAGTCTTTGTACCGCCTTGAACATCAGCCTATCTTCTCGCACTCGGACTCTATCCACTCCTCCGCCCGGCGGTTGATCTCATCCGCCTTGAGCCCGGTGGTGACGATCGGCTTGCCTATGCTCATGACGATGGTGCCGGGGTACTTCATGAAGGAGTTGCGCCCCCAGTGTTTGCCCGCGTTGTGGGCGACCGGCGCAACCGGAGTGCCGGTGGCAGCGGCCAGCATCGCGCCGCCGATCTTGTATTTGCCGCGCTTGCCATAGGGCGTGCGCGTGCCTTCCGGGAACACCACTACGCAAAAACCGTCATCCAGGCGTTGCCTGCCCTGCTTCAGCAATTGCTTCAATGCGTCCTTTCCCTTGCTGCGGTTGATGGCAATGGGGCTTTGCAGTGCCAGCGCCCAACCGAAGAACGGCAGCAACAGCAACTCGCGCTTGGCCACATAGACCTGGTCCGGAAACACAAGCTGCAACGCAAACGTCTCCCAGGCCGACTGGTGCTTGCACAAGATGACGCAAGGCTCCTTCGGAATATTTTCCGCGCCGCGCACTTCCAGGCGGATATTGCAGATGACGCGCAGCAGCCAGATCAGGCTGTGCGCCAGGCCCTTGAGATAGTAATAGCGAGTATGCGGCTTGAGCGGAAAAGCGAGCAGCACCAGCGTCGCGTAGAACGGCGTCCAGGTGAATTGAACCAGGAAGAAAGCCAGCGAACGGATAAATACCATAGGTCAGATGAGTGTTGCGACTGCAGAGGCCAGGTCGGCAAAGATCAGGGTGTTTTGCGGCAAGCCGCCGGCGGCGCGCGTCTTGACGCCCTTGCCGGTCAGCACCAATATCGGCTGTGCGCCCAGCCGCGCCGTGGCCTCCAGGTCGCGCAGCGAATCGCCGATCGCGGGCACGCCCTCCAGGCTCATGTTGTAGCGTGCGGCGATCTCCTCGATCATGCCGCTCTTGGGCTTGCGGCAATTGCAGTTGGAATCCGCCGCATGCGGACAGTAGAAAATCGCGTCTATGCGCCCGCCCGCCTGGGCCACTGCCTTGCACATCTTGTCGTGTATGGCGTTGAGCACCGCCATGTCGAACAGCCCGCGCCCCACCCCGGACTGGTTGGTTGCCACCACCACGCGGTAGCCCGCCTGCGAAAGGCGTGCGATCGCCTCCAGGCTGCCGGCTATCGGCTTCCACTCCTCCGGACTCTTGATGAACTGGTCCGAGTCGTGGTTGATGACGCCGTCGCGATCGAGAATGACGAGTTTCATGCTTGCTCTTGCTCCTAAGCAGCCAACCGGGAAATGTCTGCCACGCGGTTCATGGCAGTATGCAATTGCGCCAGCAGCGCCAGACGGTTGGCGCGCAGTTTGGCATCTTCCGCATTCACCATCACATGGTCGAAGAATGCATCCACCGGCGCTTTCAGCGCGGCCAGCGCCTTGAGCGAGGCGGTGTAATTGCCGGCATCATAGTGCTTTCGCACTTCCGGCATGACCACCGACAATTCGGCCATCAGCGCCTGTTCCGATGGTTCCACCAGCAAATCCTGGTTTACCGAGCCAGTAGCGGCACCTTCGGCTTTCTTGAGTATGTTTCCGACGCGCTTGTTGGCGGCGGCCAGCGCGGCTGCCTCCGGCAGCGAGGTGAATGCGCGCACGGCGGCAAGGCGCTTGGCGGCATCGCCGAAATTCTGCGGGCGCAGCGTAAGCACGGCCTCGACTTCCAGCGCGCTGTATTCCTGTTCGCGGAAGAATCCGGCAAGGCGCTCGTAGATGAAATCCTCGACTTGGGCAATGGCGCTTCTTTCCATTTCCGGGAAAGAGCCCTTCGCCGCGCCCAGCAATTCATTCAGGCGTATCGGGACATCTTTTTCGGCCACCATGCGGATGATGCCCAGCGCATGGCGGCGCAACGCGAATGGATCCTTGTCGCCGGTGGGAATCTGGCCGATGCTGAACAAACCGGCCAGGGTTTCCATCTTGTCCGCCAAGGCGACACAGATGCCGACCCGGTTGCGCGGCAGCTCGTCGCCGGCAAAGCGCGGTTTGTAGTGATCCTCGATGGCATAGGCAATGTCGTCGCCCAGGCCGTCGTGCTGTGCGTAATAGCGCCCCATGATGCCCTGCAGCTCGGGGAACTCGCCCACCATGTCTGTGAGCAGATCGGCCTTGGCCAGTAGCGCCGCCTGCTCGGCCTGCATGGCGAGGCTTTCTCCGCCCAGTTGCTGGCCGATGGCCTTGGCGATGGCGCAGACGCGCTGTACGCGCTCGCCCTGGGTGCCGAGCTTGTTGTGGTACACCACCTTGGCCAGCCCCAGCACGCGCGACTCCAGCGTTTTCTTGCGGTCCTGGTCGTAGAAGAATTTCGCATCGGCCAGGCGCGGGCGCACCACGCGCTCGTTGCCGCCTATCACCGCCGAAGCATCCTGCGGGCGGATGTTGGAAACCAGCAGGAACTGGTTGGTCAGCTTGCCGTTGGCATCCAGCAGCGGGAAATATTTCTGGTTCGCCTTCATGGTGAGGATAAGGCACTCCTGCGGCACCTCGAGGAACTGCGCATCGAACTGGCACAACAGCACGTTGGGGCGTTCCACCAAGCCGGTCACCTCGTCCAGCAGCGCATCGTCGGCGATGGGCTGCAGTCCGCTACCCGCCTTTGCTGCCGCTTCCGCCAGCTGGCGCGAGATTTCCGCGCGGCGCTTCTCGAATGACGGAATCACCGCGCCCTCGTTCTCCATCTGCGCTTCGTAGCTGTCGGCATCGCGTATGTCCAGCGTGGCGGCTGCCGCCTCGAAGCGATGGCCCTGCGTGGTGCGCCCGGCCTTAAGGCCTAACGCTTCTACCGGAACGATGTCCGCGCCGTGCAGTGCCACCAGGCGGTGCGCGGGGCGCACAAATTGCACATTGCTCCAGCCGTCCGCCAGTTGATAAGTCATCACCTTGGGGATGGGCAATTTTGCCAGGGCTTCCTGTAGCGCCAGTTGCAGCCCTTCGGCCAAAGTCACGCCGGACTGTTTACTGTCATACACCAGCGATTCGGCCTTGCCTTCGCCTTCGCGGCGCAGTTGCGGCACGGTTTCCGCGCCCACACCCAGGGCAGCAAGCTTCTTCAGCAGCGCGGGCGTAGCCTGGCCGCTCGCATCCAGCCCGACGGAAACCGGCATCAGCTTTTGCGCCACCTGTTTGTCCGCCGCCTTGGCTGCCACTCCCTCCACGCGCACCGCGAGGCGGCGCGGCGAAGCATATGCAGTTGCTCCACCATTGGCGACCAGCCCCTGCGCTTTTAGGGTATCTGCCAGCACAGCGGCAAAACTCTCGCCCAGTTTTTTCAACGCTTTCGGCGGCAATTCTTCTACGAACAGCTCGACCAGCAAACTCTTCTGACTCATGCTTCCGCCTTTTCCATTTTTGCCAGCACCTCTTGCGCCCAAGCCTTGGGCGCCATGGGGAAGCCCAGGCGCGCGCGGCTGTCGAGGTAGCTCTGCGCCACGCTGCGCGCCAGGTTGCGGATGCGTCCGATGTAGGCGGCGCGCTCGGTGACGGAAATCGCGCCGCGCGCATCCAGCAGGTTGAAGGTGTGCGCCGCCTTCAGCACCTGCTCATAGGCGGGCAGCGCCAGCTGCTGCACCATCAGGTGCTTGGCGTTGGTTTCATGCGCGCCGAAGGCATGCAGCAGGAACTCGACATTGCTGTGCTCGAAGTTGTAGGAGGATTGCTCCACTTCGTTCTGGTGGTATACGTCGCGGTAATCCAGCCCTTCTGTCCACTTGAGGTCGAATACGTTTTCCACGCCCTGCAGGTACATGGCGAGGCGCTCCAGCCCGTAGGTGATCTCGCCGGTGATGGGCCTGCACTCAAGCCCGCCGACCTGCTGGAAATAGGTGAATTGCGTGACTTCCATGCCGTTGAGCCAGACCTCCCAGCCCAGTCCCCATGCGCCGAGCGTGGGGTTTTCCCAGTCGTCCTCGACGAAACGGATGTCGTTCTTCTTCAGGTCGAAGCCCAGCGCTTCGAGCGAGCCGAGATACAGTTCGAGTATGTTTGCCGGCGCGGGCTTCAGCACTACCTGGAACTGGTAATAGTGCTGCAGGCGGTTGGGGTTCTCGCCGTAGCGCCCGTCCTTGGGCCGGCGCGAAGGCTGCACATAGGCCGCCTTCCAGGGCTCGGGGCCGATGGCACGCAGGAAGGTGGCGGTGTGCGAGGTGCCCGCGCCCACTTCCATGTCATAGGGCTGCAAAAGCGCGCAGCCCTGCTTGTCCCAGAATTCCTGCAAGGTCAGGATGATCTGTTGGAATGTCAGCATTGTTTATCGTTCAATCCGGCCAGGTGGCAAAGCGCGCATTTTACCGTTTTTCTTGGCAAACGCCGAGCAAGTCCCGCACAAGGCCAGCTTCTCCGCGCGCGGCATGGCCTTGATTGCCTTTTCGCGCTTCAGCGCGGCGGATTTATCCGGGCAGGGCTCGACATAGACCAGCTTCACCGGTCCCCGTCCGCGCGTGTATTTGGCGCCTTCGCCCGCATTATGAACTGCCAGGCGTTTTTCCAGGCCGTTGGTGATGCCGCAGTACAGGGTGCTGTCCGCACACTCCAACAAGTAACACACCCATCCGTTGCAGTGCGCGGGCATCATGCTTGACTCAGCATCTTGCGCACCGGCGTGGGAATTGCGCCGCGCAAGGCCTCTTCCACATCCAGCCACATGCTGCCGGGTTGCCGCACCTGGCTTGGCTTCTTGACCAGGCGCAGCCGCACCGGCGTGATGTGCAACTTGAAATGGGTGAATGTGTGGGTGAACAGCTGGCTTGCTTCGCCACCACCTTCGTCCAGGCACTCCAGATTTTGCCGGGCGCACCATGCCGTCGCCGCTGCCTTATCCTCGAACTGCGGCGGGCACCACAGCCCGCCCCATATTCCGCTCCCCGGCCGCCGCTCCAGCAGTATCTCATTGCCGTGCAAGAGCAGCAGAAACGCGGCATGTTTTTCAGGAACGGCTTTCTTCGGGCGCGGCGCGGGCAATTCGGAAACGCGCACTGTCTGCAGGGCGACACAATCCGCCTTGACCGGGCATGCCGGGCACTGCGGCTTGCTGCGCGTGCACACGGCAGCCCCCAGATCCATCAGCGCCTGAGTGTAGGTGGCGAACTCATCCTGCCGCGCAGACGCAGGCGGAAGCAGCGCTTCCGCGCGCTGCCACAGTTGCGCTTCCACTTTCTTGTCGCCTGCCCATCCCGCAATTCCGCCATGGCGCGACAGCACGCGTTTGACGTTGCCATCCAGGATCGCGCGCCGTTGACGGTAGGCGAGCGAGCAGATCGCGGCGGCGGTGGAACGTCCTACGCCCGGCAATTCGAGTATCTGCCCGATCTCACGCGGGAATTCACCCTGGTATTTTTCCGCAATGATCTGCGCGGCGCGATGCAGGTTGCGCCCGCGCGCGTAATATCCCAGTCCGCTCCAGTGGGCAAGCACTTGCTCTTCAGAAGCCGCAGCGAGCGCTGCGATGGTGGGAAACGCCGCGACAAAACGCTGGTAATACGGAATGACGGTCGCCACCTGCGTCTGCTGCAGCATGATCTCGGACAGCCACACGCCATAGGCGTCCGCCCCCTGCCACGGCAGGCCGTGGCGACCATGCAGCTTTTGCCAGCCGATCAGGCGGGAGGAAAAAGATGGCATGGTCATTCAGTTCCAGCGCAGTTCAAGCGCACCGTCCAATTCCAATTCCAGTTCCAGTTCAAATTGAGACAAGGCGGCGACAAGCGAGCGACGATGACAGTGCAAAAAGCACGGCGAGAAGCAAGCGCGAAAGCCAACGCAGTATCACTGAAGAAATGGGACTGGAATTATTTGAAGAGGCCCTTCAGACCCTTCTTGAGTTCTTCCTTCGCCTTGGCCTTGGTTTCTTCCTGCACCTTGGACTTCACTTCTTCCTTCTTCGCCTCAATTTTCTGCTTGGCCACGCCCGCAATCAGCGCGGCGTAATCCACCTTGATCTTGAGGTCGGTGAAGGGGCCGCTCAGGTACACGGGCAAGGTGCCGGAGCCGCCGCCCTCGGTCTTGGAGAAGGTGACCTTGGTGGTGTAGTTCAGGCTGTCGTTGCCGATGTCGATGTCGCCATTGCCGGTGACATGCAAGGTGGGCGCCTTGATGCTCAGGTCGTCGTTATGCGCCACGCCGTTGGTCACCTTGAAGTTGGCATGGAACTCGCTGAACACGGTTTTCTCGTCCTTGCTCAGACCCATGGTTTCCATTTTGGTGTTTTTGCCCAGGGACTGTATGCCCTGCACCAGCTTTTGCAGGTTCACGCCCTTGATCGCGCCCTCGCCCAGGTTGACGCCAGCAGTGCCGTTCAGCCCCTTCTTGAGCAGGCTGACGCGATTGCCCTGCGTGGCGAGGTTGAGCGCGATGTTGCCCTTGCCCTCGATGATGTCGAGGTTGGCCGCGTCCTTCGCCAGCGGCCCGGCATTGACCCCGGTCAGGTTGCCGTTGACCGCGAATACCGGCGTGGCAGGGGCGGCGTTGATCGAGGCATTCAGCCTGGCGCTGCCGTCATACAAATTTAGCGACAGCGGCACGCTCACTTGGCCGCCCTTGGCCTTGACGTCCACGCGCAACTTCGAGGCCTTGATGTTCACCACCTTCAGCGCCCCCAGCGTCAGGCTGCCGTCTATATCGAGGCTGCGCAGGCCGGACAAATCGAATGGCTGCTCTGGTTCCGCGGCCTTGCCCTTTTCCTGAGCCGGGGCGGCACCTTCAGCCTTCTTGGGCAAATAGAGGTCGGCATCGAACTGATCGATATCGGCCTTGAAGCGGATGGCGGGATGTTCAAAGCTGTTCACCGACGCATCGGCCTTGATCTGGCTTTGCAGCAAGCCGCCCTCCAGCTTTACCGCCAGCGCCTGCTTTTTCAGGTCCAGCCGGACAGCGCCGCCCAGTTCGCTGCTCACCGATTTGTTGGGCAGCTTGTCGCCCGTGGCATTCAGCGCCAGCTTCAGCCTGGGCAGGTCGAATTGCTGCGACTCGAGATTGCCTTCCACCGGCGTATTGAGCTTCACCTTGAAAGCCTGCTCCGGCTGCTTCATAGCCGCATCCAGCGACAGGTCGCTGATCTTGAAGGTCTTGGCGTTGCTTTCCATGCCAGGCAAGGACAGCGCAGCCTCAAAGGTGTTTTTGTCCTGGGCGCCACTGACATTGACCGCAAACTTCTTCACATCGAACTGCTGTGCTGCAAGGTCCGCACCCGCATCGCCGCTGGCCGCAAGGTTAAGGTTGCTGATGCCGGCAGCGTTGCCCTTGGCCTGGAAGTCCATCCCTTCCACGCGATATTTTTTCTTTTCCAGGTCGAAAGTCACCGTGCCCTTGAACTGTGCGATCAGATCCACCTTGGGCTGGTTGCCCTTGATGGTGACGCTGAGTTCGGCCTTGCTCGGCACGCCATTGGCGATGCGGCCGGTTTTCACATGCAGGTCCTGTACCGAATATTTCGCGCCGCTGCCCTCGTCGCTATAGCTCAGTGTGGTCTTGTCCACGCTGACTGCGGAGATGTCGAAAGCGACAGGCGCGGCCGCTGCAGCCGGCTTGGCGGGCTCGGCCGCCTTCTTCTCCTCGGGTGCTGCGCCGGAGGCGACCAGGTCGTCGATATTGAGCGTGCCATCCTTGTGCTTGATCAGCGTTACCTTCACGCCATTGAGCGCCACCTCGTCCACCACCACATGCTTGGAGAGCAGCGGCAGCAGCTTCACCGAAACCCGTGCCGTGTCGACCACGGCGAACTCGCGCTCGCTTTTGTGTTCGGAAAGCGAAATCTTGCTGAGGCTCACGCCTATGCTGGGGAAGAGCGCGAGCTTGATGTCGCCTTCCAGCTTGAGGTCGCGCTGCTTGCTGTCTTTCACCGCCTTGATGATTTGCGGCTTGTAGGCATTGGGATCAAAGGTCAGCAGTATGTAAGTTACCGCTGCTGCCAGCAGCAGCACCACGCCACCCAACGCAAACAGGATGTACTTGAGGATTTTTTTCATGGCGCACCCACCGGAATGTGACAAAGATGGCCAAATTATAATACCAAGCGGGGGCGGTGGAGCACCCGGCCTATTATGCAGGCAAACTAATTATTCCTATCCCAGTTCAAAAGTGAGACAAGGCGGCAACAAGCAAGCGAAGCCAAGGCTGTACCACTGAAGAAATGGGATTGGAATTAATCCGGCAAGGCTATCTTGTTGTCCTTGCTGTACTGGTAATCGCGGAACACATGCTCGGCGGTAAGCAGTTGATAGCTGCCGTCGGCATTGCGGCGCGTGGTGTCCTTCAGGCGGTAGGTGTAATGCCCGCAGGTCCAGCATTTGAAGTTGCGCATGTGGGTGCACAGACAGGTCTTGTCCATCACCGAGATTTTTTTCTCATCCGGGTGCGCCGCCACTTCGCGGTTGTAGGAATCGATGTAGGCGCAGTTGCCATTGGCATCCAGCAGGTAACCGTAGGACTCGCAGCCGGGGCGGATGCCGGAGCCTATGGCGGGGCTGTTTTTCAGCATGCGCATGGGATAGCCGGTTGGGGAGATGGTGTTAACCTCGATGTCGTTTTCGCCTGCCTTGAAATATTCCTGCTGCACATCGGGCGGCAGGCCGCATTCCTTCGCGACGGTGAAGCGTGTTGCCACCTGCACCGCGGCGGAGCCGGTTTCAAGATAGGAAACCGCATCGCTGCCGGTGAAGATGCCTCCGGCCGGAATCACCGGGATGTCCAGCTTTTCGGCGCGCAGGTAGTCAATCACCTCCTGGTTGATGGTGCGCAGGTCGTACTTCGCCCAGTCCAGGCCAAAACCCAGATGCCCGCCGGCCAGCGGCCCTTCCACCACCACGAAATCGGGCAGACGGTTGCTGCGCGCATTCTTGCGGATAAACAATTGCAGCGCACGCACGCTGGATACGATGATGCCCAGCCTGGCATCGCGGAAACGCGGATGATCTTCCATCAGCGCGAACGAGCCCAGATGCAGCCCGGCGGCCAGCGTGATGCCGTCTATGCCAGCCGAGAGTGCCGCATGCAGACGCGCCTTGAGCGTTTCGCGCGGCGCGTTCATGGTGAGCTTTTCCATGACATTGATGAAGATCATGCCGCCGCCGCGCTTGGCTTCCATGGCCTTGCTCACATGCAGGCGCGTGGACTCCTCGATATGGCCCAGATCGAACTTCACCTCCGACTTGTCGGAGTTGTCGATGTTGTACTTGTATTTCTGCAGCTTCACCTTGACGAAGTCGGTGTCGTAGCGGCGGTCGGATACGGTCGGGAGCATCGCATCCGAGATGTGCCCGATGCCGCCCAGTCGCGCCACTTCCAGCGCAAGCGCTGCGGTCGAAATGTCCACGCCCATGCCGCCCGACACGATGGGTACCAGTTCATGCTTGCCAAAGCGCAGGCGGAAATCATCCACGCATTTCATAGTTGCTTCTTCCGTGAAACCATTGAGGTCATATGACCTTTGAATACCGGGCATGTTCCTGCCGGGTGCGTAGATATTTGTCGAAAACCATGCAAACGTTGCGGATTAGCATGCGCCCTTTGGGGGTGACAACCACACTGTCCGGCGAGAGCACAACCAGGCCTTCACGCGCGTATTCAGCCAGTTCCGCCAGTTCGGTGGCGAAGTAGCTGTCGAAATCGATTCCGAATTCAGTCTTGAACGCCTGCTTGGACAGCGCGAAATGGCACATCAGCGCCTGGATGATTTCGCGGCGCACCAGGTCGTCGGAATCAAGCGCCATGCCGCGCATGATGGGCAGCACGCCGCGGTCGAGCGCGGCATAGTATTCCTCGTCCTCGCGGAAATTCTGGCTGTAGGTCGGGCCGATTTTCCCGATTGCGCTCACCCCCAGAGCAACCAGGTCGCAGTCGGCATGGGTGGAATAGCCCTGGAAGTTGCGGTGCAGCCGTCCCTGGCGCTGCGCCACCGCAAGCTCGTCGTCCGGCTTGGCGAAGTGGTCCATGCCGATGTACACGTAACCCGCGTCGGTCAGCATGTTCACCGCCAGCTTCAGGATATCCAGCTTGGTCTGCGGCGCAGGCAGGTCTTCCTCGTGGATGCGGCGCTGCGGCATGAAGATGGTGGGCATGTGCGCATAGTTGTATATCGAAAGGCGATCCGGGTCGGCGGCAATCACCTTTTCCAGCGTGGTTTTGACGCTTGCCAGCGTCTGCTTGGGCAATCCGTAAATCAGGTCCAGGCTGACCGACTTGAAGCCATTGGCGCGCGCAGCATGGATCACGCGCAGGGTTTCTTCCTCGCTCTGGATGCGGTTCACTGCCTGTTGCACCTGCGGGTCGAAATCCTGCACGCCGATGCTGATGCGGTTGAAACCCAGGCTGCCCAACAGGGCAATGGTCTCGTCGCTCACCTTGCGCGGGTCTATCTCGATGGAATACTCGCCATCCTTGACCAGCGTGAAGTGCTTGTTGGTCGCATCCATCAGGATGCGCATTTCGTCGTCGCTGAGGAAGGTCGGCGTGCCGCCGCCCCAATGCAACTGCTCCAGACGGCGCTCGCCCGGCATCAGCGCCGCCTGCATTTCCATTTCCTTGACCAGGTATTGCACATACTTTGCCGATTTGCTGCGATCCTTGGTGATGATCTTGTTGCAGGCGCAATAAAAACACAGCGTATTGCAGAACGGAATGTGGACGTAAAGGGAAAGCGGGCGGCTGGCGTCGCGCTTGGACACCCAATTCTGGTAAGATTCCGCATTGAAAGTCCCGGCAAAACGGTCGGCCGTTGGATAGGACGTATAACGCGGACCATTACGGTCCAGCCTGCGTATCAGGTCCAGGTCTACTTCCAGTTCCGGGGACGCTACTATTGTGTTCATGATGCTTGAACTGCTTCAAAATAAAGGGCGCACAGCATACTATGCCATCGAATCGGAAGATAGCGCTTGATATAGGTCAAACTTGGCCCAGTTGCGCTATTTAATTGTTATTTAGAGCTAAATTTTTCAACTCCCCGTCCAGCCATGCAAAAAATAATTTCCCTGCAGCACAGCGGAACAGCCTGTTCGGTCTGCAATTTGCGCGAAAGCTGCCTGCCCGCCGGCATCAGCCCCGTTGAAATGGCACAACTGGAAGAACTGGCCAGCATGAAGCGCACTTTCCGGCGCGGCGATTACCTTTACCATAGCGGCTCACCGCTGAAATCGCTGTATGCGATCCGCTCCGGATTTTTCAAGACCCAGGTGCTGCATGAAAACGGCCTGGAACAGGTGATGGGCTTCCAGATGGCCGGTGAAATCATCGGCATGGACGCCATCAGCACCGATGTCCATACCTGCAGTGCGGTTGCGTTGGAAGACAGCGAGGTGTGCGAACTGCCATTCGGCAAACTGGAAGAATTGGGGCGCAAGCTACCCAAACTGCAGCGCCACCTGCACAAGATCATGAGCCGCGAGATCGTGCGCGACCACGGTATCATGCTGCTGCTGGGCTCGATGCGCGCAGAAGAGCGGCTGGCGGCCTTTCTGCTCAATCTGTCGCAGCGCTTTGCCGCGCGCGGCTACTCGCCCTCTGCCTTCCACTTGCGCATGACGCGCCAGGAAATCGGCAACTACCTGGGAATGAAGCTGGAAACGGTCAGCCGCACCCTGTCGCAGTTCCAGGAAGCCGGGCTGATCAGCGTGCGCAACAAGGCAGTGGAAATCCTGGATGCCAAGAACCTCAGGGCATTCTTCGGTTATTCCGCCGCCCCGATCTAGGCACGGGTGCTGCTCGCGGAACGCCGCGGCTGGAGCATGGAGATGGCCACTCCACCCAGCACCAGCAAGCCCCCGATCAACTGTGCCCCCGTGGGGACATCGCCAATGAACGTGCCCGTCAGCATGGCGAACACCGGAACCAGGTTGATGAATATTGCCGTCCGCCCCGCCCCCAGACGCGCAATGCCCACCCCCCAGAACAAATAAGCCAACACCGTGCCGCCGACCACCATCATTGCCATGGCGGCTCCGGCTTTTGCGCCCAGCGCATGGATATGGCTATCGCTGCCAAGCGCCGCCGCCAACAACACCAGCGCCCCGGCAACCATAATCCAGCTGGTGTGGGCAATGGGCGAGCCCTGCGGCATGTAACGGCGGGTCAGCACGTTGTAGGCGGCCCAGGAAAGCGTGGCAGTCAGCATCAACAAGTCGCCATGGGAAAAAGTCAGGGACGCAAGGCGGCTCATCTCGCCATGCGAAATGACAACAGCCACCCCCGCCAAGGCGACCGGCAGGGCCAGCATGTGACGCAGAGTGGCCTTCTCTCCGATAAAAACCGCCGCAAGCAAAGTGGTCAACAGCGGGTTGATCGCCATGATCAGCGCCCCATTGTTTGCCGAGGTAGTCTGCAAGGCATAAAAGAACAGCAGGTTGAAAGCAGCAATACCGACCGTTCCCAGCATGAGATAAACCAGGGCATGGCGCCGCAGCAGCCCCAGCAACGCTTCCCGGCGCACCATGGCAATGGCGAGCATCAGGGCCGCCCCGAGCAAAAACCGCACTGCGGCCGCCCACAGGGGCGGCAAATCGGACAGGACGGTGCCCGCCAGCACGAAATTGGCGCCCCAAAAAAGGGCGGTGGCGGATACCAGCAGATAGACGGTGGCTATTCCCATAAATCGCTTTGTTAATTAAAATTAATCACGCCCAAACTTTAAATCCAGCAAAATTGCAGCACAAGCTATACTTTTTTGAGAGTTAATTAAGAATTCCTAATGTCTCGCCAACTACCCCCGCTCAATGCACTCCGGTTTTTCGAGGCTGCCGCACGGCATCGTTCTTTTGCCCGCGCATCCGAAGAATTGCACGTCACACCGGCGGCCGTCAGCCAGCAGATCAAGTTACTGGAAGACCATCTTGGAGTGGTTTTGTTCAAACGCGGGAAATCACTGGCGTTGAGCGAGTCTGCCGGCGTTGTGCTCCCCCTGGTATCGGAAGCATTCGACCAGCTGGAACGCGCCATGCTGAAAATCCGCGCCGGAAATTCGACCGGGCCGCTGATCATCTCCACACCCCCAGCCTTCGCGGCACGCTGGCTGATTCCGCGCATGGATGATTTTCATGCACTGCATCCGGACATCGAGGTTCACATGCTGGCCACGCGCCGCCCAGTGGATTTTTCGGTGGAAGACGTGGACATGGCCATCCGCTTCGGCAGTGGCACTCATCCCGGGCTCGAGGCAAAACAACTGATGCCCGAAACGATAGTGGCGGTGGCCGCCCCGGCGGTTGCAGCATCCATCAAAAATTCTGCCGACCTGGCGCGCGCCAACCTGATCGAGGATGACTGGCACATCATGCGCGGCGCGTTCCCGGATTGGAGAAACCTGTTCGCCACGCTCGGAGTGGACGAAGGCCCGTCGCGCATCCGCCGTTTCAGCGATACCGAGCTGGCGATTCAGGCCGCAACCGCCGGCTTGGGAATCACGCTCGCCTGGCACAGCCTGGTGGCTGCAGACCTGGAAGCGGGACGGCTGGTCAGGGTATTAAGTCATGCCGTTCCGACCGACCTGGGCTACCACCTTGTGATCCCGAAAAATCGCGCCACGCTGGCCAAGGTAGCGGCTTTTCGCGCCTGGCTGCTGGAACAGGCGGCACAGCAAACGGTCGAAGCGTCAGTTTGATGGGGAAAGCAGGCAGGCTGGAGCGGGTGAACGGGATCGAACCGTCGTCGTAAGCTTGGGAAGCTTCTGCTCTACCATTGAGCTACACCCGCATGTAAAATGCGATATTACCCAACAGTGCACGAGTTTGGAAGTGATTTCAGTTTTCATCAACGGCGCGCAGCGCAATTTTGAACAAGCCATCAGCGTTGCTGCGCTCATCCAGGAGATGGGCTTGGGCGGCAAGCGCATTGCCCTGGAGCGCAATGGCGAGATCGTTCCGCGCAGCCGCTTTGACCAGCAGATGCTGGCGAACGGAGATCGCCTGGAAATCGTTGTCGCCGTAGGCGGCGGCTAAACAGAGCGCCGAAAACTGCTGCGAGGCGATGAAGCTGCGTTGGAAGCTGTCGAAAAATGCTCATTTACTTTCGTGTAAACTCCGCTTTTTCGCCAGCCTCCACCTTGCCTGATCGCCTCTCGTTACGTTTTCTCCGCTCCGTTGGGGAGTACCCTGTTGGGGAAATATCCATGAAAGTTTATTTATGAGCAATGACAACCTGATCATCGCGGGGAAATCCTATTCCTCGCGCCTGCTGGTGGGCACCGGCAAATACAAGGACTTCGCCGAGACCAAGGCCGCAGTGGAAGCCAGTGGTGCTGAGATCATCACCATCGCCATCCGCCGCAGCAACATCGGCCAGAATCCCAACGAGCCCAGCCTGCTGGAAATCCTGCCGCCCTCGAAATACACGCTGCTGCCCAACACCGCAGGCTGCTACACCGCGGACGATGCCGTGCGCACACTGCGCCTGGCGCGCGAGCTGCTGGACGGGCACAGCCTGGTCAAGCTGGAAGTGCTGGGCGATGCGCAATCGCTTTACCCCAATGTGGTCGAGACCCTTGCCGCCGCCAAAACCCTGGTCGCCGAAGGCTTCCAGGTGATGGTCTATACCTCGGACGATCCGATCATCGCCAAACAGCTGGAAGACATCGGCTGCGCGGCCATCATGCCGCTGGCCTCACTGATCGGCTCCGGCATGGGCATCCTCAACCCCTGGAACCTGCAGCTCATCATGGAGCGGGTTAAGGTGCCGGTGATCGTGGATGCGGGTGTGGGCACGGCCTCGGACGCGGCGGTCGCCATGGAACTGGGCTGTGCAGGTGTGCTGATGAACACCGCGATTGCCGCGGCGCGCCAGCCTGTGCTGATGGCGCAGGCGATGAAGCAGGCGGTAGAAGCCGGACGCAGCGCGTTCCTGGCCGGGCGCATGCCCAAGAAATTTTATAGCGCCAGCCCGAGTTCGCCCACATCTGGTCTGATAGGCAAACCGTAGGGTGCCTTCAAAAAATTCAATTATCTAAGCCAGGCAAGGCGCGAACAAAAAATCGCGACGCTGCATATAACTGATATGTGAGGAGTGATTTTTTGTGAGCAACGCAGCATGGCAACGAGAATTGGATTTTTGGAGGCAACCTTAATGGAAAGAAGAATTCGCAGCTACGTCCTGCGCCAGGGACGGGTTTCCAATGCGCAACAGCGCTCGCTCGATACCCTGCTGCCGCGCTTCGGCATTCCCTATGCCGCGCAGCCGCTCGACCTCGATGCCGTCTTCGGCAGGACTGCCCCGAAAATCCTGGAAATCGGCTTCGGCATGGGCGAAACCACTGCCGCCATCGCGCAGGCGCACCCGCAAAACGATTATCTCGCCATCGAGGTGCACAGCCCAGGCGTGGGCAGCCTGCTCAAGCAGATCGGCGAAATGAACCTGACCAATGTCCGCATCATCCAGCACGATGCGGTGGACGTGCTGCAGCACATGATCGCCGACCAGGCGCTCGACGGCACGCACATCTTCTTTCCCGATCCCTGGCACAAGGCGCGCCACAAGAAACGCCGCCTCATTCAGCCCCCACTTGTTGCGTTTTTGACACAGAAACTCAAGCCTGGCGGCTATATCCATGTGGCCACTGACTGGCAGGATTATGCCGAACAGGTGCTCGCCGTGCTGAACGCAGAACCGTTGCTGCAAAATACCGCTCCCGTTACAGGCTATGCTCCGCGCCCGGATTACCGTCCGCTCACCAAATTCGAGCAGCGCGGACTCAGGCTAGGACACGGGGTGTGGGATATGCTATTTCGCCGAAAGGCGTAAATTTACATTTACATACATGTATCTGCGCACTCTGCATTCCTGATATACTCGCGCCGGTTTTTGCCTGACCTTTCGTGAAATTTTTCGGAGAGTGTAATTATGAAACGTGTATTCCTGTTGGTATGTTTTGCGTTGCTGCCGGTCAGCATCCCCGCCCTGGCCAAGGATGGCAAGGCCTGTGAAGCCGAGAGCGCCAGGCTGCCGATCGCGGACCGTGACGCCCACATGAAGAAGTGCCTGGCCCAGCTTAATGACCCTTCAAACGTCAAGCAGACACAGCAAATGGACAAGCAGGCACGCTGCGAACAGAACGCCAGGAATCAGCAACTCCAGGGCAGCGCAAAATCCAGCTACATCTCGACCTGCATAACCTCGAATGAGGCTGCGGAAGCCGCTAAGGCCTCGCCCACCTCGCCCACCATGCAAGCCAAGGCTCCATCGCCCGCAACCAAGGCGGCAACAAAGAACGCCGCAGCTCATCCCGCCGCAGGCAAGCCGTCCAAGTCTTGCGTGAAGCAAGCCAACACCAAGGGGCTGAAGGGCAACGAGCGCAAGCAATTCCTGAAAGACTGCAAGTAAACAGTAATAATATCGGGCGCGGCTCGGATTGCCCGGCCGCGCCCTGTTTTTTTACCCGTTCCTCAGAAATATTTGCAGCAAATCGTTTAGAAATCGCTGCCCGGAGGCTGTCGGTGCAATGCGCTGAAAATCCCGGTGCAACAAGCCCTTTTTTTCCGCATCCTCCAGCTCATGCCGAATTCCGAGCAATGAAAGGCTGGTGCGCTCTTCAAACAGCGTAGCCTCAAATCCGTCATTCAGGCGCAGTGCATTCATCATGAACTCGAATCCCAGGTCATCCGGGCTGATTTCATGTTCTTCCTGCAGTGGCTTTCCCTCGGCAGCCTGCCGCATATAGGCCTGCGGCTGCTTGTAGCGCGCCTGGCGCACTACTTTATCGGGGAAGCTCAGTTTGCTGTGCGCCCCCGCCCCTATTCCAAGATAATCGCCAAACTGCCAGTAATTGAGATTATGCCGGGCGCGCTGCCTGGGCCGCGCAAAGGCAGAGGTTTCATAGTGCTGGTAACCCTGTGCTTCCAGCATGGCCTCGATGTGTTCCTGCATCCCGGCACTGACATCATCATCCGGCAGCGGGGGCGGATTAAGGTAGAACAGCGTATTCGGCTCCAGCGTCAGGTGATAGCAGGATAGATGCTGCGGTGCAAACGCCAGTGCGGTTTGCACATCCTGTAGCGCCTCCTCCAGCGTCTGCCCGGGCAGCGCATACATCAGATCGAGGTTGATGTTGTCGAAATGCTCCTGCGCCACTCCGATCGCGCGCCTGGCCTCATCGCCCGTATGTATGCGCCCCAGAGCCTGCAAGTGCACATCGTTGAAGCTTTGGATGCCCAGCGACAGGCGGTTCACTCCCGCCTCGCGATAAGCCGCGAAGCGCGCCGCCTCCACCGTGCCGGGATTCGCTTCCAGCGTGACCTCGGCATTGAGGTCCAGCGGCAATAGCATGCGCACATTGCGCAGGATTTCTGCCACCGCCTCCCCGCTCAGCAAACTGGGCGTGCCGCCGCCGAAAAACACGGTATAGACCTTGCGCCCCCATATCTGCGGCAGGGCCAGCTCCAGGTCGCGCACCAGCGCCGCGACGTATTGCCGTTCCAGGGAAGGCTGCAATCCCCCTTCCACGCCCAGGGGGGAAGGAGCCCCGCGCACCTCGTGCGAGTTGAAGTCGCAATACGGGCACTTGCGCACACACCATGGAACATGGATATACAGCGACAGCGGCGGCAAGGCGCGGAAATTCACCACCTGCGACTTGAGTGCGACAGGATTCAGGGGACGCGTTGTCATGTGGGAAGGTACCGCTGCAGCACAGCCTGCTTCACGCCCTGGCTTGCAGTTTCTCGAGCAACACCCTTAACGCCTTGCCGCGGTGGCTGATGGCGTGCTTTTGCTCGCGCTCCAGTTCGGCGCCGGTCTTGCCCAGCTCCGGCAGCCAGAACAGCGGGTCGTAGCCGAATCCGCCGCTGCCTTTCTCCGCATGGCCGATTTCGCCATGCCATTCGCCTTCCGCGATCAAGGGCTGGGGATCATCGGCATGGCGCAGCAACACCAGCACGCAATAATAATGCGCGCGGCGGTCCGTCACGCCCTGCATTTCGCGCAACAGCTTTTCGTTGTTGCGCTGGTCGGATTTGGGCTCGCCCGCATAGCGCGCAGAAATCACGCCCGGCGCTCCGCCCAGCGCCGTGACGCAGATCCCGGAATCGTCCGCCAGCGCGGGCAGGCCACTTAAACGGCTGACGTGACGCGCCTTCGCGAGTGCGTTTTCGACAAACGTGGCGTGCGGCTCCTCGGCTTCGGCGATGCCGAGTTGCGCCTGGGTCAGCACCTCTATGCCGAGCGGCTGCAGCAGGAACTGGAATTCGCGCAGCTTGCCGGGGTTGTTGGAAGCGATGACGAGTTTTTGCATGGGGTTTAAAACCTTTCACCACAGAGACACAGAGGCACAGAGGAAACCAAGAAACATTCGCTTCTAAAGTGTATCCTCCTTGGCTTCATGCTCGGTTTTAGTCTGGCTTTGACTTTCTCTGTGCCTCTGTGTCTCTGTGGTAGATTTTGACTTTTATCCTCGCAGCACAGCGCGCTGCATTTCGACCAGACGCGCAATGCCATTCTTCGCCAGTTCCAGCAGCGTATCCATTTCTTCGCGGGTGAAGGGATGGCCTTCCGCCGTGCCCTGCACTTCCACGAAATGGCCGTTGCCCAGCATCACCACGTTCATGTCGGTGTCGCAGCCCGAATCCTCGATATAGTCGAGATCCAGCACCGGCGTGCCCTCATAGACGCCGACCGAGATGGCGGCAACAAAATCCTTGAGCGGGGTATCTTGCACCAGGCCCTTGGCCATCAGGCCGCTCACTGCATCGTGCAGGGCGACAAAGGCGCCCGTGATGCTGGCCGTGCGCGTGCCGCCATCGGCCTGGATCACGTCGCAATCGAGCTGGATGGTGCGTTCGCCCAGCTTTTTCAGGTCCACCACGGCACGCAGGCTGCGCCCGATCAGGCGCTGGATTTCCTGGGTACGGCCGGACTGCTTGCCCTTGGCCGCCTCGCGGCTCATGCGCTCCCCGGTGGAACGCGGCAGCATGCCGTATTCCGCCGTCACCCAGCCTTCGCCGCTGCCCTTTTTATGCGGCGGCACTTTCTCCTCCACGCTGGCGGTGCAGATGACCTTGGTGTCGCCGCACTCGATCAGCACCGAACCTTCGGCATGCTTGGTGTAATGGCGGGTGATGCGGATGTCGCGTAACTGATGGGGCTGGCGCTGGCTGGGACGCATAGGCACTGTCTAAATTTAAATTGATGGGAAGCGCCAATTGTACATGGCACCGGAAATCGTAGCGAGCGTGCCGCTGTTGGGCGGTCTGCATACCGGTAAAAATCCAATTTTCCAGGCCAGAAGGGGCGAACGAATAATCGCAGTGCGGCTATGGGTTATATGCGAGGAAAGATGTTTCGAGAATAACGCCGCAGGGCGACGAATAATTGGATATTAACGGTAGTCAAGGACGATACAGGTGGCTTCTTCTGTCGCATGCGCCTCCTCCCCATCCCCGATGCGTGCAACCAGCGCAGTGGTATTGTCTGCGGTCGGGCCATCGCGCTGGATCGCTTCGGCGATCAAAGTATCCACCGCACCCGGCAGGCTGGTGGCTCCCAGTCTGTCGGCCATGTCCGCATCCTCCAGCGGCCCCCACAGCCCGTCGCTGCACAGCAGCAGCAGGTCGCCCTGCTGTACCACCAGGGGCGGCGGCGATTCGGAATAAAACATGGAAGGCACCCCGCCCAGGCAATTGGTGATCTTGTTGCGGTCGGGATGGGTCTTGATCTCCTCTTGGGCAATAATGCCCCAATCCGCCCATTGCTGCACCAGCGAATGATCGTGTGTCATCGGCAGCAACTCGCTGTTGCGCAAGAGGTACAGGCGTGAATCGCCAGCGTGAGCCCAGTGCACCTGCCCGTCCTGTATCAGCGCCGCCACGCAGGTGGTTCCGGGGTTGCTGGGCAACTGATGATCGGCGGCGTACTTCAGGATGGTGTCGTGCGAAAACTGCATGACATCCTGCAAAAAAGCCACGGGCTCGGGCACCCTGGGATGGGCGACCTGCGCAAATGCCTGCATGTACATATGGATGGCGGTCTGCGCGGCGATTTCGCCGTGCAGATGGCCGCCCATGCCATCAGCCAGGACGAGCAGCAAAGACTCGTTGGTATAGGCGTGGGCGACGCGGTCCTGATTGTACTTGCGCCCCCCTATGCGACTGGACTGGTAGATGGAAAAATTCATAAAGTGTAATCGTAATATAATGCGCATCCTTAAGTTTGATTTTTTTATTAGCCCAGGCAGGAAAAGCGATGATATACAGCATGACCGGATTCGCATCCGGCACCCGCGAGCTTGATGCCGGATCGCTCACCCTGGAGCTGCGCGCGGTCAATTCCCGTTACCTGGACATCCAGTTCCGGATGCCGGACGAATTCCGCGCGCTGGAGCCTGCCCTGCGCGAAGCCATCGCCGCCCAGCTGGCGCGCGGCAAGGTGGAATGCCGCATCGGCTTCGCCGCGCGCATGTCCGAGAGCAACCCGGCAAAACTCAACCTGGCGCTGGTGCGCCAGCTGGCGCTTTGGAATGAGGAGGTGAAAGCGGCGATGCCCGAAGCGCGCAGCCTTTCCGCAGCCGACATCCTGCGCTGGAACGGGGTGCTGGAAAGCGCCGCTTTGCCGGCGGACGCGCTGCAGACCGCGGCGCAGGAACTGATGCAGCAGGTGATGCGCGAATTTGCCGCGACACGCGGCCGCGAAGGCGAAAAGCTGAAGGAGTTTCTGCTGCAGCGCGTCGGCCAGATAGAGGCGCTGTGCGTCGCCGTCGCCCCCCTCATCCCGGCGGCCATAGCCGCCTACGAAGCCAAGCTGGTTGCGCGCTTGCGCGAAGCCATGCAGGGGAGCGAGGACGAGCGGGTACGCCAGGAAATCACCCTGTTTGCCAGCAAGGTGGATGTGGACGAAGAGCTGTCGCGCCTGAAGACGCACCTGGCGGAAATGCGCAGGGCGCTGGACAAGGGCGGCGCCATCGGCAAGCGCCTGGACTTCCTGATGCAGGAACTGCACCGCGAGGCCAATACGCTGGGCTCCAAATCGGTGGATGCCGAGGTGTCCCGCGCATCCATGGAAATGAAAATACTGATCGAGCAGATGCGCGAGCAGATTCAGAACATCGAGTAGGAGAAGCCATGCCCGGTAATCTTTTCATCGTCAGCGCGCCTTCGGGTGCCGGCAAAACTAGTCTGGTAGCCGCCCTGCTGGCCTCCACCGCGGATATTGCGCTGTCCATTTCCTATACCACGCGCCCGCCGCGCCCCGGCGAGGCGAATGGCAAGGATTATCATTTTGTCAGCCGCGAAACCTTCATGGACATGGCTGGGCGCGGCGACTTTCTGGAAAGTGCCGAGATCTACGGCAACCTGTATGGCACTTCGCAATCCTGGATCAAGGCGGAAATCGCTTCCGGGCGCGACATCCTGCTGGAAATCGACTGGCAGGGCGCGGCCCAGGTGAGGCGGTTTTTCCCGGATTGCATCAGCATTTTCGTCCTGCCGCCTTCGATCCAGACGCTGGAGGACAGGCTGAAGGGCCGGGGCAAGGACAGCGAAGAGGTCATCGCCCGCCGCATGCAGGCCGCCCGCGACGAGATCTCGCATGTGTCTGAATTCGATTATGTTATCATTAACCATAAGCTGGATGAGGCGGTACTGCAACTTCGCTCCGTGGTCATAGCCGCACGCATGCGGCGCGACCATCAGCTGACGCTCCATCAGGAATTGATCGATCAACTCAAGAGGTGAACCAAACATGGCCCGCATTACCATTGAAGACTGCCTGGGACATATCCCCAATCGCTTTGAACTGACCCTTGCCGCCACTTATCGTGCGCGCCAGCTGGCCAACGGCGCCGATTATCTGGTGGAAGAAGGCAAGGACAAGCCCACCGTCGTCGCGCTGCGCGAAATCAGCGAAGGCAAGGTTGGGCGGGAAATACTGAACCGCGGCCAGGCTTGAGCCTCGGGTACTCGCTCAAGTAATTATGGTGCCTACAAATCGTAACGAGCGGCTTGAGGGCAAGGCGCACTGAACGGAGCAACCAGACATATCGACTGGATAGCCGAGGAAGCAAGCACCGGGCTGCGTGTGTTGTTGGGGCTTTAGCCCCATACAACCACGGCGTACCCCTTGCGGGTTTGCACCACAGCCATCAAGCCGCGCAGTTGAGAGGTACCCCATGTCCGACGCCGATCTGCTTCTCAAGGAGGCTTCTGCCTACCTGAAACACAAGGATGTCGAGCACATCCGGCAAGCGGTCGAGTTCGGCAAAACCGCGCACCAGGGACAAACCCGTGTTTCCGGGGACCCCTACATCTCCCACCCCATCGCCGTAGCGCGCATCCTCACCCCTCTGCACCTGGACGCACAGGCCATCGTCGCAGCTATCTTGCACGATGTGATGGAAGATACCCCCATCGGCAAGGAAGAAGTCGCCGAAAAATTCGGCAAGCCCGTTGCCGACCTGGTGGACGGGCTCTCCAAGCTCAACAAGATCGAATTCGAGACCAAGGAAGACGCACAGGCGGAAAATTTCCGCAAAATGCTGCTCGCCATGACGCGCGATGTGCGCGTCATCCTGATCAAGCTGGCCGACCGCCTGCACAACATGCGCACCCTGGGCTCGCTGGCGCGTGCCAAGAGCAAACGCATTGCGCTCGAAACCATGGAAATCTATGCCCCCATCGCCAACCGCCTGGGGCTCAACAGCATTTACCAGGAACTGGAAGACCTGAGCTTCAAGTACCTCTACCCCACGCGCTATTCGGTCCTGTCCAAGGCGCTGCTGGCGGCGCGCGGCAACCGCCGCGAAGTGGTGGGCAAGATACAGGATGCGATCACCGCCCGCCTGAAAGAAAACCACCTCAAGGCGCAGGTGCAGGGACGGGAAAAACACCTGTACGGCATTTACAGCAAGATGAAAACCAAGTCGCTGGAATTCGCCGAAGTGCTGGACATCTACGGATTCCGCGTGCTGGTGGACGACCTGCCAGGCTGTTATCTGGCGCTGGGCGCGCTGCACGGCCTGTACAAGCCCATCCCCGGCAAGTTCAAGGACTACATCGCCATTCCCAAGGCCAACGGCTACCAGTCGCTGCATACCACATTGTTTGGCCCCTATGGCACGCCGATCGAGGTCCAGATCCGCACCCATGAAATGCACCGCATCGCCGAGGCGGGCGTGGCCTCCCACTGGCTATACAAGACGGTGGAAACGCCGATTGCCGAACTGCACCAGAAGACGCACCAATGGCTGCAAAGCCTGCTGGAAAGCCTGTCGCAAAGCAACGACTCGGTCGAGTTCCTCGAGCACCTGAAAGTGGACCTGTTCCCGGACGAGGTCTATCTTTTCACGCCCAAAGGCAAGATACTGGCGCTGCCGAAAGGCGCAACGGCGGTCGATTTTGCCTATGCCGTGCATACCGACATCGGCAACCGTTGCGTTGCGGTCAAGGTGAATTTCGAGCTGGTGCCGCTGCGCACCGTATTGCATAACGGCGACCGCGTCGAGATCATCACCGCGCCCCATTCCAACCCGAACCCCGCCTGGCTGGGCTTTGTGGAAACCGGCAAGGCGCGCAGCCAGATCCGGCACTTCCTGAAGACCATGCACTTCAAGGAATCCGCCACCCTGGGCGAGCGCCTGCTGAACCAGACCCTGTCCTCGCTCGGCCTCAAGGCGCAGGACATAGACCACGCGCGCTGGGACAAACTGCTCAAGGACACGGGCGCCAAATCGCGCGAGGAAATCCTGGCCGACATCGGCCTGGGGCGCCGTCTCAACATCGTCGTCGCGCACCAACTGGCGCGCGTGGCCGAGGGCAACGTGCCGGAGGCGCCCAGCGGGCCTTTCACCATCCTCGGCACCGAAGGCATGGCGGTGCAGTTCGGCAAGTGCTGCATGCCCATCCCGGGCGACCCCATCATCGGCGTGATCAAGAGCGGCCAGGGCCTGGTGGTCCACACCCACGATTGCGCCACCCTGCGCAAGGGGCGCAGCACCGCTGACAAATGGCTGGACGTGGTGTGGGACAAGAACATCAACCGCCCCTTCAACGTGAACATCAAGCTCATCGTGGTCAACCAGCGCGGCGTGCTGGCCAAGGCGGCGGCTGCCATCTCCGAGGCGGAATCCAACATCGAAAACGTGCATTTCGCCAACGAAGGCGAGTACACCGGGCTTTACTTCACCCTGCAGGTAAACAACCGCGTGCACCTGGCCAACGCCATGCGCAGGCTGCGCAAGATACCGGAAGTGATCCGCATCTCGCGCGTCAAGAATGTGCCGGTTTAGCCGTGGCTATGCCATGTCGAACAGCAGCACCTCGGCATTATTTCCCGCGCTCAGCACAACCATGCGCTCATCCGCATAGGTGAGCGCATCGCCCGCTTCCAGCGCCCTGCCGTTGGCCGTGAGCCTGCCGCGCGCCACATGCAGGTAGGCGCGGCGCCCTGCTGCTAGCTGGTATTCCAGCTTCTCCGCGCCATCCAGCAATGCCGACCAGACTTGCGCATCCTGGTGGATATGCAATGCATCGCCGCTGTCGCTGGGTGACACCAGCAAATTCCACTGGCCGCGCCGAAACGGCACGCGCTTCTGCCAATAACCCGGCGGCAGTCCTTGCTGGTCCGGCATGATCCATATCTGCAGCAGGTGCACCGCTGCGCCGGATGAGGGATTGATTTCGCTATGCAGCACCCCGCTGCCGGCACGCATCAGCTGGATTTCGCCATGGCCGATGTCGCCTTCGTTGCCCATGCTGTCGCGATGGCGCAGCGTTCCGCTCAACACATAGGTGAGGATTTCCATGTCGCGATGGCCATGGGTGTCAAACCCCGTGCCGGGCTGTACGATATCCTCGTTGATTACCCGCAGCGGGCCGAAATGGAGATGCGCCGGGTCATAGTAATCGGCAAACGAAAAGCTGTGCCAGCTTTCCAGCCAGCCGTGGTGCGCGTGGCCGCGCTCGGAGGACTTGCGCAGGGTGATCATTTTTACAGGGTAAATGCCCGGCGCCTGAAATTCAAGCCCGCCACGAATACCCTTTAAATTCAATGCGCCAGCAAAGTTGCCGGCAGCCATTTTCACTGCATTTCTTTCGCTCGCCACTATCCTGGACGAACGGTCGCACAACCGCGATGAACGGCTGCCAAACCGGTGCAATACCCGACCGGCGTCACCTCACCTCCCCCGAACGGAATTGCCATCCCCCTGCCACGGGTGCAAAGTGAGCGCTAACCTTGGTGAAACTTGGCATTATTCACCAAGCATAATATTTTTGTGCGGAGTCGATCCATGAACTGGAATTCACTGCTTATCTGGCCAAGTAACGTAGCCCTGTCCTTGCTGGCGCTTTTCCTGCTGGCCACCGTTTTGCTGTATGCGGCACGCAGGCAAATGCACGGCGTCATCCATGCCCTGTGCCATATGGTGGCTTCATCCATGCGCGTAGCCTCGCGCTGGCTATTCCTCAGCGCCGACACTGTGCGCGAGCGCAACCGTATGGTGCTGCTGGCACAAGGCGAGAGCGAAGCCTCCGCCCATATCGAACGCGAATTCGAACGCATTGCCAACATCGTACGCAAGGACTTGCAGGAATACCCCTCCTTGCAGCGCAAGCTGATGGAAGAGGTAACGCGCATTGAGGATGATTACCGGCGCTGCGGCGAGGTTCCCCCGCCGCCACCGGAATGGGTGCAGGCACTGGAATCGGTGTCCCAGATCAAGTCGGGCGGCGACATACCGCGCAAGCTGCTGGAGGACATTCACAAGTCGGTGCAGAAAATTCATGACAAGACCGTGGCCGAATTCCGCCGTTCCTATGAGGAGCGCCACAAAATACTGAAAAGCCTGATGCCGACCTGGCGCTCGGTGAGCAAGTCCATGGAGGAAATGGACAAGAAGATGATATCGCTTGAGACCAACGGCAAGCAGATAGACGACCACATGTCCAAATACGAGTCCATGCGCGCCAAGGACAACAAGGCAGAGCACGCCTTGACCGTATCCGGCTTTGTGCAGTTTGCCATCTCCGGCCTGGTGATGGTGATCGCCATGGGCGGCGCTTTCATCAACTTCAAGCTGATCGCTTTGCCTATGTCCGAGATGGTGGGCGCCAGCGATTACATCACCAACAACCTCAAAACTTCCGATGTGGCGGCCCTGGTGATCATACTCATGGAAGCCTCCATGGGACTGTTCCTGCTGGAATCGCTGCGCATCACCAGCCTGTTCCCGCGCATCGCCAGCATGGATGACCGCATGCGCCACCGCCTGATGCTGGCTGCGCTGGTATTCCTGATCATCCTGGCCTGCATCGAGTCCTCGCTGGCGCTGATGCGCGACATGCTGATAGCCGACAAGGCCTCGCTGATGCGCGACCTCTCCTCCTCAGCCCCGCCCGCCCAGGAGTCCGGCCTGCTGACCCACATTCCCATGGCCGGGCAGATGATCATGGGTTTTGTGCTCCCGTTTGCACTGGCCTTCGTCGCCATTCCCCTCGAAAGCGCGGTGCATTCCATGCGCACGGTTTTGGGTTCGCTGACTGTCCAGTTCATGCGCGCACTGGGTTTCCTGTGCCGCCTCATCGGCGTGGCCTTCCGCCGCCTAGCGCGTGTTCTGGAAATGACCTATGACATCACCATAGTCATACCGCTCCTGATCGAGCGCATGGTGGGCGCCAGCGGCTTCTCACTTTCCGACAAATCGCATCAGCCCAAAACCGGGAGAGCATCATGATTAAAAATAGCTTGCTTGTTGCACTGGCAATTTTGGCCACGCTTGCCTCCAGCGGCTGCGGGGATGGCCGCGCTCACAGCCAGGCTGTATACATGTTGGTGGATACCTCCGGCACCTACGCCCAGGAGTCCAGCAAGGCGGTCAAGATCGTCAGCTATCTGCTGGCCACCCTCAACCCGGGCGATTCCCTGGCCGTGGCCAAGGTGGAATCGCGCAGCTTCACAGAGAAGGACTACGTGGCCCGCGTTACCTTCGACAACCGCCCCTCGCACGCCACAGAACAGAAGCGCGCCTTCAAGGCCAAGATCGAGGCTTTTGCCAAAAACACCAAGGGCAGCGCACATACCGACATCACTGGCGGCCTGCTGCAGGGTGCGGAATACCTGAATGAAACCAAGGCGGGCATCAAGACCATCGTCATTTTTTCCGACATGGAAGAGGATCTGGACAAGGGTGCAGTGCGCGATTTCCCGATCCACCTGGATGGCATCCGCATAGTCGCACTCAACGTCACCAAGCTTGGAACCGACAATGCAGACCCGCGCAAATATCTGGACCGTCTCTCACGCTGGGAAGCGCGGGTGCGCAAGGCCGGGGCTGCGGACTGGGTGATGATCAACGACCTGGAAAACAACATGGATTCCATACTCGGCCGTCATTGATTACCGCATTTCATCGTCTACTCCTCCCCTCTGCGCCGCTTTTAGCGGCGTTTTTTTGCACGCTTTCTCCCCCGCTTGGGTTTGCCGGACACCCCCGTTTCCGGTAAAATTGGTCTATTCAAACCTTATGCACCCCTTATCTGCCCGCATCGCGGGCAGATTTCTTTTTATCTTATTTGATATCGCTTTTTGATCGCCGTGGGCAAAAAATTATTCATCAAAACCTTTGGCTGCCAGATGAACGAGTATGACTCGGACAAGATGGCGGACGTGCTGCGCGCCTGCGAAGGCATGCAGCAGGTTGATTCCCCGGAAAAGGCCGATGTGATTCTGTTCAACACCTGTTCGGTGCGCGAGAAGGCACAGGAGAAAGTATTCTCCGACCTGGGCCGCGTGCGCGAGCTGAAGGAGAAGAATCCGCAATTGCTGATCGGCGTGGGCGGCTGCGTGGCCAGCCAGGAGGGCGATTCCATCGTCAGGCGCGCGCCCTACGTGGACGTGGTGTTCGGGCCGCAGACGCTGCACCGCCTGCCGCAGTTGCTGGCGGCGCGGCGTGCAACCGGCCGTTCCCAGGTGGACATCAGCTTTCCCGAGATCGAGAAGTTCGATCACCTCCCCGCACCGCAAACCGCTGCCGGCTCGGCCTATGTTTCCATCATGGAAGGATGCAGCAAGTACTGCACCTTCTGCGTGGTGCCCTATACCCGCGGCGAAGAGGTTTCCCGCCCGTTCGCCGATGTGATGCGCGAGGTGCAAGCCCTGGTTGAACGCGGGGTGCGCGAAATCACGCTGCTCGGGCAAAACGTGAATGCCTATCGCGGCGAGCTCGATGACGGCGAGACGGCCGACCTGGCCTTCCTGCTGCAGGCCATCGCCGCACTGGCAGGCGTGGAAAGGCTGCGCTACACCACCTCCCACCCCAGGGAGGTGACGCAGCGCCTGATCGATGTCTACGCCAGCACGCCCAAGCTGGCCGGGCATTTGCACCTGCCGGTGCAATCCGGTTCGGACCGCATTTTGTCCGCAATGAAGCGCGGCTACACCGTGCTGGAATACAAATCGCTGATCCGCAAGCTGCGCGCTGCGCGCCCTGACATTTGCATCTCCTCCGACTTCATCGTCGGCTTCCCCGGCGAGAGCGAGCGCGATTTCGAGGCAACCATGAAGCTGATAGACGAAGTGGGGTTCGACGCCAGCTTCAGTTTCATCTACAGCCCGCGCCCCGGCACGCCGGCGGCCGAGCTCCCGGACGATGTTCCGCTGGAGGTGAAGTCTGCAAGGCTGAAGCGCCTGCAGGACAAGATCGCGCAGCAGGAGCTGGCCATCGCCGAAGCGATGGTGGGCACTACCCAGCGCGTGCTGGTGGAAGGCGTATCGAAAAAGGACTCCCAGGAACTGGCGGCGCGCACCGAAAACAACCGCATCGTGAATTTTGCCGGATCGCCCGGCATGCTGGGCAGGTTCGTCGAGGTGAAAATCACCGCGGTCATCGTGCATACCCTGCGCGGCGAAGTGGTGGCGCACCCAGCCTAAGCCCTCCCGGTTGGCTATAATGCTTGCAGCATGAACTCGCCCGACATCAAATTTTCCCTGGAACCGCTGGACAACGCGCAGCTGGCCAACCTGTGCGGCGCGTTCGACGAGAACCTGCGCCAGATCGAGACCGCTCTGGAAGTGACCATCTCGCGCCGTGGAGGCCAATTCACTGTCACCGGTGCGCAGGCTCCGCTGGCGCGCAAGGTTCTGCAGGATTTTTATTTCGAGGCAAAGCACGATATCTCGCTGGAGCACCTGCAGCTGGGCCTGATCGAAGCCATGCGCGGAACGGATGGGGAGCAGACCGAATTCGTACCCATCCTGATGACGCGCAAGGCGGAAATCCACGGCCGCACCCCGCGCCAGAATGACTACCTGCAAGCCATCCAGCAACATGACATCACATTCGGCATCGGCCCGGCGGGCACCGGCAAGACCTATCTCGCCGTGGCTTGCGCAGTAGACGCCCTGCTGCGCGAAAACGTGCAGCGCCTGGTTTTGGTGCGCCCCGCGGTGGAGGCGGGAGAACGCCTGGGATTCCTGCCAGGCGACCTGGCGCAGAAAGTAGACCCCTACCTGCGCCCGTTGTATGACGCGCTTTACGACCTGATGGGGACGGACAAGGTGGCCAAGGCGTTCGAGCGCGGCGTAATCGAGATCGCCCCGCTCGCCTATATGCGCGGCCGCACCCTCAACCACTCGTTCATCATCCTGGACGAGGCGCAAAACACCACGCCGGAGCAAATGAAAATGTTCCTCACGCGCATTGGCTTCGGCAGCAAGGCGGTGATCACCGGCGATGTGACGCAAATCGACCTGGCGCGCGGGCAGAAAAGCGGCCTGGTGGAAGCGCGCAGCGTGCTGCGCGAGGTGCGCGGCATCGCGTTCCAGTATTTCCTGGCCGAGGACGTGGTGCGCCACCCGCTGGTGCAGAAAATTGTCAGCGCCTACGAGACCTACGACCAGCAAAACAAGCAGCAATGAATCAATCCCTTAAGTTATCGCTCGCGGTGCAGTACGCAAGTTCGGCGGAACACCTGCCGACCCGGCCGCAGCTGCGGCGCTGGGTCAAGGCCGCACTGCGGCACGATGCCCAGATCACCCTGCGCATCGTGGACGAGACGGAAGGCCGGGAACTCAACAAAAGCTATCGCGGCAAGGATTACGCCACCAATGTGCTGACGTTCACTTACGACAATGAACTTCCTTTGCAGGGAGACATCGTGCTGTGCGCCCCGGTGGTGGCGCGCGAAGCGCTGGAGCAGCGCAAGGAACTGGCCGCCCATTACGCACACCTGGTCATCCATGCCATCCTGCATTTGCAGGGCTACGAACATGAGGATGAGCAGGAGGCCAGCGAGATGGAAAATCTTGAAACTGCAATAATGGCAAAATTAGGTTATGCTGACCCCTATGCTGTAACTTCCCGATAGGATATGGACGTACCCCAAAATGACAAACCCGGCCTGCTGGAGCGCCTTTCCGCGCTGCTCCTGCGCGAACCGGGAGACCGCGAACAGCTAGTCGAACTGCTGCATTCCGCTTACCAGCGCAACCTGCTGGACGCCGACGCACTCTCCATGATGGAGGGCGTGATCCAGGTTTCCGAACGGCAGGTGCGCGAAATCATGATCCCGCGCGCGCAGATGGATGTAATAGACATCAGCCAGCCGCCGGAGCAATTCATCCCTTTCGTGGTTGAAACGGCACATTCGCGCTTTCCGGTAATCGATGGCGACAAGGACAACATCATCGGCATCCTGCTGGCCAAGGATTTGCTGCGCTATTACGCGGGCGAGAAGTTCGACGTGCGCGACATGCTGCGCCCGGCGGTATTTGTGCCCGAGACCAAGCGGCTCAACGTGCTGCTGCGCGATTTCCGCGGCAACCGTAACCATATCGCCCTAGTGGTGGATGAATACGGCGGCGTGTGCGGCATGGTCACCATCGAGGACGTGCTGGAGCAGATCGTCGGCGAAATCGAGGACGAATATGATTTCGACGAGGACGAGGACAACATCATTTTGGATGGCAAGGGGCACTGGCGCGTCAAGGCCGCCACGGAAATCGAGGATTTCAACGAAGCCGTGGGCACCACCTTCGGCGACGAGGACTACGATACCGTGGGCGGCCTGGTGCTCAAGGCAGCCGGGCGCCTGCCCAAGCGCGGCGAACACATCACGGTCGGCGACCTGGTATTCACCGTGCTGCGCGCCGACAGCCGCAGGCTGCACTCGCTGCTGGTGGAGCGCAAGCCGCTGCTACTGCATGAGGATGCCGCCGGATAAGCTTGGTTTCCGTTAAGGGCGGCAACCGGGTCAGCCCTTATTCGCCGCAAGTCCGAAGCGATGGCAAATCAGAATAGACCCAGCGGGCACATGGCATTTTGTTAGCGGCTCTTCGTCCGTAGCTTCCTGATGTATTCCAGCTCACCCAGCGCAATCCGGTTTCCCGGGTCGATTTCCAGCGACTGGTTGTATTTTTCTTCCGCCTCGTCCAGCCTGCCAAGCTCGATCAGGGTGCTCCCCATCCCGCGGAGCGCGGCCGCCCTTTCCTGCTTGGCCGCATGGTGCGCCACCGCCAACTCATAGGCCTTTTTGTACGACTCCAGCCCCGCGCCAGGCTTGCCTTGCGCATTCAGCACATAGCCCTTTTCCAGGTGCGGCTGCGCCTCATACGGGGCATAGGAAATTTTCTTGTCCAGGTATTCCGTGGCCTCATCCCATTTTTGCAGGGAAGATGCGATGTAGGCCTTCAATTGCAGGGCCTGCGCAAATGAATCGTGCACCCTGATGATTTTTGACTTGGCTTTTCCACCCGGCCCGGCCTTGGAGGCAGTCATAAACTGCCGGTAGTCATCATCGCTGCGAAAGGTGACGTATTGGTGTGAGCCATCGCGCATCAGTTCGGAGAAATGTGCCAGCACGCCATCGAGAACTTTTTCCGCTTCGGCATATTGCTCGCTTTGCACAAGGC